>JALRFH010000162.1 GCA_023253715.1 Halieaceae bacterium
GGTTCATCCGTGGCATCGTCCAAGCCCGGATAAGTAATTGTGAAAGAAGAAACACCTACAGGAACAGTCAAAGTTCCTAACGCCAAAGTGACGCCATTTGTGAAGGTAGGTGTCGCTGTATAGTCAGCGTCGCCCGTTGCCGTCACGTCAGTTAACACGTAAGCAAAATCGGCCGAAACACCCGTAGTTCCAGACAAGGTTACTGTGTGAACTAAGTTAGTACCCTCAGTTTCGGTAGCATTCCCAACCGAGCCTACGGTTACAACATCGTCATCATTAATCGTGCCTGTTCCCGACTGACCACCCACGGTAACGGTGTAAGTCTCGGCCGGTTCATCCGTGGCATCGTCCAAGCCCGGATAAGTAATTGTGAAAGAAGAAACACCTACAGGAACAGTCAAAGTTCCTAACGCCAAAGTGACGCCATTTGTGAAGGTAGGTGTCGCTGTGTAGTCAGCATCGCCCGTTGCAGTTACATCCGTAAGGCTATACGCGAAATCCTGGGCAACTTCTGTCGCAGCCGACAAAGTCACAGTATGAACTAAATTAGTACCCTCTACCTGAGAGGCATCCGAAATACTGGAAACCGAAACTTGTGCGGGCGGGAACGCAACAGTAAGTGCGTTGATCAACTCGGTGATCGTTCCAGCGTTGAAGTTAGCACTACCATCGGTATCCTGATCGGTTACCGCCTGAGTTAAGACGGCTTCCTCACCGGGCAGGGGCAAGATATAAGTCTTTTTATAGGCGGGCGTTGGATTACGGAAAAAATAGTTGTCTGCTGGACCGACACCATCATCGAAAGTAATACCGAAATAGTGAATACCTCCACCGTTTTTATTAAGTACCCAGTTCATCGCCCCATTCACGGATACCGTCGAGTCGTCTTGAAAAGTGACCTGCAGAACAACGCTGACGTCATTACCCTGCGTTCCGCCCCAAACATCGCCAATTTGACTGATCGTTACGCTCTTCAGACCCTGCGCCGTCGTGAACGCAGTACCATCTGAGATGAGCGCTGGATCCTGATTTTGATTGGCGTTATTTTGATATTCAGCAATCGCCGCCGTTGTAAAGGTTGCCTCTACAAGAGCATTGGCTGCCTGCGTCACAAGCATTAGAGGCAGGAGGCAAGCGATAAACACACAATGCTTTAGGCGGGCAAAGCACGACTTCCAAAACAGTATGGCGACTCGAAATTTCATAGGGGCTCCGCAAGACATACAATTTTTGCAAATGGTAGACTCGTAAATGTTATCAATTTATCACTTTGTTTTATATTAATTATTTAATGCAAATTCGTAAGGTTCTGTAAGTTTATTTACGGCTCCGTCTGACGCGCTTGAAGAACATCCGTCCAGGTCTCACTTTGGACTTCGTTTGCCGCTTGAAACCCAGCGCGATTATTCTTACTCTTGGGTCACATGATTTCTATTTCGGACTAACGTATGTCATCGACTCACTGCCCCAAATGCTGTGTCATTGGCGCGGGCCCCAGCGGCATCAGCACGATCAAACGCCTAAAAGATTTCAACATCGCTTACGACTGTTTCGAGGCGTCCGACAACGTTGGCGGCAACTGGTATTACAAAAATCCCAACGGCATGTCGGCCTGCTACCAAAGCCTGCATATCGACACCTCGAAATTCCGAATGGGATTTGAGGAATTCCCCGTACCCAAAGACTGGCCTGACTTTCCGCATCACAGCGACATCTTCGGTTACCTGAACGATTACACCGACCACTTTGGCCTGCGCGAGACTATTACGTTCAACACCAAAGTCGAGAACGCACATCGCGAAGACGACGGTCAGTGGACTGTTCGCACATCAGACGGACAAACCCGCACTTACGACTACATGATTGTTGCCAACGGGCACCATTGGAGCCCACGCTGGCCGGAGCCTGCCTACCCTGGCGACTTTGCGGGGCAGCAAATTCACGCTCACAGCTACAACACCCCCTTCGACCCCATTGATATGCGCGACAAACGCGTACTCGTGGTGGGCTCTGGTAACTCGGCGATGGATATTTCGTCAGAATTATCCATGCGTTTTTTGACCAAAGAACTTCACATATCGATGCGCCGCGGCGTGTGGGTATTTCCAAAATACATCAACGGTAAGCCTGCCGATAAAGTGATGCTGCCCGGTTGGGTACCTAAAGGTATTCAAAACTGGTTAATGGAAATGACCGCCAATAAACAAATTGGCAACCCCAAAGACTACGGCCTACCCGAGCCCACTTACAAAGTCTGGCAGGCCCACGGCACCATTTCTGGGGAGTTTTTGCAGCGAGCGGGCTCTGGCGATATCAAGGGCAGACCCGGCATTGACCGTTTCGAGGGAAATACTGTTCACTTCACTGACGGCACGGCCTCTGATTTTGACGTCATTGTATGGTGCACCGGCTACAAAATCGACTTCCCATTTTTTGACCAAGCACAGTTCAAAGCCGACGAGAAAAACAACCCGCCTAAATTATTCAAACGCATGTTTATTCCCGAAGTGCCCAACCTAATTTATATGGGCTTGGCCCAATCCCTACCTACCCTAGTCAACTTTGCCGAGCAGCAATCAAAACTCGTCGCGCCTTACATACTGGGTAATTACGTCTTACCCGACGCTCACACCATGCACAAGGTGATAGTTGCAGATGAAAAGTTCTACACAGGTCATTATTACGAGAGCCCTAGACACACTATCCAGCTGCACTTTGATCACTACGCCAAGCGCTTAGAAAAAGAAATTGCCGCTGGCAAAGTTAGGGCACGCAAGCAAAACCCAAAAGCGGCTTAAATAGCTGGATTATTAAATTTAGAAACACTGGAATGGCGCCAATCTTCAGGCGCCTTCACCAAACCATGACGTACGGGGTCGTGGTGCAAGTGATCGCGAAGGCGGTGTAGTTGCGCTACGGAATGAATTGGAGTGCTGGGGTAGAAACTCCGAAATAACTTAAAGTTAGCCTTGTGCAAGCGGCGGCTAGCACCAGTGCTTTTCGCGAGTTCCTGGCTAAACTCCTCGCAAAGCCGCCGACAACGTTCAACATGCCCGCCCTTGGTGGGTAAAGTCCATATTAAATGAGCATGATCGGGTAGCAAAACAAAGGCATTAATACGGGTAGGCAGCTCTTGTTGAACTCGATTCAGCGCCCAAAACCAAACATCTGGGTAATCGGTTAAATAGCGCTTGCGACCATGACGCAGCCGCAAGGTGAAATAGTAAGTATTGGCGATGGCTAGAGGTTTAAGTGGCATTGTTAATTCCTTACATGATGACTCGTTACACTAGCCACTCACGCCCACCACACCAAAGTTTTGAGCACTATCGATTATTTTTACCCCCAAAAGATTTACTCACCTAAGCATCGTTCCTGCCATCCATCATTTCCAAGAATTTTCTGCCACGAAGATCTGCAAGAAAAATCGCACGGAAACATGGTAATATTCGCGCAAATTTTGTAAGGATTACGCATGCATTGCCCATTTTGCTCTGCTATCGATACCAAAGTGATCGACTCACGCCTAGTCGCCGAAGGTGACCAAGTACGCCGTCGACGTGAATGCTTCGACTGCAAAGAACGTTTTACCACCTACGAAATCGCCGAACTGGTCATGCCTCGTATCGTGAAACAAAATGGCGTACGCGAACCCTTCGACGAAGAAAAATTGCGCGCGGGATTTCAGCGCGCACTCGAAAAACGCCCGGTAGCGGTAGAAGCCGTCGAAGCTGTAATCCAGCGCATTAAACACGCCTTGCGGGCTACCGGCGAGCGCGAAGTTGGCTCACGCGTGCTAGGTGAACTGGTCATGAGCGAACTGCGTACCCTAGACGAAGTAGCTTACGTGCGCTTTGCCTCGGTCTATCGCAGTTTCCAAGACATCTCAGAATTTAAAGACGCCATCGACACCCTGCGCCATCCAAGCGACAGCGAATAAACGTGACCATACTATCCGACACAGCGCTCATGCAGCGGGCCATTGACCTGGCCGAGCAAGGCAAGTACAGCGCCAAACCCAACCCGCATGTAGGGTGTGTCATCGTCAAAAACGGGCAGATTGTAGGCGAGGGCTACACCCAGCCCCCGGGCCAAGGACACGCCGAAGTCATGGCGCTAGCGCAAGCCGGCGAGCAAGCGCGGGGAGCAACCGCGTACGTGACCTTAGAACCCTGTAATCACCATGGCAGAACCGGCCCCTGCAGTCAGGCTTTAATTCGTGCTGGCATCACTAGAGTTGTTGCCGCCATCGAAGACCCCTACCCCGAAGTTGCGGGCAGCGGGTTTGAAACACTCAAGCAAGCAGGCATTCAGGTCGAAGTCGGACTTTTAGGCGATACTGTAAAACAGCAGTTACAGGGGTTTTTACTGCGACTCGAGCGCGGCTACGGCCGAGTGCGCCTTAAACTCGCCTGCTCGCTAGATGGCAAAATTGCCCTGGCAAATGGCGAAAGCCAATGGATTACAGGCCCAAACGCGCGGCGTGACGTACAGCTACTGCGAGCACAGGCAGGACTTGTTATTACGGGTGTAGGCACGGTGCTTGAAGATGACTGCCAACTGAATGTGCGAGAAGGCGACCTTCCACTCGAGTCCGACTTAGCGCATGAGGCAGTCGCACATCAACCGCTGCGTGCCGTCTTTGACTCGACGCTCAAAACGCCAGCGGGCGCAAAAATATTAAACGGCGCTAGAACGCTGTTTTGCGCCGAGCCTAAAGCTACACCGCCCGACCACATAGACCCTGAAAACATTATCGAGATAAGCGATTTAAAATCGCCAAGTGGATTAAAAGAGGCGTTATTACAGCTCATGGCGATCGCCCCTGCCAACGAAATTCTACTAGAATGTGGCCCAAGACTCGCAGGAAGCTGGCTCAGCGCAGGTCTGGTCGATGAACTCGTTCTATACCAAGCGCCCGTTATTCTTGGTCATAATGCGCAAAGTCTAGTGCATATGGACATAGCGACCATGACACAGCGCCTAAACTTCGATTTAATCGACACCCGTCGAATTGGGTCGGATGTAAAATTAACACTAAAGCCCTCGCACTAAGGTAACTTAGGAAAACTATGTTCACAGGCATCAGGTAACTAGGAAAACTATGTTCACAGGCATCATTGAAGCTGTAGGCGAAATTGCTGCGATAGAACCCCGCGGCGGCGATGTTCGCATTCGCGTTAAATCGGGTAAGCTTCCCCTACAGGGTGTGCAGCTGGGCGACAGTATCTGCACCAGCGGCGTCTGTTTGACCGTGGTCGAACTTCCCGGCGATGGCTACTGGGCCGATGTGTCTAACGAAACGCTAAGCCTAACCACAGTCGGCACTTGGAGCACGGGCACGAAAGTCAACCTAGAGCGGGCACTGACACCCGAATCACGATTAGGTGGCCACATTGTGAGTGGTCACGTCGATGGTATTGGCACAGTCGTCGAGCGCTATGAAGAAGGTCGCTCCTGGCGCTTTTTAATTGAAGCCCCCGCTGAACTGGCCAAGTACATCGCCCACAAAGGCTCTATCTGCATTGACGGCACCAGTCTTACGGTGAATTCAGTCAGCGGAAATCGTTTTGACTTAAACATCATTCCGCAAACCATGGCCGAAACCGTTATCGGTGGCTACCACGTTGGCACCTCCATCAATTTAGAAGTGGACGTAATCGCGCGCTACCTCGAGCGACTTCTTATGGGGAGTGAGGCCGCCAAACCTCAGGGCCTGAGTTTAGAGACTCTGGCCGAAAACGGTTTTTTAAACCGCTAAGCAGAATTTAGGAATTCCAAAGCATGTTAAACACAGTAGAAGAACTGATTGCCGATTTACGTCGCGGCCAGATGGTTGTAATAGTCGACGATGACAAAGACAGCAGTTCCGAAGGTGTTGTGATGGTCGCGGCCGACCACATCACCGCCGACCACGTGAATTTTATGGCGCGCAGAGCCAAAGGCTTGGTATGCCTTGCGTTGACGAAAGAACGCTGCCGCCAGCTAAACTTACCCTTGATGGCCGAAAACACCAGCGCCGAGAAAACCAACTTTACGCTATCAATCGAAGCGCGACACGGTATCGATACCGGTATTTCTGCGGCCGACCGCGCTTTGACCGTTCAAGTCGCCGTGGCACCCAACGCGAAACCTGAAGATATTGTTCAGCCTGGACACATTTTTCCGCTGACCGCGGAGGACGGTGGCGTTCTAAATCGAGCCGGCCATACCGAGGCTGCGGCTGACTATGCGCGCCTAGCAGGCTGCTCCCCAAGTGCTGTCATCGCCGACGTTCTAACACCCGAAGGCTACGTGGCTGACGGCGAAGCACTGCGTGAATTTGCGAGGCAGTGGAACCTAAAAATTGGCTCCATCGCCGATCTCATCCACTTCCGCTTAACAAATGAGCGCACCATTGAGCGTGAGCGCGAAGGCACGATCCAAACCAAACACGGCGAGTTCAATCTGGTCGCCTATCGCGACCGCGCCAACAACCTAATACACATTGCGCTTACCAAGGGCGAAATCGATGCTGACATGGCTATCCCCGTTCGCATGCACGTGCAGTCAATCTTGCGCGATATCGTCGGAACCCAAGTGGCCGATGTGAACTCATGGGACGCCAGCAGCGCTATTGCCTACCTGGCGCAACAACCGCAGGGTGTTGCAGTCATACTAGCCAACGACGAAAGCAGCGACACACTCCTGCACAGTGTCGATATGGCTATTGGCACACCCGATGCCGTTCAACCCAAGCAAACCCCTATTTACAGCCGTATTGGTACAGGGTCGCAAATCCTAAAAGATTTGGGAGTACGTAAAATCTCGCTGTTAGGTGCACCAATGAAGTACAATGCGCTTTCGGGCTTTGATTTAGAAGTGAACAGTTTTATTGATCCGAGTGGCACAATCACTCGAGTAGAGGAGTCTTAACATGGCAATCCAAACCGTAGAAGGCAAATTGGCCTCGGGCAAGGGCCATTACACCCTAGTTGTAGGTCGCTGGAATAGTTTTGTCGTAGAACATTTGCTTGAGGGCGCGATCGACACCTTGCGTCGTCACGGTGTAAGCGATGAGCAAATGAAGATCGTGCGCGCACCAGGTGCTTTCGAAATCCCTTTAGTGTGCCAAAAAATCGCCAAGGCAGGCGGCACCGACGCTATCATTGCACTTGGCGCTGTCATTCGTGGCGGCACACCTCATTTTGAACACGTTGCCGGCGAATGCACCAAAGGCATTGCTCAAGTCAGCCTCGAACATGGCTTGCCCATTGCGTTTGGCGTCCTTACCGTTGATTCGATCGAGCAAGCTGTAGAGCGCTCTGGCACCAAAGCCGGTAACAAAGGTGCTGAAGCCGCAACCTCTGCAATCGAAATGGTCGACCTGTTGGCGCAGGTAGGCTAAGTGACAAAGACCATCAACACCATTTCTGCAGAGCGACACAAGGCCCGACACTACGCGGTTCAGGCCTTGTATCGTTGGCACATGAACGAGCAATCATCAACCGACATCGAAGCAGAATTCCGTATCGATTACGATTTCTCGCACGTGGATCTCGAGTATTTTCAGGCTCTGTTGCACGGTGTGGTGAAAACGCACGCTGCTATAGATGCCTACCTAGAACCATTGCTTGATCGCAAGTTAGATGATCTAGACGCTGTAGAACTGGCCATTCTAAGAATGGGCTTGTTCGAGCTAAAAGAGCGCTTAGACGTGCCCTTTAAAGTGGTAATCAACGAAGCGGTATCGCTAACGCGCAAGTTTGGCGCCACCGACGGCCACAAATACATCAACGGGGTTCTGGACAAAGCCGCACGCGGTCTGCGCACCGCCGAGCTCGGCCTGTAAATGGGCTGAGGCAAATGCCTAAGCCACAACCCATCATCTTCATGCGCGCCTCGCAATAATCCTATGGGCGAATTCGACCTCATCAAAACCTACTTTACCGGCCTCGATTTTGGCAACAATGTCGCGTTGGGTGTGGGTGATGACGCGGCAATACTCAGCGTGCCCGCGGGTGAATCTTTGGTTGTATCTGTAGATACCGCGGTTGCAGGCGTACACTTTAGCGAGCACACACTACCGGAGGTAATCGCTTACCGCAGCATTGCCAGTGCCATTAGCGATTTAGCCGCCATGGGCGCCAAACCCTTGGGCATGACGCTAGCGCTGACGCTACCAGAGCAAGACCCTTGGTGGTTGCGTAGCTTCAGCGAAGGGGTAACCAAAGCCGTTTACAACTTTGATTGCCCCCTAGTGGGCGGTGATACCACTAAAGGTCCTTTGTGCATAAGCATTACGGTGCACGGCTCGGTAACGCCGCTAAAAGCGCTGAAGCGGTCGGGCGCCAAAGTCGGCGATGTCGTTTGTGTGTCAAACACACTGGGCGACGCCGGCGCAGGCCTAGCGTTAGAACTTGGCCAACTCGATATCGACAACGACGACCACTATCAGGCCCTGCATGATGCTTGGTGCTATCCGCAACCTCAGTTGTCACTGGGTGCTGAACTGGCAGGCGTCGCTACTGGCTGTATCGATATAAGCGATGGCTTGCTTGCAGACTTGAATCACATCCTAACAGC
>JALRFH010000182.1 GCA_023253715.1 Halieaceae bacterium
AATGCCTGTTCGGGTGCCGCAAGGGTTTCACGCGTGCTGGATGGCTGCTCATCGGATCTCGAGTCGCGCGTAATTTACGAGGCGCTTTATTTTATAGCGTCCTTGATGCTTTGCCGAGCCTCGTCAGTGGCATGGACCCTAGGTACAATCTCTTGGTGGGCTACAAGGGTAACGCCGTTTTGTAGCGTACCTGCTTGAGCGCGATACTGGAGCGGATATGCTCAATTTCAGGCATGGGCGACAAATCGTCAACAATGAATCTTTCCAATGAGGCCACGTTCGGCATGACTACCCGAATCATATAGTCCTCTACACCGGTCATCAGGTAGCACTCCATCACAGCAGGATGCGCGCTAATTCGCTCTTCAAATTCCTTTAACAGTGCGCGTGATTGAGTTTTTAAAGTAATAAATACGAACACGTTTAGCTCAAGACCTGCAGTTTTTGGGTCGAGTAAGGCGACGTATTGTTTTATCAGTCCCTGCTGCTCTAGGCGCTTTACTCGAGCCAAGCAAGGCGAGGGTGATAAGTTGATACGCTTTGCTAACTCGGCATTGGACACTTTGCCGTCGATTTGCAGGATTTTTAAGATTTTTAAATCGATACGATCTACTTGCATCATGATCGGTCATCTCATTAAGAGTCCATTACGTTATCGTACCTTATGGCTATTTCCTCTGATTGTAAAATTTTATTCCGCTCTTGTACTTATTTTTAAAATAAACTGCCGATACGATCGATTTTTTGATTGAAAACGGTAGGAAATTTTGGCCGCTAAACTCTACATTGTAGTCACGCAGAGGAGGCTCTAATGAACTCACAACACTGGATTAACCAAGACCAAGACGATGACCATCAAGAGCTTGCTGAATGGTGCGATGCCTTGCAAGGTGTGGTGTCTTACGCGGGCCCTGAACGTGCCAGGCAGCTTCTTGATGCGATCACTAAAATCGCTCGTGACCCCTCGATTGGATGGCAGCCGACGCTAGGTACACCCTATGTAAACACGGTGACGGTTGATCAACAGCCGGCGTTTCCAGGTGATCTCGCACTGGAAGAGCAGTTGGTGTCGATTATGCGCTGGAACGCTTTGGCAATGGTGGTCCGTGCGAATACTGCCTACGGTGATCTAGGGGGACACATTGCCAGTTACGCGAGCGCGGCGGATTTGTTCGAGGTGGGCTTTAATCATTTTTTTCGAGCCCCAAGCGACGACTTTGGTGGGGATGTCATCTTCTATCAACCGCATTCGGCACCCGGTATTTACGCCAGAGCTTTTTTGGAGGGGCGCCTGAGTGAGGCCGATTTAGCGCATTACCGACAGGAAGTTACGGCTAAGCAGCAGGGTCTGCAAGGTCTGTGCAGTTACCCCCATCCTTGGTTAATGCCAGATTTTTGGCAATTCCCGACGGGCTCAATGGGGATAGGTCCCATCAGCTCTATCTATCAGGCTAGATTTATGCGTTATCTTGATCACCGCGGCTTGGCGAATACGGCCGACCGTCGTGTTTGGGGTGTGTTTGGCGACGGAGAAATGGATGAGCCAGAGAGCATGTCTGCGTTGACCATGGCCGCGCGCGAGGGCTTGGATAATTTAACCTGGATTGTTAATTGTAATTTGCAACGGCTAGACGGCCCTGTTCGAGGTAACAGTCGAATCATCGATGAATTGGAAGCGCTCTTCAGTGGCGCCGGTTGGAATGTGATTAAACTGGTGTGGGGCTCGGACTGGGATGGGTTGTTTGCGCGAGATAAAGCGGGCGCTTTAATTCGAGCTTTTGCCGAGACAGTAGATGGCCAATTCCAGACCTTTGCCGCAAAAGATGGGCGCTATAATCGTGATAACTTTTTTGGTCAGAATGCTGAGCTTCGCGCTTTAGTTCAAGGCTTAACCGATGAACAAATTGATCAGCTCAAGCGGGGCGGGCACGATTTGGTAAAAATCTATGCTGCCTACGCAGCCGCTGTGCAACACAAGGGACGCCCCACCGTGGTGTTGGCGCAAACGAAAAAAGGCTACGGCATGGGTGAGGCTGGACAGGGAAAGATGACAACCCACCAGCAGAAAAAATTGGATCGTGAGGCGCTCTTAGACTTTCGAAACCGGTTTAATTTGCCTTTAAGCGATGAGGACGCAGAAGCTCTGAGTTTTTATAAGCCTGAGCAAGACAGCGAGGTGATGAGGTATCTGCACGAACATCGTGCCAATTTAGGCGGCTATATTCCAACTCGTCAGCCCAGTGTGGCGTCTCTGCCAACACCGTCTGCAATGGATTTCGGCGAGTTTGCGCTAAAATCAGACGGGAAAGAGATGTCGAGCACTATGGCCTTTGTGCGTATGCTGACCAATCTTTTAAAAGACAAGCATCTTGGTGCTCGTGTTGTACCGATCGTCGCAGACGAGGCGCGAACTTTTGGGATGGCCAATCTGTTCAAGCAGGTTGGCATTTATTCCAGTGTAGGGCAACGCTACGAGCCGGAGGATATTGGGTCGATTCTGAGTTATCGAGAAGCTCTAGATGGTCAAATTCTTGAAGAGGGTATCAGTGAGGCGGGTGCTATCAGCTCCTGGGTGGCGGCTGCTACAGCCTATTCTGTGCATGGTGTAGGGACGCTACCCTTTTATATTTATTATTCGATGTTTGGCTTTCAGCGCATTGGTGACTTGATTTGGGCCGCCGCAGATCAACGGGCACGCGGCTTTTTGATCGGGGCAACCTCGGGAAGAACGACCTTGGGAGGTGAGGGACTCCAGCATCAAGATGGCCAAAGTCATTTAATGGCAGCGACGGTTCCCAACTGCAGAGCCTATGATCCTGCGTTTGCGGCCGAATTGGCGATCATTATCGATCATGGTATGAAGCGGATGCTGCAAGAACAGCGCGATGAATTCTATTATTTGACCGTGACCAATGAAAATATGCCGCATCCCTCGCTCCCAGAGGGTAACGAGGCTCACATCATTGCGGGTATGTATCGTTTTGTTCATTATCAACCAAAAGATGCAAAAGCATCTGTCCGCTTGCTTGGTTCGGGCAGCTTGGTTCTTGAAGTTCAGGCGGCGGCTCAGCTTTTGGCCTCGGAGTGGTCTGTTGCCGTCGAAGTCTGGAGTGTGACGAGTTTTACAGAGCTGGAGCGAGAGGCACGTGGAATCGAGCGCTGGAATCGTTTGCATCCACAAGAGACTCCGAGGGTTGCGTGGGTCTGTGAAGCGCTCAGTGGTCCCTCACCGGTGATCGCTTGTACGGATTATATTCGTGCCTTGCCGCAACTCATTGCACCTTACATCGATGCGCCCTACACCGTTTTGGGCACCGATGGTTTCGGTCGCAGCGATACGCGCGCCAAATTGCGGGAATTTTTCGAGGTCGATAAGTCCAGTATTGTGGTGGCTGCGCTACACTCGCTGCAAAAACAGGGTGCGGTCAGCGGGGAGGTCGTGCAAAAGGCGATACAGTCCTTAGGCCTGAATACCGGCGATGTGGGTCCGTGGGAGTTGTAATGTAATACCCCTAAGATCGATTTCTGTTGGCGGATCGTAATCGATCAGCTAGGGTATTCTTTTCGTGATTTGTCTGTTTCATTATGTTGAATAGTCTAAAGACGCACCTTCAAAGCAGAATACCGGGCGCAGAATTGAGTTGGCAGTGCCCGCCGCAGACCCCTGATTTGCCTTTGTTGTTGATCAGCGAAGACTACCCCCGCGAGGGCCTGCCTTATGAGGTCGCGCAAGCCCTGATGGATAATCCCCCGTACTGGTGTTTCTGCTGGGCCAGTGGTCAGGTGTTAGCTCGGTACTTGATGGATAATCCCGAAATTGTAAAGCACCAAACCGTCATCGATTTTGGTGCCGGTTGTGGCATTGTGGCTATCGCTGCGGCGCGAGCTGGAGCTCGGCGTGTTATTGCCTGCGACTTAGACTCGAATGCCCTTGCTGTGTGTGAGGTAAACGCCAAACGCAATGGGGTGACCCTAGAATACAGTCATGATGTGTTTGACTTGTTGGCTGACCCAGGGCTTGCATCGGCCATGATTACCGTCGCTGATGTCTTCTACGATCGCGACAATTTACCCTTACTGGACGGATTTAATCGTTTTTTTAAAGAGGTTATCGTCGCTGACTCCCGGTTAAAAGGCATGCCTTTGCCTGGTCTTGAAACCTTGGGTGTGGTCGCCAGTCATACAGTGCCTGACCTGGATGAATCGATTGAATTCAACCGCGTGACGCTG
>JALRFH010000045.1 GCA_023253715.1 Halieaceae bacterium
CCGTGAAGGCGTTGAGAAGTGAGATAACAATGGGCACATCTGCGCCACCAACTGGAAGCACGAAGAGCACACCAAAGAGAAGTGAGAGAGCTCCCAAAGTAAGAAGTGGAGTTGTTCCAAGCGCTGTGACAACCCAGACAGAAACTGCGAGTACTGCAATGAGGTTGGCAGCAATGACAAAGCGGCCGCCAGGGAATACAACGGGGCGAGTTGTCATTAACTCTTGCAACTTCAAGAAGGTAATGATGGAACCGCTAAAGGAGATGCAGCCAACGACGACGGTAAAGACTGTGAAGATTACTTCAGCTGTCGTTGCCTCATTACCTAAATTCATATATTCAACGATGGCGACAAGTGCTGCTGCTCCACCGCCAACGCCATTAAAGAGAGCCACCAATTGCGGCATCTGTGTCATCTCAACTTTACGAGCTGCAGGAACGCCAACAATTAATCCCACTGCAATTGCACCGATGATCCACGCCAAATTGTTAAGTGGTCGTTCGTAGAAGAAGACGGCAAGAGTTGCAACAGTTGCACCAAATGCACCAATCAAATTTCCACGTCGCGCAGTCTTTGGATGTGACAATCCTTTGAGCGCGAGAATAAAGGCAACGCCAGCGCCGAGGCCGATCAAGCTATAGAGAGTGCTGCTCACTTGTCGCCCGCCTTTGTGGCGTTTAGCTGTGGCAACATAAACGCACAGCCCGACCCCATGACGCCCGGTTATGCAGCCTTCGAGAGAGGTCACTATAGCACTGCCGCGCGCGCGTGGCGCACACTGGCCGAACAAGGTCATGCCCCCGCAGAAAACGCTTTAGCCACGCTATACCAAGATGGTTTGGGCGTCCCTCGCAACATTCAAGAAGCTATTCGTCTGTTCGAATCTGCTTCGGGTCATGGGCTTACCCTGGCGAAACACAATTTGGGCTTAGTCTATTTCGAGGGTAAGGGTGTCCCGATCGACTACGCTCGCGCAACAGCATACTTTGAAGAAGCTGCCAGACTTGGCTTGGCCGAGTCTCTGTATCAACTCGGCGTCATGGCCTTGACGGGCGAGGGGGCAAAAAAAGATGCAGGGCTGGCACGCACATACTTTAAGCGGGCCGCCCAAAAAGATCATCCGAATGCTCAACTGATGGCCGCCCACTTGTTGCAAACGAAGCAAGGTGGTGACCCGAATCTTATTTATGCACACGTCTGGGGTTCGCTGGCCTACGCCAACGGCGTCGAGGACGCGCTAGAAATTACGCAATACACTGGGGTTGCCATGTCCTTACAGCAAGCCGCAGAGGCCGAGCGTCTTCTCAAGCTGTGCCGAGAGTATCTCGCGACTTGCACCGATTAAAAAAGACGCTCAAGGTTTCCCGCATGCGGCCGATTATTCCTTCAGACATTCATCGACTAAGACTGGGAGTCACTATGTCCGCTGCACAACGCGCCGCCTCTATGTACAAACAAGTTGATTTGGAATCATCTGTTGCCTCGGCCGATAAACATCAACTGATCAGCCTGCTTTTCGATGGTCTAATCAGTTCCTTGGTGGCTGCCGAGCACCAGCTTGAACACAACAATATTCGAGCAAAGTGCGACAGCATTAGCCGCGCTTGCCGTATTTTAGTCGGCCTACAGGGCTCTTTAGATCACGACAAAGGCGGCGAAATAGCCCGCAACCTCGCCGATCTTTATGCGTACGCCATGCGCAGACTGTTTAAGGCCAATGTCGATAATGACAAAGCCATCATCGCCGAAGTCAAAAGCCTACTGATGGAAATTCAAAGTGCTTGGGCCGAAGTACCCGAAGTGTTGCGCGAACAACAACTGGCAAACGCCTAATTTTTAGCATTTTTAAACGACGCTAGAAAAAATTGCTAACACACTCAGTGTCCGTTACCATCAGAGCATACTTATAAAGAGCGCTCAAGCGCTCTACCTGCTGTAACGGACATTCATGCTGAGCACAATTATTGGTAAAAGCCCCGCGATTATGGCGGTTAAAGGCTTAATCGAACAAGTTGCGCCGAGTGACGCAACGGTACTTGTTCGCGGCCCGTCTGGCGCCGGCAAAGAGCTTGTTGCCAAAGCACTGCATGAGTTGTCTCCGCGTTCAAAAAATCGGTTCGTTCCCATTAATTGTGCTGCGATCCCTCGTGAGTTGCTGGAATCCGAACTCTTTGGCCATCGTAAAGGGTCGTTTTCAGGTGCCATCAGCGACCACAAAGGCCGTTTTGAATTGGCGCACAACGGCACCCTATTCCTCGATGAAATTGGCGATATGCCCATGGATTTGCAGGTCAAATTACTGCGGGTATTGCAAGAGCGCAAAGTGGACCCCATAGGCAGCCAGCAATCGCTCGATGTCAATGTTCGGGTCATTGCTGCAACCCATAAGGATCTTGAAAAGGCCGTAGGCTTGGGCGAGTTCCGCGAAGACCTGTACTATCGACTCAACGTCATTCCGCTCGCACTACCATCGCTTGCTGAGCGCAAAGAGGACATTACCGAGCTGTTCGCGCGCTTTGCGGAAATGGAAAAGCGCAATGGTGACGCCCCCGTACGTTTATCGAGCTTTTCGCAAGCCGTATTAAGACACTATGAATGGCCCGGTAATATTCGCGAGCTACAAAATCTTGCGCACCGCTTCACCGCCCTCTATGCCGGCCAAGAAGTGGATTTGCGCCAAGTTCCCGACATCATGCTACCCCCAAAAATGCTAGAAACCCTGTCCGCCATTGAGGAGGATTTCCCAGCGGCGCCCCCACCAACAGCACCCCAAAGCGACACCCTAGAGGTTGATGATCTTAACCTACCCAATATCGAAGGCATTGTGCGCATGGCGCAAGGCATCAGCCACTTGCCGGATGAAGGCCTGATTTTAAAAGACCACATTGCCAAGATCGAGCGTGACATCATCGAAGAGGCCTTGCAACGCACCGCCCACAACGTATCCCAAACCGCTCGTTTACTCAGCATTCGCCGCACCACCTTAATCGAAAAAATCAACAAATACGAACTGACGAATTCCGCGCAATCCGCGTAGGCAAACCTTTGCCGAATTTTCGACACATCTTGCCACTGGCAAAGACTTGCCGCCGGCAAAAAGCCGACACGCACCTAAAATAAATTCGCAACACACTGAAATATAAGCATTTTAAAAACTGGCATAGCATTTGCTATCCCTGCTAGAGATTCAGTGATAAGCGGCGACAGGTATGACACAACAAGTATTATGGATTGACCCCGATCAGCAACAAAGCTTGGCTTTGCGGAGTGCTCTCAGCGAACGGGGCATTGATCTTTGCACCCTACCCCACTGGAGCGGCAACACGACCTTGCGCTGGCTCAATCAACACCCAGACGGCGTGGTGGTTGTCCACGTATCCATCGCAGCTCGCGAGGCTTACCTTGAAGATATTTTTTCGAAAGGCTCAATGCACACTGTTCTACTGCGCATACCGGCCAGTGGTTTACATTTGGCGAGTCAGGGCTTCAAGCTCGGCGCGACTGATGTCATTGACAGTGGCGAATTGGATACCGATTTTTGGATGCAGACCCTGCAAACTCACCGCAACGACGAGGTCGCTGAGTTTCTAAAACCGACACAAAAATCCGTCATTTTCCGCGATCCCAAAAGCAAAAAATTATTGAACCTAAGTGAAAAAGTCGGCAAAGCTGGCGTAACAGCCTTACTGACCGGCCCTACGGGCTGCGGCAAAGAAGTCATCGCCCGCGTCATTCACGCCGCATCGAATCGTAGTGAGGGTCCATTCGTGGCCGTCAATTGCGCAGCTTTGCCCGAGCACCTTATCGAAGACATGCTGTTTGGGCATGAAAAAGGCGCTTTTACAGGCGCCGCTCGAGAACAAGCCGGTTATTTTGAACAGGCTCATGGCGGCACACTCTTTTTGGATGAAATTGCTGAGCTACCCTACCATCTGCAAGCCAAGTTGTTGCGAGCCTTGCAAGAGAAGCGGATTACCCGTTTGGGAGGAGACAGCGAAGTTCGACTCGACATCCGTGTGGTTGCAGCGACCAACCAAGCCTTAAAAGAACGCATTGCCCAGGGATTATTCCGCGAGGATTTGTACTACCGCTTGAGCGCATTCCAAATTCGAATTCCCTCACTGGCTCAGCGCCCCGAGGACATTCTGGCACTGGCCGAGCACTTCTTAGCGACCACAGAATTTCAAAGCACAGCACAACATCTTGAGGCCTGTGCTCAGGCAAAACTTCAAGCCTACGACTGGCCAGGTAATATCCGAGAACTAGAGAACGTCATTATGCGCGCCCAGATACTGTCAGACAATGACCGCATCACGGCAGCTGATATTGAATTTGATGACCTGAGTTCATCCTGTTCACTGCTGGATACGGCATCTCAAGCGCTATCAACCAACGCCTCGAGCGGCTTGAGCGACCTGGTGAGACAATCAGAGTACGCCGCCATCATGGAGACGCTTCAGAAAGCCCCAACGCGTGAAGAAGCGGCCAAGCAACTTGGAATCAGCCCCAGAACACTGCGTCACAAATTACAGAAACTCCGCGAGACCGAGCCTCGTCTGGCTGCAAGCGCGTAAGGAATCATTATGATTAAACCGACAGGAATGAATGCCGACGCATTGCTGCAACAAATTCGGCAATTCTCGAATCAGACTCAGCAAACTGGCGCAACCACACCAAACTCGTCAGTCAACTTTGCAGAGGCCGTGGCCAAGGGCATCAAAGAGGTCAATACCTTGCAGCAAACAGCGGCGGCACAGCGCAACGCCTACGACGCGGGTCAAGACATTCCCTTAACCGATGTCGTGATTGGCATGCAAAAGTCCTCGCTGGCCTTCGAAGCCACCTTGCAAATTCGCAACAAGGTGATGAAAGCCTATGAAGACATCATGAATATGCCGGTATAACCGCACTAGGAAAACATTATGGAAGCTACGGCAACAGCAACAGGTAATCTGCCCACGACCTCAGCGGCAACACCGAGCACAGGGCCATCCAACGCAGTGATCGCTGCCAATCCGCGAACGGCACTAGCCAACACTGCGAGCGCGCCCCTCACACCCATCAGCTTGCTGAATCAACCGGCGGTAAAACGCAGCATGCCAGCCATTATTGTGATCGCCTCAATTTTTGTCTTTGCACTGTTGTTCTCTTGGATTCAAGGACAGAACTTAAGGACGCTCTACCCCGGCATGAGTGAGACCGATCGCCACGCCTCATTCGAGGCATTGAAACAAGCCAACTTTGACCCCGTCATTGATTCTGGCTCGGGGGAACTCAGTGTACCCGCCGATCAATACCATGAGGCGCGCTTGTTGTTGGCCTCGCAGGGCTTACCCGCATCGGCCAGTCAAGGCGGTTTCGCGAACCTGTCGCAAGAAAGTACCATGACCACTAGCCAGTTCATGGAACAGGTGAAGTATATGAACGCGATCGAGCAAGAACTCGCTCGCTCCATCACCCAAATCAACACCGTGCAAGCCGCTCGCGTGCACATTGCGGCACCCAAGCAGTCAGTATTCGTGCGCGATCGAACCCCAGCGAAAGCCTCCGTGGTCGTGACGCCACAACCAGGACGAAGACTCTCGGACTCTCAAGTTCAAGCGATTGTTCATCTCGTCTCATCCAGCGTGCCTTATTTAGCGGCCAATGACGTTGCTGTGATTGACCAAATGGGTAATTTGCTGACCGACAGCAGCGACGCTGACACCGCACTCGGTGTTACCGCTGGACAACTGGCCTACCAGCAACGCGTCGAGGAAATGTATCGCGCACGCATCGACAATCTGCTCACACCCATCATTGGCTCGGGTAATATACAGGCCGTTGTGTCGGTGGATTTAGACTTCACCCAAGTCGAATCCACGCTGGAACAGTATGACGATCAAGGTCGTGGCGGTGCCACGCGTTCGGAGGTGATCTCGATCGATAACCAAAACGCTGCCGCACCCGCCGGCGGAGTGCCGGGCGCGGCAAGCAATATTGTGTCGCCCCCTGCAGGCACAGCAAGCGGCGGCACATCCAATGCAACGGCGAATCCAAATGTCGTGCCCGAACCCAAAACCTCACACACGACCCGCAATTACGAGCTTGATCGCACAGTACAGCACGTCAAACAAGCCATGGGAGGCGTCGAAAAAGTCTCTGTGGCCATCGTCTTGAACGAGAAAGCCCTGTCTGAACGACTCACAGCGCGCAGTGGCCAAACCGCAACACCCGCCATGATCGACACTGAGATCAATCGTTTAAAGGGTCTGATCGAGGGAATCGTAGCCTTCGACAGCGCACGTGGTGATCAAGTCAAAGTCATTGCAGCGCCCTTTGAGGAACTCACCATCGAGACGGTAGAGAGCGCGTGGTGGGAAAATGCCGACCTCGTCACTATGGGTCAAACATTGGTCGCGGGCCTGGCATTTATCGCCCTGTTACTGCTGGTTGTAAGACCTGCAATCAAGGCTGTGAACGCGGGCAATAAATACTCCGGCACCAGCACGCAAAGTTCAATTTCGACCGAGCAACTGCAGGCCCTAGCTAACGATCATTCCCAAAGTGCAGCCAGTCAGCGCGCGCAATTGGCTGAACAATTAATCAACACGGCCAACACCTACGATGAAAAGGTCGCTTTGGTAAAACTGTTAGTGACGGAAGACTCCGGTCGTGTCGCTAATGTATTAAAATCAATGATCAAACCCGCTTGAGTGGGGAATAAATATGGCTAAAGCACAAGAAAAAGACGCGAACGTCGAAGCGACTGAAGCCGCGCAAACCATCAAACCCAAAGCACCACACGAGAAAATGTCAGGGGCTGAACGGGCGGCGGTGATTATGTTACTGCTGGGTGAACAACAAGCAGCCGATGTGATTCCGTTTTTATCCCCTAAAGAAGTGCAAGCTTTGGGCACCGCCATGGTGAAGGTTGCTGATTTGTCGCAGGACACGGTCAATGCCGTACTGGACGAATTCATCGGCGCGATCAAACAGCGAACCAACATCGGCGTAGGCACCACTGACTATGTACAAAACGTCTTTAAACGCGCTCTGGGTCCAGACAAGGCCTCGACAATTCTAGGACGAATCATTCCCGGCTCATCGAACAAAGGACTGGAAATTTTAAAATGGATGGATGCGAAATCGATCGCCGAAATGATCGAATCTGAGCATCCTCAAGTTATCGCCATTATTCTATCGGTCTTAGATCATGACGTCGCAGCCGAGGTCCTCAGTTTGCTTCCCGAGGACAACCGCGTCGATATTATTCAACGCGTCGCCAGCCTCGAAGCGGTGCAGCCATCGGCGATGGAAGAACTTGAAGGCATCATGCAACAGCAACTCAAAGGTGGCATCACGGCAGCAAGCTCCAGCGTGGACGGTATTAAGACAGCCGCGAATATCTTAAATTTTTTAAAAGTCGAGTTGGAGTCCAAAATTATGGAGGGTCTTGCCTACCGTGACGAAGGCATGGCCACACAAATATCCGATAGCATGCTTACCTTCGACAAACTGTCTGCACTTGATAACCGCTCAGTGGAAACGGTACTGCGCAACATCGATCAAGACATGTTGATGGTGGCTTTACGTGGTGCCGATGACGAGGTGAAGGACAAGTTCCTGAACAACATGTCGCAGCGAGCACGTGCGATTTTTGTGGATGACATGGAAGCCAAAGGGCCTATGCGTTTGAGTGATGTTGAAGAGGCCCAACGCAATATCATGCGAATTGCTCGCAAACTGTCTGACTCCGGTGAAATCATGCTCGTGGGCATTGGCGATGACTTTGTTTAAGAGCACCTTCCAGCGGGATATCCTGTTTGACGATGCAGGCTACTTGAGCTCGACGCTCGTCCAAGACGCTCACGATAGCGATTTTTCGCGGGCCAATACGGACTCAAGCGCAGCAGCGACAGAACCGACCCAGACTGAACAGTTCATCCGCCTAGAGGAACACGAACACGCCTTGCAGACCATCGAAGCAGAAGCCTATGCCCGGGGCAAACAAGACGCCCAAGCACAGTTCGACGCTGAATTCGCAGATCAACGACAGCGATTTGAGGCTCTGATTCAGGTGTTGAGTGGCCAAGTTGAGGACCCGGCAGCGCTGTTTCAACCGCTCAAGTCATTAAGTCTGCGCTTGGCCGAACTCTTGGTCCAAGGCGAGCTCAACCACAGCAACCACTGTATTGACCAGCTGATCACTTTCACGCTGGAGGCCTTAAAGGCAGATCCGAATCAGGGCATAAACATCGAACTGAACCCAAAAGATTTGGCATTAGTCGATCAGCACTTGCGCGAACAAGACCAGGTTACATGGCGAGAAAATGCTGAATTAACCCGTGGTAGTGTCCGAGCGAGTTGGGGCGACATCGCTATCGAAAATTTATTCGAAAACCGGTTGCACGATCTACAACAGCAATTACAACTGCCTCAAGGGCAAGCTTTACCCCCCATAGATTCGACGCAGTCATCGATATCTGCTGCGCCCAAACTGCCCGATCCAATCGACCCATCGGCAGGGCCCCAACCCACTACGACCTTCGATGAGAATTGGCCCTGATGTCTTTCGCGGCGCACTTAACGCAACTGTTACCCAGGCTTGAAGAGCCACCGATTGCGGTGCACGGTAAAGTCACCCGTATCGTCGGCATGACCATAGAGGCGTCAGGGATGCGGGCTCCGATTGGAGCCTTATGCGAAATTCAAACACCCCACCACCCAGCGGTCATCGCTGAGGTGGTAGGATTTGAGCAGTCAACCCTGTATTTAATGCCGGTATCTGATTTGCAAGGTATTGAACCCGGGGCACGTATCCAGCGCACAGGACTGTCAGAACGTGTTAGTGTGGGCCCCGAGCTTCTGGGTCGTGTTACAGATGCTTTAGGCAAGCCCTTGGACGACCTGCCCAAGATTCGCTCAAACGCAACACTACCCATGAGCGGAAGCGCGGTGCCGGCACTGAAAAAAGCGCCGATCCGTGAAATTTTGGACACCGGCATCAAGGCGATCAACGCCTGTTTTACCGTTGGCCAAGGTCAGCGCATGGGTTTAATCGCTGGCTCGGGTGTGGGTAAAAGTATGCTACTGGGCATGCTGACGCGTAACACCCAAGCTGACGTGGTGGTGATTGGCTTAATCGGCGAGCGCGGACGCGAGGCTCAAGAATTTGTCAGCGAAATTTTGGGTGCTGAGGGCCTGAAAAAATCCATTGTCGTAATCGCACCCGCAAACAGTTCTCCTGTGATGCGGAGAAAAGCGGCAGAAAGGGTTCACGTTATCGCCGAGTATTTTCGGGATCAAGGCAACCAAGTGCTGCTATTGTGCGACAGTTTGACCCGGGTAGCACACGCGCAACGCGAAATTGGACTGGCCATCGGCGAACCTCCAACCACTAAAGGTTACCCACCTTCAGTGTTTAGCTTGCTGCCCCAACTCATCGAACGCGCTGGCAATGGCCGCGTCGGGTCCGGGTCGATTACCGCATTTTACACGGTATTAGCCGAGGGCGACGACCGTGCCGACCCCATTGTGGACATCGCCCGTGCCTCGCTTGATGGCCAGCTTATGTTGTCGCGTGAACTTGCAGATGCGGCCCACTATCCCGCCATTGACCCGCTGGGGTCGCTGTCACGCTTGATGCATCAATTGGTCCCCAACGCACAACGGCAAGCAGCGGCCAAACTCCGAACCCTATGGGCTGAGTACCAACAAGCCAAAGATTTGATCGATATCGGCGCCTATCAAGCCGGCAGCAATAAAGCTTTGGATGCTGCGGTCGATCTAATGCCTGAGATACGTGAATTTCTTCAACAGGACTATTTCCACAGAATTGGGCTGAAAGAGTCGCAAGAGCAACTTGATCGCTTGCTGGATGACATTGAATGAAGACCGAACGCTGGAGCAAGTTAGAACAAAGGGCTCGCGACACCCGCGACAAGCAGCGCGAACACGTCATACAGTTGCAAGGGAAGTACCAGACACAGCTGGCTCGTATCGAGCAACTCACCGAACTGCACAAGGACTACAGCGCGCGACTTTGCCAGTTAGGGCAGAAAGAACACTCCCCTCAGCAGGCTCGGCATATCCGCGAGTTTTTAAGTCGCATTCACGAACTTCAGTGCAGCAGTCAAACACATTTAGACACGCTTGATAAGGCCATAAAAGCCGCTCAAAAGGCTTTATTGAGTAAAGAGCACGATCGCTTAAAATTCGAAGTCCTCGACAAAAAGCTGCAACAGCAAATGCAACATTACGAACACCTACTCGAGCAAAAGTTGAATGAAGCAAGTGGGATTACGCAATTCCTTCGTCAAAAAAGTGCGGCTGGCACAAGCCTTGCATCTTAATAAGTCAGCGCAAGCGCGTTTGCCAAGCCGGCGACCGTGAGAGCACTCGGCAATTGATTAGGAAATAGCCCAATGGATTCATCAGACACCACGGTTCGCTGGATAAACCTTGACGCCAAGCCCCCCACCAAAGGTGATCAAGTTACTGTTTCTCACCCAAGCAAAACCGTGAGTCCGACTTTTTTTGAACGTCTTAAGTCGGCTCATCAGGGGCAAATAATTGCCCCTAGTGGCAAGCTTTTGCCGAACGCAACCGACCCGAATACGACAAGGGACGAGGTGCGTTTTTTAAGCACCGAACGTCTGGGGTCCTTCCACAACACGGAACGTCCAAGTGGCGGCCCCATGCGGCAAAGCTTCGCTGCAGCACCCCAGCTCGCGACCAAGGCTCTGAGCTCCCAAGGTGATCAAAACGACTTAATTCAAGAAATTTCAGCCTTCAATCGCGAGGTGCACGCGAACACGGATGGAACCACAGCCAATCTTGACAGCTCGGCCCTAAAACGCGAGCCAAACCTTGCCACGCTTGAATCCGCAACACGTCAAACACAGGATGGCGTGGTACAACTCACACAAGCATCGATTGCCGAGGCCAACACAAACTCAGCGACGGCAAATTCCCTCATAAAGACAGACGGCTCAGCAGCCGAAAGCGACGCGCACTCGGCCAGCCAGCTGACACAAGTGGCTTTTGTCGAGGCTAACCGAAGGGGGCAGCTGCTAGAAACTGCCTCGAGCCACCCCCAACTCAGCGGGTCGGTCAGTGGGCAGTCGCCACACAGCGTTGCATCGCTCACTACCCAAGCCCAACAACTCGCCTTAGGATCCTCCCGCAAGTCGATGTTAGCAATCAATCAACGAGGCGTCGCTAAAGACACAGGGATTCCAGCTCAAACAACGACACTCAAAGGCTCAGCACAACAAGCCACACCCGTGAAACTTGTGATGCTAGAAGCCACCGCAACACTGCAACAATGGCAATCGTTAAAACAATTAGACGATGGCGCCAGAGATTCAGCAACAGAGGCGGCGGGCACTGTCTTGCAAACCGAAGCGCGAAGCTTTCGAGCTCCACCCGAACTGCAGGTGATGCGCGTACTGAAATCTGAGGTCGATGCGCAAGCTCTGAGCCAAAAATTTGCGGAGCAATTAGGACAACGTCTAATCCAGCAGGTAGAAAAAGGTCATTGGAGAGCGGAACTCGAGCTGCACCCCAAGAGCCTCGGCCGGATTGACGTCAAACTCGACTTCATCAACGGTCAGTTAGACGGCCACTTTCAAACTCACAACCCGCTAACGCGCGAACTGTTATTAGAGGGACTTCCACGACTTCGCGAATGGCTCCAACAAACTGGCACGCAAGTTGCTAACCTTGAGGTTAATAATGGAAATGCCGGGGCAGGTGGCGAAAAACCGACACCTCAACAGCCTTTCGGTCAGCAGGAAGACGCAGTTACGGATGAACAGATTGCACGACACAGCAGCGACGCCCCGAAGTCGCAGGCCGCTAAGGAGGGATTCGACCTTCTCGTGTAGCATTTTGTCTGTCATTATTACCCGATATGCTAAGGGGCGTTAATTATGGCTGACGATCAACTCGAAAAATCCTCAAACTCTACCGCGAAACTCGCCATGATAGGCGCAGGCGCGGTACTCGTTATTGCCGCGGCCGTCGGCGGCACTCTCATGGCGACCGGGGCTTTCAATGATGACCCGGCGATATCCGCCGAAGACGCGCTATCCCAACTCGAAGGTGGCGATGCTGACAGAGCATCGGGGATCGACCGCCAAGCTGAACCCTTTTATCACGAATTTGAGCGACCACTGCTAACCAATGTCGCCAATTCTCGCAAAATCGTGCAGGCGAAAATCGCGATCATGACTCGCGATGCCGATAACGTTTTGCCGAATGTCCAAAAGCACGATTTTGCCCTGCGCTCCGAAATGCTCGATGTCATGCGCAAAGTCACAGAAGCTGACATCGATAGCCCGGATTTTCGAGACGAGCTAGCCAGTAAATTACAAGATGCCATCAACAGTACGCTCAAGCGGATGACCGGTCGCGGCGGGGTAGAAGAAGTGCTGTTTACCGAACTGGTGGTGCAATAGCATAGATAATGGAGCCCCTATGAGCGAACCACTACTGTCACAAGAAGAACTCGACGCCCTATCGCAAGGGGTGAGCGATGGCTCGATTGTGACTGATGGCGGTGTCAATACCGAGGTCAGCGTAAGCCCTTATGACTTAGCCACGGGCTTAAGCACCACCACCATCAACGTGAAAGCCATCGATCTCCTGATGGAACGCATGGTGCGGCAGTTGCGGCAGGGCCTGCAGAAAGCATTGCGCTCTGATGCCACCCTCAGCACCCGACCGTCTGAGCTTGTGCCCTACGGAGAATTTATCAATCAGTTACAAGCCCCACTGTCGATTAACATCATGCGCTTCGCTCCTCTGCGCGGACTCAGCCTAATCGTTATCGAACCCGACATCATTTTTGCGGCCCTGGATCAGTTTTTTGGCGGCCCCGGGCGCGCGTTTAAGCAGCTGCCAGAGGGACGACTGTTTACCGCAACCGAACAACGTATCATCAAAAAAATGCTGGATGTTTTATCCGAATGTCTACGTGAAGCTTGGTCTCCCGTTGTGCAACTCAGATGTGAAGTCGTAGGTTCTGAGGTACAACCCGAATTTGCACAAGTGACAGACAACACCGACTTGGTTTTGATCACCCCTCTGAAAATTCAAGTGGCCGACACGGAAAGTACCATCCACTTGGTTTATCCACTTGAATCCCTAAAGCCTATACGTGAGTCACTGCATCAACGCATCATTGCCGGTGATGACGAGCAAGAGACGCACCGTAAATGGCTGGATGACTTAGCCGAATCCGTTGAGCATGTCCCTTTGGAGCTACGCGCCAAGCTCAGTGAAATTCACACCACTTTGAAAGAATTCAAGCAACTGAAAGAGGGCGATACGCTTTGGTTTAAACGGCCCAAAGCCGCCACCGTTGAGATAGCCGGTATTCCATTGTTTGCCGCTGAAATGGGCGCAAGCAATGGCCAAGCCGCTATCAAAATCACCCATGCTTTAACTAACGACAAGGCTCCCAGGAGAAAATAATGAGTGACGAAAGCACTGTTGCAGAGGCAACGGAATCAAAATCGACCTTGGACGCTGACGTATTGCAAAACATACCCGTGACACTCAGTGTCGAAGTCGGCCGTTCCGGCTTAAAAATTCGCGACCTGATGCATCTTACCCAAGGCAGCGTGATTGAGCTTGACCGTGCGGCCGGTGAACCACTAGACCTATTGGTGAACAACACTGTGGTAGCGCAAGGCGAAATCGTGCTCGTTAACGAGCGCTATGGTATCCGCTTAACACGTGTTGTACCCGCGGCCGATCGCGTCAAAAATTTATAGACCATGAACACCAGCCTGCCCGAACTCAACCTACTTTCCATCGCCGGAGAAATTGTTTTTGTTCTGGGCTTATTGGTTTTGACTTTGTGGACCCTCAAGCGTTTTTTGCTGCGCAACCCAAGTAGCCAGCGACTTCACACGATCGACACCTTGATGATCTCGCCACGACAAAAAATCAGCTTGATCAAAGTGGGAGATCGCATTGTCATGGTCGGTATATCGCCCAGCAGCATGGACGCACTCGGCGAATGGCCCGCCGACATGTTACCGGATACACCCACGACGCCAATCGAACCGACCACGCCTGTCACCGTTCAAAGCCTTATGGCGCGTTGGACTAAGGGTACTCAATGAAATCGTTTTTCCGACTGCTACTCATCGTTGGCTGCACCCTCAGCCTACCTGCGCTGGCGCAGTCGGGTGTGCCTCTTATTACTGCGACCCAATCGGCGACAGGAGGCACCGAATACAGCCTAACATTGCAGTTACTGATATTGATGACAGCGCTAACCTTGCTGCCGTCGCTGCTCCTGATGATGACCTCATTCACGCGAATCATTATCGTACTGTCGCTGCTGCGCCAAGCCTTAGGCACTGCGCAGACACCGCCTAATCAAGTCTTGCTAGGCATCGCACTGTTCCTGACCGTTTTTATCATGATGCCGGTGTTCAGTGATATTTATACCAGCGGCCTAGCGCCGTATTTTGACGGCAACATGGATTTCGAAACCGCCGTTGCCAACATGCAAGAGCCCTTACGCGTTTTTATGTTGAATCAAACGCGCCAAGAGGACATCGCGATGTTTGCAGAAATTGCCCGAGCCGGCACCTTCGATTCAGGCGCCGACATCCCGTTCACTGTGCTGGTTCCCTCGTTTATTACCTCGGAACTTAAGAGCGCGTTCACCATAGGCTTTTTAATATACATCCCCTTCATCGTCATCGATTTAGTCGTAGCCAGCGTCTTAATGTCGATGGGCATGATGATGCTCTCCCCCATGATGATATCGATGCCGTTCAAACTGATGCTGTTTGTCCTGGTCGATGGCTGGACTTTAATCATGGGGAGTTTGGCCTCGAGTTTCGCAACCTAGGAGGACACAATGGATACCGCATTAGTCGTTGATTTGGGCCGCGAAGCGCTCTGGGTAGCGGTACTCGTCGCTGCACCATTATTGGGAATGGCGCTTACCGTGGGGCTTTTCATCGGAATCTTGCAAGCCGCCACGTCGATCCAAGAAATGACCCTTAGCTTTATTCCAAAACTCGCTTTTATGGTGTTGGCGTTGGCTCTTTTTGGTAATTGGCAAATCACCGTGATGGTCGACTTTTTCCATCGCGTCTTCGAGCGCATTCCCGGCCTGTTCTTGTAATGGACCTGCTCGTCAAAGATATCGTTACCCTATTTTATACCGGTCTTTGGCCCTTCATTCGCCTATCGGCTTTTTTACTCGCCGCACCATTTTTTTCGCTGCAAGCCGTAAGTGTACGACTGCGTATCTTAGTCGCCTGTGCGCTGACTGCCGTCATCTACCCCTTACTCAAACTGGAGCCCATAGACCCACTCAGTGCTGTGGGGTTTTTAACGCTCATTCGAGAAATTTTCCTAGGTGTGCTGCTCGGCTTGGTCTTGCAAGTCGTTAACTCCTCTTTGGCCATTGCGGGCCAAAGCATATCTGCCACCATGGGCTTGGGCATGGCGAACATGGTCGATCCAACGCTCGGCAATGTCCCGCTACTCGCGCAATTCCTGATCGTGTGTTCAACCCTGATTTTTTTGGGATTGGGTGGCCATATCATAATACTGTCATTGATCACCGAGACCTTTCACGCCTTACCCATCGGTGCACCACTGGATGCCCGAAACCTGGCTGCCGGGCTTATCGAATGGTCGGCCTTGCTCTTTAGCGGTGCACTACTCATCGCCATGCCGGTGTTATTGACCCTGTTATTTGTGAATGTGAGCATTGGTGTTATCACTCGAGCCGCGCCCGCACTCAATATTTTTGCTGTGGGTTTCCCAGCGATGATTCTTACCGGGTTGGTGCTGTTGATTATTTCTATGTCAAATATTGGCTACCGAATTCAATGGCTGTGGCTTGAAGCCCTGAATCAAGTTCGCGCCTTAGGTGGGTTAAGCTAATGGCTGAAAATGAAACCCAAGCGGAAGACCGTACCGAGGAACCCACCGCGCGCCGCCTGCAAAAAGCACGGGAAGAAGGTCAGGTAGCTCGAAGCCAAGAGCTATCAATCGCCGCCATGATGATCGGCATTGCCACAACCTTACTGCTGGCTGGGCCCTTTTTTTTCAAGCGTATTAGCGAAAACTTTGCCGCCGGCTTTGAGTTTGACCGCAATATCATTTTTAACGATCAACTGTTAAGCACAGCCTTTGCCGAACAAGCGCTTGCAGGATTTGCCGCCGTGCTGCCGATTTTTATTCTCACCGTCATCATCGCCATCCTTGCTGCGGGTTTACTAGGCGGTTATTTATTCTCGGGCAAAGCGTTAATGCCCAAAGCCAGCAAATTGAATCCTCTATCAGGTTTAAAACGAATTTTTGGCCTGAAGGCCTTGGTTGAGCTGGCCAAAGCACTCAGTAAATTCCTACTCGTTGGGGGGATCGCCTACGGGGTCATTAGCTCGAGTCTTGACGATTTGATGGCCAGTAGCTTAAT
Source organism: Halieaceae bacterium (assembly GCA_023253715.1). GTDB lineage: Bacteria > Pseudomonadota > Gammaproteobacteria > Pseudomonadales > Halieaceae > Aequoribacter. The sequence goes on from JALRFH010000045.1 coordinate 16,442, forward strand.
GGATCTGCGGACCGCGCTTGATCACGCTGGAAGCCTGATTGGCCTGGGCTTTTTGTTCGTGACTTTATCGCTGATCGTGGTTGTAGCCATCGATGTGCCCTACCAGCTGAATGAATTTAAAAAGCGCATGAAGATGACCAAGCAAGAAATCAAAGATGAGATGAAAGAGACCGAAGGGCGACCTGAAGTCCGCGCCCAAGTCCGACAACGACAACGCGAGCTCGCAATGAACCGCATGATCGATGCGGTGGCCGATGCCGATGTCATCATCACCAACCCCGAGCATTTCGCAGTGGCGCTAGCCTACAACCCGGTCAGCGACGACGCGCCCAGAATATTGGCCAAAGGGGCTGATCACCTAGCGGCGACGATCCGCGAGAAAGCCAAATCGGAAGGTGTTCCTTTGTTCTCTGCTCCGCCCCTAGCGCGCGCATTATTTTTTACTACCGAAATCAATGAATCTGTACCCGAATCGCTTTATTATGCGGTAGCTCAGGTGATCGCTTACATCTTTAATTTAAATAGCGTGAATGCCGATGGACTGGTTTATGCTGCGCCCAAGGTCGATGTACCCGACGATCTGAGATTCGATAGTGATGGTAATCGCGAAGTACAGGATGCAGTAGATGAGTGATTTTTTGGGTGAGGGCTACAGCCTAAACGACTACGCCAGTGAGGGTCAGCTATTCTACAAGCCGACCGATAAAATCCGCTTCGAGGGTGCCCTTGAAGCCCTGTGCGACAACAATCGTCACGTGGTGATTGTTACTGATGACAAAGCGCTTGCGGATCGCTACTACCGCTATTTCATTACGCGCATCGCGATTCGTGACAACATTATTCTCGACACGCGCGCGCCCACAGGCGCCGATGACGTCTTAAATCGGTTCAATAAAATATTATCGACGGCCAGCGTCGAGTCAGCCCGCTCAGCGCATGACAGTGATGTCCGGCATGTTATGGCAATGATCGATACCTCTAATATGAGCGATCATGAATGGACCGTATTAGGCCGACTATTAAAAAACTTTCCAGGCGCCAACATTCGTATGCTCGCCTTTGTATCAGAATCTCAACTGGATGTGATTGACAGTGTATTAAACAAGCTCGATGGCCAGGTGTATCGCTGGATTTTGACATCCCCAACACCTGAATACCTGGAAGCACTGCTGGAAATGGGTGAGCAATACAATTACCAAAGCGAAACCGTACAAATGGCTGCGGCTATGGGCTATCACAGACACGCTGCGCTTGAACAGGCCGACCTTAACCATGAGCTGGACGCGCTCGATGCCCACCTAGAGTCACTGCAATACCCTGATGCCACCGCCAGCTCTGCCGACGGCGTCCAAGCACCACCGCCCTCCACAAACAATGATTTCGATGCTGACCTGAATGCCTTACTGGGCGCTATAAAACAGTCTCAGGGAGTCGATGACGCGGACAAGGCAGCAGTAGATGAAGTACCCGAGGAATCTCAAGAGGAGACCGAACACCCAACAGACCAGGACCCCCGAGTCCAAAAACCATCGCGTCGATTGATTTGGGCGACCGGCCTAACCGGCATTACCCTGATTTTAATCGCGCTATTTGCCCCTTGGGAAAACACCGCCGTACAGCAACCAGAAGTACAAATATCGCCACGCACCTTCAAAACCAATACTGACACTCTGGCACAAACCCGGGCGCTTAATACCGAGGATCTGCCGGGGCAGACGACCGATACACCGCCCACGGCCGACGTCCCCCCCACAATGCCTGCCCTAAGCGAAGACGCCTACGGTAGCGACCCAGCCGTGGCGAATGTGGTGGTAGCTCCCGACGAAGTCAGTGACTTGGGTGAAGCCGCCGCGGTACAGACGAGCGCAACCGTGGCAAGCGCGGCCGCATCCGACAGCGATACCGCAACAGAGACCGAGGTAGTGCTAAATGATGGCCCCGCCGAACCGGGCAGTGCCCCCGCAACCAGTGTTCCGGATGCCGAAACCCATTCAAGCAACCTGGATCTCGCAGATGTACCGGAGACAACACCAGAGACTGTCGAGTCAGAGTTAACTCAAGGCACTACTGATAATGTGCCCGGTGACATGGCACTCAGGCAAGAGCGCAATCGGGTAGCGAATGACACCAGCGCAGACCTTTCAATGAATCCTCGGGACAGAGTTGCGCAAGCCGAGAACTCTAGCTATTTCATCCAAGTGGGTGTTTACGCCAATCCAACCCAAGCGCAGTTACTGATGGATGCACTCCCCCCCGCGTCGCAAGCGTTTCAGTTGCGACTCAACAAGTCGGGGCGCAAACTCAATACGGTGCTGTGTGGTCCCTTTGACACCAAGGCTCTGGCAGACGCCGTGGCGATATCAACATTAGGCCACTTAGACACATGGGTTAGAAGCGCCGCTGCTGTGCGCGCCGAGCTTGACGATTAAGCAAAGGCCCTAAAGTTTGGGGGCCTGCTGTCGATTCTATACGATAAGTATTGAAGGTAAACAGCTATGACGAGCGATAAGTACGCATCCAATCGCCCCGACGATGACGAAGAAGATGATTTCGGTTTGAGCGCCGAAGATAACATCGTACTCAGTAGCGATTTGATCGATCCCTATGAGGGCGCCGAAGAGGGTATCGCAGATGAATCATTCCTTAGTCCTACTGACGACCCAGAAGAACCCGAACTTGGCGCTCATCACTCAACAGAAGACAGTGAGCTCGTAAGAGAAACTGGCTTTGCGCCCGATCCCGACAAGCCACAGGCAGGCGGCCTAAAGAAGATGTTTTCAAAATCCGAAAATTCTGCAAGCGATCCAGTGGCTGCATTGCGCGCCGAACATGGAGAACAACAACAGAGTTTTCAGCGCGAGGGCATCAACGGCCCAATCAGTGCCAGCAGCTCCGCGGGCACAAACCCACCGAGCAAAGGCTTAAACTTACTGGCCACGGGTAGCATCATTGCCATGTTGATCTTGCTGGTGTTCTTCGGCTTTACCAGTGTCCAATTAAGTGGCCGAGTCAAACAAGTCGATGCTACCTTGCTCGCCGTTGGTAAGCGCATGGTCGAGCTTAACAACAGCTTAGATCAACTCGAAACGCTGAACCAGGCGCTAAGCGGAGCGGTACAAAATCCGTCGGAGCTAGGAAGCCTAACCAGCCAAAATGTCGGCTCAGTGCAATTAGACCAAGCGGTCACCGAGCAACTCCGAGAACAATCGGTGCAATTGCGCGATATTTTGGATGCGCTCGCGACACTACCCAGCCAACGCGCCGGCTTTGACCCGCAAACCGAGCAGGAAATCAAAAATCTGACACGAGATTTAAGCGCCTTACTGGAATTAGAAAAAGCGAATTATCTAGAGGCCTTAAGGGCACAGGCGACCAGCAGCAAAGAGGAAGAAGCCGAGGAGTTGGTCAGCTATCCACCGAACAACTAGACAGGCTTTGCAACCCAGACCTGACAGGCGGTAGCCAATACCACCGTGAATTAGAAACTTGCAGCCAAACGCGCGCGCAAGGTCTTGACACTTTGCGACAGTATTTGGCTCACACGAGATTCACTGACTTCAAGCACCGCGCCGATTTCTTTGAGATTTAGCTCCTCAACATAGTAAAGCGAGACCACTAAGCGATCTCGCTCGGGCAAGCGCTCGATCGCCCGGGTGAGCTCATCCATAAACTCAGCATTTTCGACGTCCATCTCAGGCTCGCCATAATCAGAGGGCGAAGCTTCCAGAGATTCGCTGTGCATCTCATCCATTGCGACCACTTGAAAATGGTGAGCGTGTGCTCGCTCCCGCTGATATTGGTCGATGTCTTTACCCAAATACGCTGCCAGCTCAGATTGTGTTGGCGCTCGGCCTAGCTCGGCTGCCAGCACTTGCTGAGCTTCATTGTTCTCGCGGACATGACCAACCGCCGAGCGAGGTAGATCAGACAGCTTTCGAACTTCATCCAGAATGGCGCCTCGAACACGGTTACGGGCAAAGGCCTCGAACTCGATCCCCTTGCTGGCATCAAACGATTTGGACGCCTCGATCAAGCCAATCATCCCAACTTGCATGAGTTCATCAAGTTCCATATAGGCGGGAATTCGGGCTTTTAAATGCAAGGCAACCCGCTTGACCAAACCGACGTGCTTTAACACCGTCTCTTGATCGCGAGCACTACCGTGCTGAATTTCTTCGTAAAGCCCTAGATCTGCCATGCACCGACCTAATTCGCCCCTTCGATTAAACTTTCCATAAAGAACTGCAACCCACCGCTCGCCTGCTGCGCGCGCGGCAATTCTAAGATTTTATGCGCCAGCTGCCGGATATCGGTGGCAATCGGGCTCGTCGGTGCAAAATCCACAACCGGTTTTGCCGCACGAGCCGCTTTGATCACACTTTCGTCCTGCCGCAAGGAACCCAAGTAGTTCACGCTCAAATTCAAAAACTTTAGGCATACATCATTCAATAACTTATGAATGGCCTGCCCCTCTCGCAGGTTCTGCACCCGATTCGGCACAACATGAAGGGTCGACTCCAAACGACATTCTTGCGACAAAACCTTCAGGGTTCCGTAGGCATCAGCGATCGACGAGGGTTCGTTTTCCAAAATAATCAATTGATGATCGCAGGCCTGCAGTAACATTGTCACACTGTGTGAAATTCCAGCGGCGGCATCAACAATCAAGACATCAGAAGGCGGCAAAGCGGATATACCTTGAATCAGACCGCTAATCTGAGCCCGCGACAGACTTGCGAGTTCACCTACGCCACTGGCACCGGGCAATAAGCGCACACCATGAGGCCCAGTCACAATCACATCTTCGATATTTTTTTGCCCGGAGATCACATCGGCAAAGGTAAACATTGGAGCACAACCCAACAAAATCTGAGCATTACTCAAACCCAAATCGCCATCGATCAATAAAACGCTTTTGCCCATAGTGGCCAAGCAAACCGCAAGGTTGACCGAGGCTGTCGTTTTACCAACACCCCCTTTACCGCTAGCCACCCCAATGACGATGCGCTCAGATTTCATGCAGTCGTTTCCTGCCTTTGTATTGTGGCTTAAAGCTTAGCATTTATTGCCGGCTTTCGTAGCCCTATGTTTAACTTAACACGCTAAAGTGTCCACTAAGACACTATTTTCACCCCGTTGCCTGGCGCTTGCCTGCATCAACTTTGCCTCAAGCGACTGTGCAAACTGAGCAACCAGATGAGCAACCCACTGGCTTGCCGTGCACTGCGTCATACCCGAACGCACAGGTACACCATCCGAGTAACCGCTCACAGGTAACTGAGAGTCAATTAAGGCAGCGGTCAAAGGCCACGGCAGTGTGCCGCCATCCATGCGGCTCACACAGACAGTATCGACGGCCAGAGGACAGGCTGCCATCTGATGGCGAGCCGCGTACTCGGACACGTCGGCAGCAACGACGCAATGCACGGTGTCCTGTTTTGCTCGCTCACACATCTGAGCCAAATCTTCAGGGTCGAACTGTGTGCCCGTATCAATGACGATACAGTCCATGCCAGACAAGGCCTCTAACAGCGCTTGCAGATTCTCTGCGGTCTGGGCACGGTAGGCAGCTACCCCAGCCCCAGCGGCAGAGAGTTGCGTTTGGCTCCAGGCACCACCTTTGCGATCGCAAAAGCTGACCAGAACGACTGCATCCTCACCAAATTCATCAACCGCAGAATGTACAAGTCGCGCAGCCATACTTGATTTACCGGATCCCGCTGTACCCAACACCCAATGGACACCTCTGAGTTGCACAGGCTGACTCACCGCCAAAGATTGAGTCAACAAGGTTTGCAGTTGGTCTAGCCCCTGACCCAAGTCACTTGCCGCGCCGATTTCATGCTCCAGTAAATGCCCCAAGGCGAGAGGAAACCCGCTGGCGTACAACTCGTCCATTAATACGGAGGTTTCGTGCGGCTTGCCGTACTGATCGGACAAGCGTTTCGCGAGATGAAATTCTTGTCGCAATGCCGCGAATTCACCTTTGATTAAGGTGGTTAACTCGCGTAACCGTTGCGCATCAAATGCATCGTCTGCATTGGGATTATCACCGCCCGCAGTCACATTCCAAGGGTGGGTCCCTACTCGGTCCGCGACTTTTTTTAGAGCATCTTCAAAGGCCACTTGGCCGACCAACCCCCCCATCACCGCGGGTTTTTGGGGTGCAGGTTCGTTGGCTGCCGAATTCACCGCAATATCGACCGCGACAATTAACTCGACGCTCCGCCCAAGCTTCTGGTTGGAAACGACCAATACGTCCTCTCCAAATCGCTCTTTAACCTCATCAAAGGCACTGCGGATATCCTTGGCGACTACTCGTTCTAATTGCATGTATTACCTCGACTCATTTGCGTCATTGCCATCCACGCTGGCAACCACTCGAATGGATTGATCATCGGGAATTTCTTCGTAAGACAAAACCGTCATCTCGGCGATACGGTGGCGAATAAAGCGCGACATCCAAGCGCGCAGCGGAGGTGACACCACCAAGACCGCACTCAAGCCCTCGTTTTCTACACGCCGGCTGTTTTCCGCTAGGGCATTCAGCAGACTCTCCGCCAAACCAGGTTCCAACACCATATTGCGGACACTGCCACTTTGCTGCATCAAGGTGTGCAACATTTGTTCGAGCTGAGGCTCTAGGGTAATTACCGGCAGCGTCGCCTTGGCGTCCGTCAAACTCTGCACGATCATCCGCCCAAGGCGCGGACGGACCCTCGCCGTCAAATCATCGGGATCTTGAGTCTGGGTGCTCTGAGTTGAGAGGGTTTCCAAAATAGTTCGCATGTCGCGGACAGGAACCGATTCCGCCAACAAATTTTGCAGTACTCGAGTGACGACGGACAAAGGGAGTTTGCCTGGCACTAAATCATCGACAAGTTTAGGCGAGCGAGACGCCACTTTATCCAGCAGTTGCTGAGTTTCATCGTGGCTGAGCAACTCTGACGAACACGACCGCAACAAAGTATTTAAATGCGTGGCAATCGCCGTTGCCGAGTCCACCACAGTATAGCCAAGCGCTCGTGCATAATCGCGCTGCGAAGGCTCTATCCAAACGGCGTCTAAACCAAAGGCAGGCTCTTTGGTCGGAGTTCCGGCAACACTATCGCGAACATGACCCGGATTAATCGCCAGCTCGCGTCCCACTTTCACTTCGCCGCGACCACGAACAACACCGTTCAATACAATCGTGTAGGAATCAGGGGGCAAATCAAGATCGTCGCGAATGCGGATCGGTTGAATCAAAAACCCCAACTCCGCCGAGAGCTTTTTGCGCACCCCTTTGACCCGCGGTAAAAGCTGTCCGCCCGACTCGGTATTGGCGAGCGAGACCAAACCATAGCCAATATTTAAGCCAATCAAATCGACCTGCTCAATATCGTCCCAATCTAATTCTTCTAGGCCTTTCGGCGTTCTATCAGCAATGCTTTCGCCCGCTGCGATATACTGAGCTTGCTCGCGAGCGGCTTTCTGTAAATAAAAACCCAAACCTGCCGCTGCCGCAGACAAACCTAAAAAGATAAAATGCGGCATACCGGGCACCAAGCCCAACACGCCCAAAATGCCCGCCGCCAAAAAGATGGCACCGGGTTGACTCAGCTGGTTACCCGCTTGTTCAACCATCGACTCAGCCGTGGTGACACGAGTGACCAATATGGCCGTAGCAAAGGACAAGAGCAAAGATGGAATCTGAGCGACCAGACCGTCACCGATTGTCAGCAGCACATAAATACGGCTCGCATCGGCTAAACTTAGGTCGTGTTGCATCATGCCGACGCCAAGACCTCCTAGAATATTAATCAATAAAATCAATATCCCCGCCACGGCATCACCCCGAACAAACTTAGAGGCACCATCCATCGAGCCAAAGAAATCCGACTCTTGAGCGACCTCTTCACGCCGCTGTTTAGCTTGTTCTTGAGTAATCACCCCCGCGTTCAAGTCGGCATCGATTGCCATTTGTTTGCCCGGCAAGCCATCCAAGGTGAACCGTGCAATCACTTCCGAAACACGACCAGCACCCTTGGTCACCACAATAAA
>JALRFH010000153.1 GCA_023253715.1 Halieaceae bacterium
ACGATTTGGTGGTCAGATCGTTTCAGCGGGAAGCATTATCGTTCGTCAGCGTGGCACTAAAATGCATGCGGGCGACAATGTTGGTTGTGGCAAAGACCACACCTTGTTTGCAAAGATTGACGGCCGAGTAGAGTTCGTTGAGCGCGGCCCACAAAATAGAAAGTTCGTACAGATCGTCGCTGTCTGAGGTCGATACGCGGTATGAACGCGAGCCTCGTCAGCAGACGGGGCTTTTTTTTGGGCGCAAACTTAAGCAGCCCTAGGAACGAAACATGAAATTTGTAGATGAAGCTGTCATTGATGTCGCTGCGGGAAATGGTGGTGGTGGATGCCTCAGCTTCCGACGTGAAAAATTTATCCCCAAAGGTGGGCCTGACGGTGGTGATGGCGGCGACGGCGGTAGCGTCTTTTTAGAGGCGGACGAAAACCTGAATACTATGGTGGACTACCGCTTTAAGCGGAAGTTTCGTGCTGAAAATGGTGCTCCGGGTCAGGGGCGTAATTGTCGTGGTAAAAGCGGACAAGATTTGGTTTTGAAGGTCCCCGTTGGAACGACGGTGATCGACATCGATACGGACGAAGTCTTAGGTGACTTGTCAGAAGCCGGACAATTGCTCAAGGTCGCGCAAGGTGGTTTCCACGGCCTAGGGAATACTCGCTTTAAATCCAGTATTAACCGAGCGCCGCGTCAGACAAGCCCCGGGTCTGACGGAGAGAAACGGCGCTTAAAGCTCGAACTGAAAGTCTTGGCCGATGTGGGTTTGTTGGGTATGCCCAACGCCGGTAAATCCACATTGATTCGCGCAATTTCGGCGGCTAAGCCCAAAGTGGCCGACTATCCATTTACAACGATGGTGCCGAATTTGGGGGTCGTCAGTGTTGATCCACTGCGCAGCTTTGTGGTTGCCGACATTCCGGGACTGATCGAGGGTGCTGCCGAAGGCGCGGGCTTGGGAATTCGGTTTTTAAAACACCTCACACGAAATCGGCTGCTGCTGCACTTAGTGGATTTAGCGCCCTGGGATGGCGAGTCGCCAGCCGAGCATGCCTGTGCCATTGTTCGAGAAATTGAAGCCTTTAGTCCCCTGTTGGCGGCACGCCCCCGCTGGTTGGTTTTGAATAAAGCGGATGCATTGGATGACGAGGCGCGTGATCAGCGTGTTCAAGACGTCATCGAGGCCTTGGACTGGCAAGGTCCAGTGTTTGTGATTTCCGCCTTGGCGGGAGAGGGAACAGATGCCTTGTGTCAAGCCATCATGACCCAATTGGAGGATTGGCGTGAAGCAGAACGCCTGGATCCAGAATTGGCTGAACACGAGCTGGTGATGCAAAATGCTTTGCAGGCAGAAGCTCGAGCTCGAATCGAACAGGGTCGAGTCAAAGTGAGCGATGCCGACGATGATGACGACTATGACGATGACGACGATTATGATGTCGAAGTGGAATACGTGCATTGATGACTGATGCCGACACCAAACGCCATGACATCATGGCTGCCAACCGATGGGTTATCAAGCTCGGTTCGGCCCTGCTTACCGATGATGGCGAGGGTTTGAAACCAGAGATTGTGGCTCGCATTGTCGGTATGTGTGAGCAGTTATTGGATCAAGGTAAAGAGATCGTTATTGTGTCGAGTGGCGCTGTTGCGGCAGGACTTGCCTATTTGTCATGGACCGAACGCCCTAAAAAATTACACGACCTTCAGGCCGCAGCGGCCGTAGGGCAGACGCACTTGGTTCAAGCCTATGAGTTGGCGTTTGCTCGTTCGGGTAGAACGACCGCGCAAATTTTGCTAAGCCATGATGATGTGCGCAATCGCGACCGTTACCTGAATGCGCGCAATACCTTAAATCGTTTGCTCGAACTTAAAGTGATTCCAATCATCAATGAAAATGACACGGTCGCGACGGAAGAGTTTCGTTTTGGCGACAATGATACATTGGCGGCCTTGGTGGCCAACTTGATTGATGCTGATGCAGTATTGCTACTCACCGACCAAGAGGGGTTTTTTACAGCGGATCCTCGCCGTGACAAGAGTGCAACACTCATTTCGAGGTGTAATGTTGACGCGCCAGAGCTTGATGAGATGGCTGGCGGCAGTGGTCGTCTAGGGCAGGGGGGCATGCAAACGAAATTACGCGCGGCTCGATTGGCTGCTCGTTCTGCGACTCAAACCATTATTGCTAACGGTCGGCGTGCTGATGTGATTACTGAGGTTGCCGCTGGTGAGCGAGTGGGTACCTGGTTGTGCACACAGAAACCCTCTGAGGCTGCGAGAAAACAATGGCTGGCTGGGGTCCAGCGAGACGGGGGTGTGATCTCAATCGACGAGGGCGCGGTCCGTGTTTTACAGGGGCAAGGGCGGAGTTTACTGCCCGTAGGTGTGGTCAGTGTGACGGGGTATTTTCGCCGAGGTGATGCTGTGCTTTGCGTCGGGCCGGATGGTCAGCGTATCGCGCGTGGGTTGGTGAATTATAGTTCGGAGGAGCTCTTGTTGATCAAGGGTGTCAGTTCCAAACGACTACCCGAGCTTTTGGGCTACGCGGCTGATCCGGAGCTTATTCATCGCGACAATATGGTGTTGCTATAGCTTCAAGCTGAACAACAGAGAAGACAAAAAAACCGGCGCGAAGCCGGTTTTTTTAGATCTGTAAAACCTAAGCGCCCAGAGCTTTGATTTTGGCGCTCAAACGGCTTTTATGACGTGCGGCTTTGTTTTTGTGGATGATGCCTTTGTCAGCCAAACGGTCGATCACAGGTACCGCTGCGCCGAATGCTTCTTGAGCTGACGCTTGGTCGCCGCTATCGATAGCCTTGATCACTTTTTTGATCACGGTACGCCCCAGTGAGCGCAAGCTCGCGTTGTGGTTGCGACGTTTTTCAGCCTGACGGGCACGTTTTTTAGCTTGTGGAGAGTTCGCCACGATTTACCAACCTATACAAAATTTTAAGAGCGCGGATTATTGTCACTTTGGCCCTCAGTGTCAACAGTTCTCTGGGGTTTTTGGTGTAAACACCCAAAAAAAACTTGGATCTTGTGATCCCCCGTGAGCCAGTGCTGTTGTGCTATCATGCTGCTCGATTTTGTTTTGAGCATAAACCCGCTATGAGCAGGCACATACCGTTATACGGCGCGCCAAATTTTCGCGACTTTGGTGGATATCGGACAGGCGATGGGCGTCGACGCGTGAAATATGGGCGTTTGTTTCGAGCGGGTCACCTCGCCGATTTAAATCAGACGGATGTGGCCCTACTTGCCAATCTGGGGATCACACATCTGTATGATTTTCGACGCTCCTTTGAGCAAGCGCACAAGCCCAATCATCCTTCGGTCTTAGCGGCTATTGATCATGTGATCCACCTAGATATTACCCCGGGCAACCAGACCGGTAGTTTAGAGATTGTCACCCAGGCCGACTCTTTGCCCAGTGACAGTCATGCCTTCATGTGTGACATCAATCGTGAACTGGTATGGTCTCATAAAGCGGCATTTAAACAGGTATTTGAAGGGCTATTGGCGGACCCAGAAGCAACTATTTTGGTGCATTGCGCTGCCGGCAAAGACCGTACGGGATTTGCGGCTGCGGTGGTGTTGCTTGCCCTGGGTGTAGAGTTGGATCAGGTTATGGAAGACTACGCGATGACGGGGCGCTATTTTATACCCCACGAGCAAATCCCAATGTTGCGCGAAAAATACGGTTTTGACGGGGTGCCCGATGCCGTGTTGGAGCCCATTGTAGCAACGCGTCCAGAGTATTTGCAGGCGGCTATCGATGCCATGTTGGCGCATTCTGGTAGTGTGGATCAATATCTTATGGATGCGTTTGGGGTGGGGAGCGCTGAAAGACAGCGTCTTCAGGAATGGCTTACCGAGGCGCTTTAGCACCACGGTAAGCTTTAGAATTTAATTGCAGGCTTTTTTCGCGACCTTCATTTTGCGTTTGTTGCAGTAGTTTTCTTCGCCAACTAAAGCGCAGAATTCGTTGCTGCTTGTTTGGGTCATTTCGACCGCGCGCTTGTCTGAGCACTGAATTTCATAGCGTTTGCTTAGTTTTTCATCGTTTTCGATGTCAGCGATAAAACGAATAGAGGTGGGTTTTGCGGCCATCGCGCTGGAGGCGCCGGCAACGAATAGCGTGGCTACGGCCAAATTAATAAGCTTCATAGATTTTCCTCAATAAAAATAAAACGACAGTTGTGGACTGCGCTTGGATGATAGCGGTTTTTGAGAAAAATGGTAACGAGTGCGGCAGGAAAGTAACGATTTTGTTACTTTTCCCGCCCGGTCTTGTGCTTATGCAAGAAAAATAAGAACCCAGCCTGCAATAGCGAGTAAAATAGCTTGGCCTGCTTTGTCGAGTTGGAATAGAGCAAATAGGTAAGAAACTGGTGGGAGTAGTACAGTAAACAAGCCCCAAGCATAATCTTCTTTCCAGCTGGTGATCAGTAGTACAACCCAGCTCACTAAAAGAAGTGCTAAGCCAAAAACAAATAAAGTCGCCGAACCTGCAGCCATGGTGATATCCCCCGAATTTGAACACTATCGGGTGCGGAGTTTAGCAGAAAACAGCCAGCAAGCGAGTACTAAGTTGCACACTGTTGATCGCAATCACACTAAGTTGATGTGCTTTGATCGATGGGGTCGCTGATGAAGTGCTTGCTTGCCAGTAGAATGGCTGTGCCTTAACGCAATAGGAGAGAGAGTGAGCGATCGTTTTGCCGAAATCAGACCGTATGATGATCACGAAGTGATGTCTGTGATTAATCGTTTGAAGTCGGATGTTGAACTGTTAGACAGTATTATTAATCTGCGTTTGGGTGGCAAGGCTCTGTGGTTGGTTCCTCTGTTGCGTCCGCTGGTGCGGTGGGGTTTGGGGAGGCAATTACGCCAGGTACATGACGTTGCCTCATTTCAGTCGCTGGTGCGTTCCTATATGGATCAGATGATCGAATCGTCTACGGCAGGGTTTGAGGTGTCCGGGCTTGATGAATTGCCTGAGGGGCCTTATTTGTTTGTGAGCAACCATCGTGACATCGCTTTGGATCCGGCCTTCACTAATTACGCCTTGCACACGCGTGGTCGTGCCACTTGCCGCATTGCTATTGGTGACAACCTTTTGTCCAAGCCCTGGATCGCAGATCTGATGCGAATTAACAAAAGCTTTATTGTTAAGCGAGCGCTTCAAGGGCCTAGACAGTTATTGGCGGCCAGCAAACTCCTGTCAGACTACATCAGTGCGTCGATCAGCGAAGACCAGGTGCCCGTTTGGATCGCACAACGTGAAGGGCGCGCCAAACAAGGGTTAGACGTGACCGAGCCCGCGGTTGTAAAGATGCTGTTACTCGGGCGGGATAAATCCTTAGAGTTTGGTGAATCGTTGGCGAAATTACGGATTGTGCCTGTGGCCATTTCTTACGAGCTTGATCCATGTGATGCGATGAAAGCTCACGAACTTGCAGTGATTGCTAGAGATGGCACTTACAAAAAGGCTGAGCACGAAGACGCCAAATCCATCGCCGTCGGGATATCCGGTGACAAAGGCAGGGTAAATATTTGTTTTGGTCAGGTGTTAGACCACCAATTTGGTTCGGTCGACGAGGTGGTCGCAGAAATTGATCGTCAGGTTATCCAAAATTATCAACTCCATCCCAGTAATATTTGGGCTTGGCAGCGTCTACACCCGGGTCAGGATTTGCCCAAAGGCTTGTCAGTGTCAACCGGTTCAATATCGCGGGCACAGTTCGATACCCGGGTCGATGCTCTAGACGAAGAAGAGCGTCCGTTTCTGTTAGCAATGTACGCGAATGCTGTTGAACAAGCCGTGCGCGCGAGTGTGTGAATGCTAACCGACGTGGTAAAAAATAAGATTCGAGCAGCCTACAATCAGCTGGTGCAAGAACGGAATTTACAGCCGCGCTGGGGGCAAAGGCAAATGATTGCCGAGGTTTCGAAGGCCTTATCGCGCGATGGCTTTTCCTCACGTCCTCCGATTGCTGTTATCGAGGCCGGCACGGGCACAGGGAAAACCATTGCTTATACCATCGCCGCGGTGCCCGTCGCACAAGCCAGAGAAAAACGATTGGTGATTTCGACGGCTACTGTGGCTTTACAAGAACAGTTGATCTATCAAGATTTACCGGATATCGCTAAATTGTCGGGTTTGCAATTCAGCATTGCGCTAGCCAAGGGGCGTCGTCGCTATGTCTGCCTGTCTCGTTTGGATCAAGCCTTAAACAGTCGTTCTGCGGGGCAAACGATCCCCTTATATCCCGATGAGTACGATTGGGCCACTGACGGAGACTCTGGGGTTTACGAAGCGTGTATGGCGTCATTAGCCCGCGGTGACTGGGATGGCGATCGAGACAATTGGCCTGATAGCATTGAGGATCGGGTCTGGTATCCCATTACCAGTGATCACGCTCAATGCACAGGTCGTCGCTGCACTTACGTCTCTCAATGCAGTTTTTTTAAGGCGCGTGATCAATTAGCTGACGCGGACGTCATTGTAACGAATCACGATTTAGTGCTGTCTGACTTGTCGATCGGTGGTGGGGTGGTCTTGCCGGCCCCTGAGGACACCTTGTACGTTTTTGACGAGGGTCACCACCTTGCCGAGAAAGCGAAGAATCACAGTACAGCCTTTTGCCATATCCACAGCACGAGGCAGTGGCTGATCGATACAAACGCGTGGTTAGAAAAAACACAATCGGTCTATGTTGAGTACAAACTTGATGATTTCATTGCCAAGCTCACTGCGTATTTTCAGGACTTGATGTCGGCTTTAGATGGGCTTGAAGCGGAAGCGTTAACGCTACAGCCTGAATCTTTTGAATCCAATAGCCAGGAGCTGCGATTTGAGCATGGACGAGTCCCTGAGCTTGTGCGCCTTGCGGCCCTGTCCTGTGCCCAGTTGGGGGCTAAAGTGTTGGGTATTGCCGAGCGTTTGGTGATCGAGTGCGAGGACTTGCTGGACGAGGAGGGCGGTGATACCGAAGCAGTTGAGGCGATGTTAAGTGCCTGCCAAAGTTTGATCGGGCGTTTGACCTTGACGCAAGCCCTATGGTCCGATTTTGCCAATAGCAGTGAGGGCGAGCCACCACCGGCACGCTGGCTTCGTTTTAATGACTCGGGTACTCAGCTGGCGATTAGTTGTCATTCCAGTCCCACCTTAGCGACGGCGTTTTTAAAAGAGAATCTCTGGGATCGCGCTGCGGGTGTGCTGATAACCTCCGCGTCACTGACTGCATTGGGTAAGTTTGATCGATTTCGTATGCACGCTGGCACACCCGAGGATGCCGTCTACGCGGTGGTTGCCAGCCCCTTTGATTATCGACGTGGCCGTCTTCACATTCCCTCGCATTTGCCCGAAGCCAATCAAGCGCAAGCGCACACTGAGGCCATGATTGATTATTTGCCCACTCTGTTGGGGTTGGCGGTGGGTACTTTGGTATTGTTTGCTTCACGACGTCAGATGCGCGACGTTTACGAAGCTTTGGATGTGAGCCTGCAAGCCATCGTTCTAATGCAAGATTCTCAGTCAAAAAAAACATTGTTAGAAACACATAAAGCTCGTATTGATGCCGGTGATCGCAGTGTTTTGTTTGGTTTGGCAAGCTTTGCAGAAGGGGTCGATTTACCCTCACACTATTGCGAGCACGTTATCATTGCGAAAATACCCTTTGCTGTGCCAGATGACCCACGCGAGGCTGCGTTAAGTGAGTGGATTGAGCGAGGAGGTGGCAACGCCTTTAAAGAAATTTCGGTGCCCGACGCTGGCGCAAGGTTGTTACAGGCTTGTGGACGTTTGTTGAGGACCGAATCGGATCAAGGGCAAATCAGCATTTTAGACACCCGCTTACTGACTAAGCACTATGGTCGTGAATTGTTAGCTTCATTACCTCCGTTTGCTCGGGATCTGTCTTAAGCCGTGCTCTCGGATAGAGTCAAAATTGCTGAGCTGTTGTTGGATTTAGAGTGTGTGATGCGCCAGCGCAATCTTTGGGCCAGCGTACCCCCGCCAGCACAGGGATATACCAGCCAGGTCCCCTTCGCCGCTGACTGTTGGAGTTTGGCACAGTGGCTGCAATTTTTGTTTATTCCTAAAATTCGGACTATCTTGGTACAGAATCAAGCGCTGCCGGAGAAGTGCTCGATTGCACCGATGGTCATGACTCCGGGTTGTGGGCTCGGTGAAGAAATGGCTTGTTTGAGTCCAATATTGAAGGCGCTTGACGAAGCTATCGAACAAGCGCCCTAGGGTTTTCAGCGTGGGCTTAATCCCACGACAAAGCGCCACCTGTTTGATATTCGATGACGCGTGTTTCGAAGAAGTTTTTCTCTTTGCGTAAATCCATGATTTCCGACATCCATGGGAAGGGGTTTTGAGCACCTGAGAATTGCTCGGGCAAGCCCAGTTGTGCCAAGCGTCGGTTACAGATGAACTGCAAGTATTCTTCCATCATGGCGGCATTCATGCCAAGTACGCCTCGTGGCATGGTGTCTCTCGCGTACTCGATTTCGATTTGAGTGCCTTCAACCAGCATTTGGATCACTTCTTTTTGGAAGGTCTCGGTCCACAGATGTGGGTTTTCCAGTTTGATTTGGTTGATGACGTCAATGCCGAAGTTCAAGTGCATTGATTCATCGCGCAAAATGTATTGGAACTGCTCTGCCACACCGGTCATTTTATTGCGGCGACCCATCGACAAAATTTGTGTAAAGCCACAGTAAAAGAAGATGCCTTCCGTTACCGCGTAAAACCCTATCAAATTACGCAGTAGCGTTTGATCGGCTTCAACGGTCCCCGTTTTAAAATTCGGATCGCTTAGACTGTGAGTGTGCGACAGGCTCCACGCGGCTTTTTTTGCAACGCTTGGAATTTCACGGTACATGTTAAACACTTCACCTTCGTCCATGCCGAGCGACTCGATGCAATACTGATAGGCGTGTGTATGGATCGCTTCTTCGAAAGCTTGTCGCAGCAGATACTGTCGGCACTCTGGGTTGGTAATCAGTCGATAGATACCTAAGACCAGGTTATTCGCCACCAGGGAGTCGGCGGTTGAAAAATAGCCTAGGCTGCGCATGACGATCCTGCGCTCATCATCACTGAGCACGTCGGCGCTTTTCCAAGTTGCTACGTCGGCGGTCATATTGATTTCTTGTGGCATCCAATGGTTGGCACAACCATCGATATACTTCTGCCAGGCCCAGTCGTATTTGAACGGAACTAACTGGTTGAGGTCGGCACGGCAGTTAATCATGGCTTTTTCATCCACCGATACGCGAGCGGCACCCATTTCCAGTTCTTCGAGCCCTGGTGCGATGTCCATGGCGGCAACCGCTTCGGCCGCGCGTTCGAGTACTTCGGCGGTATCTACGCTAACCGCTTCTGGAAGCTCCTCGGGCTCTACCGTCTGAGCTGCTGTAGCCTCTTGTCGCTCACGTTCGGCATTGAGAGCCGCTTCTCGAGCGGCGGCTTCTGCTGCCGCTTTAGCGGCGGCGGCGGTATTTAGGGTGTCTTCGTTGTGATATTCATCCCAGCTTAACATCAAGTATCTCCTTGTTTATTGGCAGGCTTCGCAATCGGGGTCGTCGAGCGAGCATGCTTTAGGTACGGGCGCGGGTTGTGGAGCCGCTGCGGCGGCCACGGCGTTCAGTGTGCCCTTGTCTACCGTTGACTTTTCGGTGCCTGTTGCAGCGAGTGAGCGCAAGTAGTACGTGGTTTTTAAGCCGCTTAACCAGGCCATGCGATAGGTCACGTCCAATTTTTTGCCACTGGCATTGTTGATGTAGAGGTTTAAGGATTGCGCTTGATCAATCCACTTTTGACGACGACTCGCCGCTTCTACAATCCAGCGTGGTTCCACCTCAAATGCGGTTGAGTAGATCGCTTTCAAATCTGCTGGAATACGATCGATGGCCTGTGCGCTGCCGTCGTAGTACTTCAGGTCATTAACCATCACTTTATCCCATAAATTCCGGGCTTTCAGATCATTGACCAAGTAGGGGTTTACAACCGTGAACTCACCTGACAAGTTCGATTTCACGTACAAGTTTTGGTAGGTGGGTTCGATCGACTGTGAGACGCCTGTGATATTGGCGATGGTTGCTGTAGGTGCAATCGCCATGACATTGGAGTTGCGCATCCCTTTGGTGCGAACTCGCTCACGCAAGGTGTCCCAGTCCATGGTTTGGGTGCGGTCGATTTGAAGGTATTGGTCGCCTCGAGATTCGGCCAGCCGCTCCAGCGAATCGATCGGCAAGATGCCCTGACTCCAGAGTGACCCTTCGAAGCTCGAATATGTGCCGCGTTCCTCTGCCAGTGTCGATGAGGCTTGTATCGCGTAATAGCTGATGGCTTCCATCGAGCGGTCTGCGAAGTCGACGGCTTCAGGTGAGCTGTAGGCGATGTGTTGCTTGTACAGCGCATCTTGGAAACCCATCAAGCCCAAGCCCACGGGGCGGTGACGGAAGTTGGAGCGCTCAGCTTGAGGTACCGAGTAGTAGTTAATGTCGATCACGTTATCGAGCATGCGCACAGCGGTGGTCACTGTTCGTTGCAGCTTTTCTAAGTTTAGCCCGTTTTCGTCAATGTGCTGAGGTAGGTTCACCGAGCCCAAGTTACACACGGCGATTTCTTCATCGCTGGTGTTCAGCGTAATTTCAGTACACAAGTTAGACGAGTGCACAACACCGACATGTGACTGCGGCGAGCGCAGGTTGCAGGGGTCTTTGAAGGTGATCCAAGGGTGGCCTGTTTCGAACAGCATGCCCAGCATTTTGCGCCATAGGTTTTCGGCTTTTACGCGCTTGAACAGCTTGAGATCGCCGCTGCGAGTTCTTGCCTCGTAGGCTTCGTATTTGGCCTCAAAATCAGCGCCGTACGAATCGTGCAAATCGGGAGTATCATTAGGGGAAAACAGTGTCCACTCACCGCCTTCGAAGACGCGCTTCATGAAGAGGTCTGGAATCCAATTGGCGCTGTTCATGTCGTGGGTGCGGCGGCGGTCATCACCGGTGTTTTTACGCAGTTCTAAAAATTCTTCGATATCTAGGTGCCATGTTTCCAGGTAGGCGCAAACGGCGCCTTTGCGTTTGCCACCTTGGTTTACGGCGACGGCGGTGTCGTTCACGACTTTCAAGAAAGGCACTACGCCTTGTGATTTTCCGTTCGTGCCTTTGATGTAGGAGCCGAGTGCACGCACTGGGGTCCAGTCGTTGCCCAAGCCGCCGGCCCATTTCGACAGCAAGGCGTTGTCGCGGATGGCGCCGTAAATGCCGCTTAAGTCATCCGGTACGGTGGTGAGATAGCAAGACGATAGTTGTGGCCGCAGCGTGCCGGCATTAAACAGAGTCGGTGTCGAGCTCATGTAGTCAAAGGATGAGAGCAATTGGTAAAACTCGATCGCGCGCGCATTTTTGTCGTCTTCACGAACTGCTAGCCCCATGGCTATGCGCATGAAAAATACTTGAGGAAGCTCGAAGCGAGTTTCATTGCTGTGAATGAAGTAGCGATCGTAAAGCGTTTGTAGGCCTAGGTAGGTGAATTGCAAGTCGCGCTCGGGCTGAAGAGCAGCGCCCAGTCTAGCGATGTCATATTCTGCTAACTCGGGGCTTAATAGTTCCAGCTCGATGCCTTTGTTGATGTAGGCTTGCAAGGCTTGCGGATAGTAAATGGCCATTTCTTGTTGTGTGGCGCGTTCTGCCACGCCCAAGAATTCGAGGGCTTCAGCGCGCAAGTCATCGCACAATAATCGAGCTGCGGCGTAGGTGTAATTAGGCTCTTGTTCAATCAGCGTTCGAGCGGTTATGACTAAAGAGGTCGTTACCTCGTCTAGAGTGACGCCGTCATACAAGTTGCGCAGGGCTTCTTCTAAAATCTTCGAGGCGCTAACATCCGCTAAATCGGCGCATGCCTCTGTCACTACGGTTTGCAATCGATCGACGTCAAGAGGGGCGCGGCTGCCATCGGGCTGCAATACGGAAATTGCGCCTGCGGCGCGCTCGGCTTCTGCCGATAGGGCCCGTTTCTGAGCGCGTTTGCGGGCCTGTTCTTCGCGGTAGATGACGTAGTCGCGAGCGATTTTGTGTTCGCCTGCCCGCATGAGGGCCAGTTCGACTTGATCTTGAATATCTTCAATATGAATAGTGCCGCCAGACGGCATGCGACGCTCGAAGGTTCCCATGACTTGAGTGGTCAGTTTGGCCACCGTTTCATGGATTCGACTTGACGCTGCTGCAGTGCCACCCTCCACCGCAAGAAACGCTTTGGTAATCGCCACAGAGATCTTGCTGTTGTCAAAAGGAACCACTTGGCCGTTGCGTTTAATGACTTTCAAGGTACCTGGTGCAGTTGCTTCTATCGGCGTGGCGGTTGAGGTTGGCTGGATTTTGGCGGTCGATGGGGGTATTTGTGTACTTGTTGTTTCCATGCTGGCTCCGGCGCTCGTTCTGATTGGGTCGTTTTTAAGTCTAGACACCATATGTGGTGCTTTGAATATTTATCTCACACAAGATACTGGTGTCTTTAGGGCAATGCAATAGGTATATTTCAGGTAAAGCTTGTGTATAGTTTGTGGGTAAAATAAGACGTTAGTATGCACTAACCTTGGCGGCTTTGGCGTTTGTGGCTCGGCTTTGAAGAGGGCTGGTTTAGTCTGGTTAGGATTAATTTGTTCTAACCGTTTGGTTTTTTAGCGCCATGTGTTATTTAGCAAATGGCGCGCACCATGTTGGATCATTTGTTCTATTTTTGTCGCAGTAAAAACTCAATCAGAGCTTTTTGGGCGTGTAAGCGATTTTCGGCTTCATCCCATATTACCGAGTTGTTGTCATCCATAAGATCAGCGCTGATTTCCTCGCCGCGGTGGGCTGGCAGGCAATGAAGGTATATGGCGCCAGGGTTCGCCTGTTGCAATAGGTCGCGGTTGAGCTCAAAGCCTTTAAACGCCGCGAGGCGCTCTAGGGCTTCTTGTTCTTGTCCCATCGATGCCCATACATCGGTCGCCAGCAGATCCGAGCCCTGAACCGCGGTCAGGGGGTCTCGCGTTAAGGTTAGACAGTGCGCATACTCTTCCAGCAGTGCTCGGTCGGGTTCGTAGCCTTCGGGGCAAGCAATGTTTAAGTGAAAGCCGAACAGGTGGGCCGCGCGAATAAACGAATGGCACATGTTATTGCCGTCGCCAATCCAAGTGGCAGTTTTGCCTTGCATATCGCCGCGATGCTCGTACCAAGTCATCATATCAGCGAGCAGTTGGCAGGGGTGCGATTCGTCGGATAGTGCGTTGATTACTGGCACCTTTGAGTGTTGGGCGAAGACTTCGAGTCGCTCGTGAGCGGAGGTCCGTATCATCACAATGTCGACCATGCGTGATATGACTCTGGCGGTGTCCTCAATCGGCTCGCCACGGCCCAGTTGAGTATCGTTGGGTGACAAAAATAATGCGTGTCCGCCAAATTGCGCCATGCCCGCTTCGAACGAGACGCGTGTGCGCGTCGACGCTTTTTCAAAAATCATGGCCATGGTGGCGTTTGGAAATAGGGCGTGCGATTCGCCTTTGTGTTGCATCGATTTGAGCTCAATCGCACGTTGTATCAGCGCTTTAAGCTCGCTCGAGTTTAAGTCAGTGAGTCTGAGAAAATGTCGAGTCGTGCTCATGGTATTAACCTTTTAATTGCGCTGCGTAGGCATCGATGACTCCCGCCAGTCGTTCGCCTATTAAGATGGCTTCGTTGTCCGTCAGTGTCAGGGCGGGTAGCAGTCGGACCACATGACCTGCGGTCACGTTAATAAGAAGCTTGTGTTTTAAGGCTAGCGATACCAGCTCTGGACAGTCCTGTCTCATGACGAGACCCAGCATAAGCCCCTGGCCTGACTCGGTTTGGATTAGATCTTGGGCGGCCTGGCTGTGCTGATGCAGTGACTCAGTAATCAGTTTGCGAATAACGGGGACGCGCTGGACTAAGTTGTCTTGTTCGATGGTGGTAATCACCGCCATAGCCGCCGCACTGGCTAGCGGGTTGCCGCCATAAGTCGAGCCGTGATTGCCCGCCCCAAGCACTTGTGCTGCTTTGCCTCGCGCCATGCAGGCGCCAATGGGTACGCCATTGCCTAAACCTTTTGCCGTTGTCACGACGTCGGGCTTGAAGTCTAGGCCTAAGTAAGCGAAGTAAGTCCCCACTCGCCCGTTGCCAGATTGGACTTCATCGAACATAAGCAGCCAGTTGTTGTTGTCGCAGTGTGCTCGGAGTCCACGCAAATAGTCTTCGCTTAAGCGTCTAACGCCGCCTTCACCCTGCACGGGTTCCGCCAAAACGGCGACAACATTGGGATCGTTGGCGAGTGCAGCAATCGCGTCGATATCGCCTGCGGGCACTCGAATAAAGCCGGGTACTAGCGGTTCAAATCCTTTTTGCACAGCGGCGTTGCCGGTGGCCGTCAAGGTTGCCATCGTGCGACCGTGGAACGAGCGCTCTAGGACAATAATGCAGGGAGTGTCGATGCCGTTTTGGTGCCCGTACAGACGCGCTAATTTGATCGCGGCCTCATTGGCCTCTGCGCCTGAATTGCCAAAAAACACCGCGTCCATTCCCGCTATGCGACACAAGTTCTCGGCGAGCACTTCTTGCGCGGGGATATGGTAAAGATTGGAGCAATGCATGAGCGTCTGGGCTTGTTTTGCCAGTGCTTCACTCACAACCGGATGGCAGTGGCCAAGACCGGTAACTGCTATTCCCGTTAGAGCATCCAGGTAAGCATTGTCGTTAGCTTCGTAAAGCCAGGCACCCTGTCCGCGGACTAAATGCACCGGCAAACGTTTATAGGTTGGCATGATTGACGACACGATGGATCCTCTTGGTAACGTAAAAAGGCAGCCAGCGCTGCCCAAAGCACAATGTTACCCTTGGATCCGAACAGGGGCAATGAAGAGCGCCGGTAAATATGGCAAAATTACGCCCCTTGCCCTTGAGTTTCTGGTGTTTGTAGCCATGTAGGCTACAATAGGATTTTTACTGGAGAGTGTTATGAGTGATGTAATCGAGACCCTTAAAGAGCAAATCGAGAACAATCCGATTTTGCTGTACATGAAAGGCTCCCCTAATCAACCACAGTGCGGTTTTTCAGCGCGAACTGTGCAGGCTTTAATGGCCTGTGGCGAACGCTTCGCGTATGTGGATGTGCTATCGAATCCAGACGTTCGGGCTAATTTGCCCGCTTACGCTAATTGGCCCACTTTCCCGCAGCTGTGGGTTCAAGGTGAATTAATTGGTGGGTGCGATATCGTGACCGAGATGTATGAGACTGGCGAGCTCCAAACCCTGATCAAAGAGGCAGCGGCCGCGCAGAACGCGTGATGTTTCGGGCGAGTACACGATGGTGCGTGCTCGCCTATTCGATAGAGAGTTTGGTGCGCCAGCAATGTTGTGTCATGGGTTAGGTCGCCCTGCACAAAATCATTGAAAGCCGGTCGCAATATTATTGAGTGTTTGCAGTGCCCGTCGCGGTCGTAAGCCCCTCAAGCAGGTAAGGCATACTGGATTAGCGTATACTGTGCGCACGAACCACGGAATTGAATTATGGATCTCTCTGACTACATGCTTGGCTTGGGGCGGCAGGCGAAGCAAGCGGCTCGCATCTTAGCGTTGAGTACCCTAAGTCAGCGCAATCATGCGCTGATGTGTATTGCAAAACGTATCGATCAGCAGCGAGAACTCATTTTGGCTGCGAATGCTGAAGATCTCGCAGCAGCTAAATCTGAAGGGCTTGACGACGCGATGTGTGACCGCTTAGCGCTGAATGCGGAGCGTATTGATGGCATGATCGGTAATTTAGCGCAGGTTGCGTCGTTGCCTGATCCGATCGGTGCAACCGATCAAATTCGCACCATGCCCTCGGGTATTCGTGTTGGCAAAATGCGCGTGCCTTTGGGGGTGGTAGGTATCATTTACGAGTCTCGCCCTAACGTAACGATCGAGGCGAGTAGTTTGTGTATTAAATCGGGTAACGCGACGATTTTGCGCGGGGGATCTGAATCTATTCGTTCGAATGGCGCAATTGCGCGTTGCATTGAGGCAGGTTTAGCCGACGCCGGAATGCCGGAAACGGCAGTACAGGTAGTCAATACGACGGATCGCGCGGCGGTCGGTGCCTTGATCACTCTGGATAAGTTTGTCGATGTGATCGTGCCACGCGGGGGTAAAGGCCTGATTGAGCGCATCACTGCGGAAGCGCGCATTCCCGTGATCAAGCATCTCGACGGCGTTTGTCACGTATTCGTTGACGAGGGGGCAGATTTATCGATGGCCAAAGCGATAGCGATCAACGCCAAAACGCATCGTTACGGTACCTGCAACACGATGGAGACGCTGTTGCTTGACCGGTCGTTAGCGGCAGATGCCTTAGCTTTGATAGGCCCTGAGTTGCGAGCTAAGGGCGTTGAGGTTCGCGGTTGTCCCGAAACGTGTCGTCTGCTGGATTGGGCGGTGGTCGCGACAGAAGACGATTGGTACGCCGAATACTTGGCGCCAATCCTGGCGGTAAAAACCGTCTCTGGTCTTGACGAGGCGATTGAACACATCAATACCTATGGATCACACCATACCGATGCCATTGTGACGAATCATCATGCTCACGCCGAGCGCTTCATGCGTGAAGTGGATTCGAGTTCAGTTATGGTGAATGCGTCTACCCGGTTTGCCGATGGTTTTGAATATGGACTGGGTGCCGAGATAGGAATATCGACCGACAAAATTCATGCGCGAGGTCCAGTCGGTTTAGAGGGTTTGACCTCGCAAAAATACGTGGTGTTCGGCACAGGGCAGGTTCGTTCTTGAGTGCTGTCCCAATGGCTAAAGCGTTTATGGGGGGGACTTTTGACCCTATTCATAACGGGCATATTCGCATGGCAATTGAATCCTGCGAGGCGCTGGCATTGCCACTGGTCACACTGGTTCCGGCTGCTGATCCTCCCCATCGTGGGGTACCGCAAGTGAGTGCGGAACATCGTCTAGCCATGGTTAGGGAATCGACGGTGGGTATTTCGCAACTTGAGGTTGACGGACGCGAGTTAAACCGTCCTGGCCGTTCTTACAGTTTTGACACGGCCAGTGAGTTTCGGGCTGAACTGGGTCCAAGCGCGAGCTTGACGATGATAATGGGTGCCGATGCGTTTCTGGGTTTCATGTCCTGGTATCGCTGGCAAGAGTTTTTGGGGCTACTGAATATCTTAGTGCTGGCTCGGCCGGGTTGGTCGTGGCCAGAGCAGGGTGAGTTGGCGACTTGGGTCGATCGTTACAGCACAGACGTTCGGGAGTTGACGTCTAGGCCGTTTGGCGGCGTAGCATTTTTATCTTCCCGTCTGTTGGATATTTCAGCCTCTGATGTTCGTGCGCGATTGCGCATGGGTTTGTCTATTGATGGGTTGGTGCCCGACGTTGTGCGCCACTACCTTGCAGAACAGAAGTTATACGTATAGGCCACGGGGTCTTTAAAAGGTGATGAGTAAATGATGGATTCTTTGGCAATCAAAGCGTTGGCGGAAGCAGCACTAGATGATCTTAAGGCGGTGAATTTGGTGGTGTTGGACGTGGGGTCTCTGACCGATGTAATGGAATACTTGGTGGTGGCAAGCGGCACTTCGAATCGCCACGTAAAGTCCTTGGCCGACAATGTGGTTGTTGCTGCTAAAAAGGCCGGTGTTCCTCCCTTGGGTGTTGAGGGGCAAGACACTGGTGAGTGGGTGTTGGTTGATTTGGGTGGTGTGGTCGTTCATGTCATGTTGCCTGCGACACGCGCTTTTTATGATATTGAACGCCTGTGGTCGGTAGACGCCCCGGCTCGTCGTGAAGATTAGGGTTATTACGATTGCGGGCAAAATGCCTGCGTGGGTCGAGGCCGGGGTCAGTGACTACGACAAGCGTTTTCCGCGCGACGTAAAAATCGATTGGCTGAGTCTGCCGCTTGCTCCTCGCCGGAAAGACCGAAAACCTGAGCATTACTTGGCAACAGAGGCTCAATCAATCTTACGGCAAGTGCGTGAGGACGATTTTGTCGTTGCTTTGGATGTGCGCGGACAATCGTGCTCAAGCGAGGCGCTGGCGGATCATTGGCAAGCCTGGCAAGCACACCGAGGCGATGTGGTCATTTTGATCGGGGGGCCTGACGGTTTGGACCAGCGGTGCCTAGCTCGTTCGAATCAGCGTTTATCACTCAGTGCCTTGACACTGCCTCATGCGCTCGTCAGAGTGGTATTGGCCGAACAGCTCTATCGCGCTTGGTCGATATCGATAGGGCATCCATATCATCGCGCATAAACGTAAGAGACGACCCGGTGGCAGCTGACCGCAATTTACTCAAAGATCCTCATCGCGAAGGTCGAATCTTTGCGGAGCGCTTGGTTATTGCTTTAGTGGTGTTTACGGTGATGCTTGGCGTGATCGTCATTCGTTATTATCACCTGCAGATTGTGGATCACGCTATTTATGCAACCCAATCGGATCAGAATCGACTGCAAACACAGCCCTTGCCACCTCGCCGTGGCTTGATCCGTGATCGCGCGGGCCGGCTGATTGCCGAGAATGAACCCTCATTTGTGCTGTCTGTGGTGGTCGAGCGGACAGGTGGGCTCGATACTATCCTAGAGCGGCTCAAGCGCATTGTTGATTTAACGGATGATGACATCGAGGCCTTTCAAAAGCGACGTCCGAGCACCCGCCCTTATGCACCTGTGCCGCTAAAATTCCGAATTTCGGAGGAGGATCGGGCTCGAATAGCGGTGAACAGTCACATCCTACCTGGCGTTGAAATCGAGGCTCAGTTGATTAGGGCTTACCCGCTAGCTGATCTCTTTGCCCACGCTGTCGGTTACGTAGGCCGAATTAATGAGCGTGAATTGCAGACCTTGCCCGAGGGGCCGTACGAGGGCACATTTCATATTGGTAAAACGGGTATCGAAAAGTATTACGAGAACGTGTTGCTCGGGCAAGCGGGTGTGCAAACGGTAGAGACTGATGCGCGTGGTCGCATCATGCGTTTGGTTGAAAAAACACCGCCTGTGCCGGGTGGTGATTTGGTTCTTAGCT
This sequence comes from Halieaceae bacterium, assembly GCA_023253715.1. GTDB lineage: Bacteria > Pseudomonadota > Gammaproteobacteria > Pseudomonadales > Halieaceae > Aequoribacter. The sequence goes on from JALRFH010000153.1 coordinate 19,085, forward strand.
TGGATGTCGATTTGCAACTCGCAGCCGCGCAAGCGCTGGACGGCAAGCGTGGTGCAGTGGTTGCAATCGATCCTCGTGATGGGGGTGTCTTGGCCTTGTACTCTAGTCCGAGTTTCGATCCCAATGACTTCGTGAATGGTATTAGCTACCAGAAGTACGGTGAGTTGCGCGATTCGCCTGACGTGCCTTTGTTCAATCGAGCGTTGCAGGGTCAATACCCGCCGGGCTCGACCGTTAAACCCGCGATAGGTTTGGCAGGGCTGCACCTGGGCTTGGTGACCGCTAAAACTACGATTGCTGATCCTGGCTGGTACATGATGCCAGGAGACGATCGTCGTTATCGTGATTGGGTACTCCGTATTCGGGGCACTGGCCACGCCGATCGTGTTGATCTGCATATGGCGATTGCGGAGTCCTGTGACGTTTATTTTTATGATCTGGCGCGTGTCATGACGGTTGATCGCATGCACGATTTTTTGAAACACTTCAACTTGGGCTCATATACAGGGGTAGATACCACCAATGAGCGACCCGGGGTGCTGCCGTCTTCCGAGTGGAAGTTGAAAAACCGCGGAAAGCCTTGGTATCCCGGAGAGACTTTAAGCGTGGGTATCGGGCAGGGGTACATGCTAGCGACGCCGCTGCAGTTGGCGCTAATGACGTCCGCGTTGGCGAATCGTGGTTACGCCTACAAACCCTCCTTGGTCGCGAGTGTGGATGGCGTACCGAATCAGCCAGAGCGACTGCAGTTGCCCGAGATTGAACCATCGCATTGGCGGACTGTCATAGAAGGTATGGAAGCGGTTGTGCATCAGCGCAGTGGTACCGCTCACGCTATGGCAAAAGGTTTGAAGTATCGAGTGGCGTCAAAAACGGGGACTGCGCAGGTGATTGGCATAGGGCAGGATGAAGAGTACGACGAAGACGACATTGCCGAGCGCCATCGCAATCATGGCTTATTCGTTGCTTTTGCGCCGATTGAGGCACCGACCATAGCGATTGCGGTCATCGTTGAAAATGGCGGGGGTAGCAGTGCGGCAGTGCCTGTTGCGCGAGCCGTAATGGATGCGTGGCTAGCCAATCCCGGCAAAGGCGCAGCACGCGAGGGAGTGGCGCGCAGTGGCTGAATATTTGCGTCGAATGCCCCTGAGCGGCGAGACCTTTCAGAGTCGCTCAACGCTGTGGTCATTCTTGAAACTGGATCCATGGCTGTTTGGCGGCTTAGTGGTGCTTGCCGGGTTTGGCTTGACGGTTCTAAACAGTGCGGTTGATGGCAGTTCCGCGGCAATCCAGAGACAGTCTATTTATTTGCTGATTGGCTTTATCGTGATGCTGGTAGCCGCGCAAATTCCTGTGTACCGCTACGCGCGACTGGCGCCTTGGATGTACCTGGCAGGTATGTTATCCCTTATTGCAGTGTTGGTGATCGGAGTGGGCGCCAAAGGGGCGCAACGCTGGTTGGCCCTCGGGGGATTCCGATTCCAGCCTTCTGAAATTATGAAACTTGCGGTACCTCTGACCATTGCCTGGTACTTGGCGAAACGAAGTTTGCCGCCCAACCCTAAATACGTGGCGGCGACCTTATTTTTGATGGGTTTGCCTGCGGTTTTCATCTTTTTGCAACCGGACTTGGGCACTGCGATTTTGGTCGCGGTGTCGGGATTTTTTGTCCTGTTTTTGGCGGGCTTATCTTGGCGCTATATCGCGACAGCGCTGACGCTTGTTCTGGTATCGTTGTGGCCTCTCTGGAGCTTCGTTATGAAGGATTACCAGCGTCAGCGGGTCCTGACCTTGCTGAATCCAGAGAGTGATCGTTTAGGCGCGGGCTGGAATATCATTCAAAGTAAAACAGCGATAGGTTCAGGGGGATGGTCTGGCAAAGGGTATATGCAGGGTACCCAATCTTTACTGGACTTCTTACCCGAGAGTAATACCGACTTTATTATTGCGGTGTTGGCAGAGGAATACGGGCTGCACGGTGTGCTGTGGCTGGTGCTGCTGTATCTATTTATCTGTCTTCGAGGCTTTTGGATTAGTTACAATGCAAGCTCAACCTACGGGCGTTTGGTAGCCGCAAGCATTACCCTGACCTTTTTCGTATACGTGTTCGTTAATATGGGGATGGTTGCGGGGATCTTGCCGGTCGTAGGGGTGCCTTTACCCTTGGTGAGTGCCGGCGGAACATCGATTGTGACTCTGTTGGCCGGTTTCGGTATCCTGATGGCGATCAGTCAAGATAAGCGCCAAGTGAACTAATGAGGAGTGTGATGGTGAAAAAATTGCGGTGGTTTGTGGGTGCGTTAGTGATGTTGAGCGCGAGTCTCTCTGCAGACTACCGTGATCACCCTGAGCTGGAGCTCGAGGAACTTGTCGCAGTGCTTAGTCCTTTGGGTTACACCGAAGCGGAATTGATCAATATTTTCAGTGCCGCCGAAAAAAAACAATCCATTCTTGATGCCATTTCACGTCCAGCAGAAAAAGTTTTGGTGTGGCATGAGTATCAAAATATTTTTCTCACTGAGCGGCGCATCAAAGAAGGTGTCGAATTTATGCAGGCCAACCGTGCTGTGTTGGCTCGCGCTGAGCAGGAACTGGGTGTGCCGGCTGAGGTGATGGCGGCGATTATTGGAGTCGAAACCTACTATGGCCGAATCGCTGGCTCGTACCGGGTGATTGACGCGCTGTCGACCTTGGCATTTGACTACCCTAAGCGGGCCAAATTTTTTCGCAAACAGTTGGTCGAATATTTACAGCTGGCAAAAGAGCAAAACATTGACCCTCTGGAGCCCAAAGGCTCTTACGCTGGCGCTATGGGCTTTGGGCAATTTATGCCGAGTAGCTATCGAGCCTATGCCATCGATTTTGACGGTGACGAGTTTGTCGATATTTGGAACAATGAAGCCGATGCGATTGGCAGTGTCGGGCACTACCTAAAGGCACATGGTTGGCGGGCAGGGCAACCCATTGTTCAACCTTTAAAGCGATCCCAGTTCCTTGCAGCAGAGTGGTTGACCGATGATTTAAAGCTGAGCTATACCATTGCCGAGCTGCCCCAAGATACAGCGGCCCTCATTACAAAAAGTTTGCCCTCAGATAGTTTGATTGAGCCCATCGAGTTGGAAACCGAAGTGGGGCCGCAGCAGTGGTTGGTTTTTAACAATTTTTATGCCATCACTCGTTATAATCACAGCCGTATGTATGCGATGGCTGTAACGGAACTGTCAGAAGCCTTGGCCGCGGGGTTGCGCGAGCCGTGACCCGTTGGCTACTGCTTGGTTTGCTGGCTATTTCTCTCGGCGCTTGCACTGACGGGCGTTATCGTATGCGTCAGGATCGAGCACCTGTCGTGCCTATTCAAGCGCATCAAGTCGCTGATGCTGTGCCGACTGCGGAAGTGATTCGACTCGCTGGGAATAAGTCACCGTATACTGTTGAAGGCATCACCTACCGGGTGATGTCTTCAGCCCTCGGTTACCGAGAAGTTGGTATGGCGTCGTGGTATGGCGCAAAGTTTCATGGCGAGCTGACTTCAAATGGCGAAGTGTTTGACATGTATAGGGCGACGGCTGCCCACAAAAGCCTGCCTATTCCCACCTTTGTGAGAGTTACGAATTTAGACAACAATCGCAGTATGATTGTGCGCGTGAACGATCGCGGCCCATTCCACAGCGATCGCATTATCGATTTATCGTATGGCGCGGCGGTCAAGCTAGGGTTTGCGCAGGCGGGTACGGCGCGGGTTTTACTTGAGGCTTTAGCTGTTGAAGGTGCGGAAGATTTGCGCGCCAGTGCGGAAGGCGATTATCGCTATTTACAGGTGGGCGCATTTTCGTCCCGCGACACCGCCGAGAACCGCCGTATCGCCCTACAAAGTCACACCACGCACCCAGTGTTTATTAGCCCGGCGCGGCTATCTGATAAAATGATCTACCGTGTCCGTATTGGTCCTGTTGCTGATGCCGACGAATTTAAGGCGCTCGAGCGGGTGATTATGCGGGCCGGATTTCAAGACTACAGTCGCATCCGAGAGGGTGTCGCGCTTTGATCGATTGGTTTGATCCGTTACCATGGGTACGCCGTTACACAAGGAACTTAATTGTTATGCAAAAACTCTTGGCCACTTTGGCTGCTTTAGGTCTTAGCGTTGCCACTTCCGCTGCCATTATTCCAGCGCCACCCGAGGTGGCTGCACGAGCGCATTACCTGATAGACGCCTCCACTGGCTATGTGATTGCCGCGCGTAACGCTGATGAGCAACTTCCGCCGGCGAGTTTAACAAAATTGATGACCAGTTATGTCTTAAGTTATGAGATTGAACGCGGTCGCGTTGCGTTCGACGACAAAGTATTGATTAGCGAAAATGCCTGGGCTCAAAATCCCGCGTTCAAAGGCTCCTCTTTGATGTGGTTAGAGCCAGGTATGGAGGTTGCGATCCGTGATTTGGAAAAAGGGATAGTGATCTCTTCAGGCAATGACGCGACGGTCGCTGTGGCCGAGCATCTAGCGGGTAATGAGGCCGCGTTCGCGGATATGATGAATACCCACGCCCAACGTTTGGGCATGAACGGTAGTTACTTTGAAAACTCGCACGGTTTACCCTCACCTAACCATTTAACAACGGCGCATGACTTGGCTTTGTTAGCAAAGGCGATTATTCGTGATTTTCCCACGCATTATGAAATTTACGCTCAGCGCGATTACACGTTCAATAACATCAAGCAATACAATCGCAATACACTTTTGGGTGAAGATCCTTCGGTGGATGGTTTAAAAACGGGCTACACCAGCGAAGCGGGTTACGGTTTGGTCTCTTCCGCGAAGCGAGGGGAGATGCGACTGATTTCTGTGGTATTGGGGACGGATAGTGCGAAAGCTCGTGCGAGCGAAACGCGCAGCTTGTTGAATTACGGGTTTCGGTATTTCGAAACGGCCGAGTTGCTTCCCGCCGAGCGTGAAATGGAAAAACCCGAGGTCTGGATGGGCTTGGCCGATTACCTCAGTGTGGGTGTGATCGAGGCTGTGACTCTGACCTTGCCTCGCGGCGAACGCCGCAACATTGAGCAAGTGGTAAGCTTGAATGAACCCTTGTCTGCCCCCATAAAGCGAGGTGACGAAGTGGGTCGAGTCAGTTTGACCTTAGACGGTGAGCAAATTTATGAAGGCCCAGTTGTCGCCCTGCAAGACGTGGATGAGGCCGGTTTTTTTGCGCGTTTATGGGATCGCATTTTAATGTGGATCGATACACTGTTGTCGCCTGAATCCACGGAATAGGACAAATAAATGAGTCAGCCCGAAGCGCCCAAAATTGAATTTCCTTGCGAGTACCCTGTCAAAATTTTAGGTCGGCAATGTGATCATTTTGAAACAACGATATTCGAGATCGTCGAAACCCATGCGCCGGGGTTTGATCGAGCAAACATTTCCCGCAAGGTGAGCCGTGAAGGTACGTTTTGTTCACTCACAATCACCATTACCGCAACGGGTGAGCCGCAACTGGCGGCAATGCACCAAGCGTTAATGAGTTCTGGTCTAGTTAACATGGTGATTTAATGCAGATCTTGTCTGTGGCTTGGCCTGTTGGGCTTTAGCATGTCGATACCCGTTCGGCATAAAATATTGGGTCGGGCCGACTATCGTCAGACCTATACCGCTATGCGCTTATTCACGGATAACCGATTATCCGATACCCCCGATGAGTTATGGGCTTTGGAGCACCCGTCGGTGTTTACACAAGGTCAAGCGGGTAAAGCGGAACACATTTTGGCGCCGGGCGATATTCCTGTGGTTCAGACCGATCGGGGTGGGCAGGTCACCTATCATGGCCCAGGACAGTTAGTTATTTATCTGTTGGTCGATTTAAAACGGCGCAAGCTCGGCGTCAGACAAGTCGTGACACTCATTGAAGATACCATTATCAATCTGTTAGCGGATGAATTTGGCGTGCAGGCTCAAGCGGACCCAAAAGCGCCTGGAGTCTATGTCGACGGGCGCAAGATTGCCGCGCTGGGCTTGCGTGTCCGCAAAGGTTGTACCTTTCACGGTTTAAGTTTGAATATCGACTGCGATTTAGAGCCCTTTGCCCGCATTAACCCTTGTGGTTATCAGGGCTTGGCTGTGACCTCGCTACAACAAGAATGCCTCGGTAAACCAATGGACATTTGGTCAGTGGGCGAACAGCTTCAGAGTCAATTATCAAAACGACTCGGTGAGTACACGGGGGCTTAACGCGCCACCGGTTTTTTGGCGAGAATGCGTTGCAGTGTGCGCCTGTGCATGTTCAAGGCACGCGCCGTCGCAGATACATTGCCATCATGTTCTTGCAGTACTCGTTGAATATGCTCCCATTTGACTCGCTCGACCGAGGGTGGTTGGTCAGGAATCTCAGGCTCGGAAGATTTTTTACCAGTAAAGCAGGTGAGAATGTCTCGTAATTTTGTGGGTTTACACAGGTAGTCGTGAGCGCCAAGACGAGTTGCCTCCACGGCGGTGGCGATACTTGAATACCCGGTTAAGATGACGATCTTGGCCGTGGGTCCTAGAATGTGGATCAGCTTTGGAAGTAAGCTGAGTCCGCTACTCTCGCCTAAGTTCAAGTCGAGCAGTACGAATTCCGGTTGCCAACTGGATGCCTTAGCAATGGCAGAATTGGGCGAGCACTCGAAGGTAGCCTCGAACCCTTCCCGTTCGAAGGCACGTTGTGCCGTCTCAGCAAAGGTTTGGTCATCATCAATGATCAAAACGCGTTGCATGTATCAACACTCGACCCGGGGCAGTATCACTGTCGTCAGTGTGCCACCCTCTGCAGGTTGATGATGCAACAAGCTACCGCCATGTTTATTGATGGTCGCATGCGTCAACATCAAGCCAATACCAAGACCTTTTGCCGAGTCTTGAATCACGGTTTTGCCAATTTGGGTGAGTATTTCGTCAGGGATGCCCGAGCCGTAATCTCGAATCGCGATTCGAGTCTTTTGGTCGTCGCTACTTAGGCTGACCTCAATGATTTTGCTACCTGCCTCTAGCGCGTTGTTCAGTAAGTTCTCGATGGCGGGTGCTAAAGTCTGATCAATTTTGATGGAGGCGTCTAGGCTCTGTTCATCGCTATGCAATGAGATGTCCGCTTCGGGCCGTTTATTCTTCCATTGCGCGATCACGCCTTCTAACCAAGGTCGAGCAAGCTGATTTGACTGTGCTCTCAGCTTGTCTATCTCTGCTCGACTGGCAAGTTTGCGAGTGATCCGGCCGCATTGGTCGAGTCGCTCTTCCATTGCATTGAGTAGCGTTTCGACTTCGGGCTGGTTATTACACAGGTGCTTGAGTTCGTCTGTATACAGGCTAAGGGTATTTAATGGGGTGCCCAGTTCATGAGCGGTGCTTGCCGCCATGGTGGCAATCGCGTGAATTTGTTCGTCGCGCAGGCTGTTTTCGCGCAATTCTGCCGCTTTTTGTTCCCGTTGACGCATGGCGTAAGCCATACGACTGACCACTAGTACAACGAGTGCGGCGCTAAACGCGAAGTTAAACCACATGCCTAAGATATGCGGGTTGCTCATTGCGCTGTGCATGCTTGTGTTGCTCATCGCTGGTGACAAGGGGCTGAAGGGTAGGTGGTAATGCAGCAGTAAGGTATATGCTAACAAAGCCGCAAGCGCCATGATTGCTGTGAACCTTTGATGCAGCACAGCGGCGCTAATGATGACGGGCACCAGTAAGTAAGAGATGAAAGGGTTGTTGGCTCCCCCTGTTAAGTACATCAAAAAGCTCCATCCCAAAATATCGACGGCAATTTGCTGCGACAGCTGTAAATCTGTTACTGCCTGCTTGTCGCGGTAGTACCAAGCACTGATTGCCGTTATGGTAGTGATGATAAGCAGCGCCGTTGTGCTTGCGGTTATGACCTTTGAATCGGATGTGGTTGCCGCGAAATATAGTAGCCCTAATGCAAAAGCCACCAATGCCAGGGCTCTAACAATAAACAGCTGATTTAAATGGGCTTTTGATAGATGGGGCATACTTGTCTCCGTTGCAGACAAGTATACCGATAGAACCGAGCGGTGCGCTATGCCTGTGGGCGCACAGTGTATGAGCCGGCTTAGAGTAAAGAAATACCCTGAGTGATGCTTGAGTCCCAGACCAACATGTCGCTGTAATAGCTTCGATAGGCCCACAGCAAGAAAAGGTGTACGACTAAATAGACCACAGCGACAAAGGGTCCTAGGAAAGGTGTCTCTTCTAAGAACATATTCACGTGGAAGATCACTACCGTGATGGGGGCGTAGACGACCAAGGCCAAGGGTGTGCCAATGTTTAGCACAAGCATGACACCAACGACGATTTCTATGGCTTTGACGATATGAAATAAGCCAGTGTCGATCAGCGTTTGATTCAGGTAGGGCGTCATTTTGCCATGCCCCATTGGCTGCTCAATGAAGAAACCGAAAAACACCAGGCCAAAAAAGATATTCCAGATACCGAAGGCGATTCGGCATACCATCGCGGCGTATTCGATAAACAATTCTGGTGTCATTGGGTCCCCCTCAGTGCGTTCTGGTTGATCTAATTTATCGTTAATATAAAAAAATATCGATAAAATAATGCAATATCATTGTTTTTGGGTCAAGCATTGCTGTGGCAAAGTTCCAAATGGATGCTTTGTCGTTGTGTAAGTGGCTGACATGGGCGAAAATTGCGCCCCTAATCTTGCGCGCTCACAAAACGATACCGAACTATGTCTGATACCTCCTTGCCGACATCGGCCTCTAACCGGCGAACTTTCGCCATTATTTCCCACCCCGATGCGGGTAAGACAACGATCACTGAGAAGTTGCTGCTGTGGGGTAGTGCGATTCAGGTCGCTGGATCTGTAAAGGGTAAGCGTGGTCCCCATGCGACATCGGACTGGATGGCGATGGAGCAAGAGCGTGGGATCTCGGTAACCTCTTCTGTGATGCAATTTCCCTATCACGATCGCACCGTCAATTTGTTAGACACGCCTGGGCACGAAGATTTTTCAGAGGATACTTACCGTACCCTAACCGCCGTGGATTCGGCCTTAATGGTGATTGACGGTGCGAAAGGGGTTGAGGACCGTACCATCAAGTTAATGAATGTGTGCCGTTTGCGTGACACGCCCATTTTCAGCTTTGTGAATAAACTGGATCGCGATATTCGAGACCCGATCGAGTTGCTCGATGAGATCGAAGAGGTCCTTGATATTCAGGGAGCACCCATTAATTGGCCCATTGGAATGGGGCGGCACTTTAAGGGCGTTTACAATTTATATACGGATACCATTCATTGTTTCAAGCAGGGTCATGGGCACACTTTACACCCCGACGAGCGTATTAAAGGGCTCGACTCCGATGAGGCAAGGGCCCTGTTAGATGACGAATACGATGATTTTGTGGACACCATTGAACTGGTTAGAGGCGCGAGCCATGAATTCTCACTTGAGGACTTTTTGGCCGGTCGCTTAAGCCCTGTCTACTTTGGTACCGCATTAGCCAACTTCGGTGTGCGAGAGATGCTTGATGATTTTGTGGAATGGGCGCCTAAGCCTCAAGCACGCGAGACGACGGTGCGGACAGTTGCAGCTGAAGAGTCCGACTTTTCTGGGTTTGTCTTTAAAATTCAAGCCAATATGGATCCGAAACACCGAGATCGCATTGCCTTTTTGCGGGTGTGCTCAGGTCAGTACACCAAGGGCATGAAAATGCATCACGTGCGTCTGGGTAAAGAGCTGCGTATTGCCGACGCAGTGAGTTTTAAGGCCGGTGACCGCGTGTTGGTCGAGCAGGCCTGCGCTGGCGACATTATTGGGTTGCACAACCACGGTACTATTCAGTTAGGTGATACCTTTACTGCCGGGGAATCCTTGCAATTCACGGGCATTCCTCACTTCGCGCCGGAGCTCTTTCGCCGCATTCGCCTCAAAGATCCGATGAAAGCCAAGCAGTTGCAAAAAGGTTTGCAGCAGTTATCAGAAGAGGGGTCGACGCAAGTTTTTTCACCCTTGCGCTCTTCCGATCTGATTGTGGGGGCAGTGGGTCAGCTACAGTTTGACGTAGTTGCTTTTCGCTTAAAGGACGAATACAAAGTCGAAGCGATTTATGAGCCTGTCAGCGTCTACACGGCGCGTTGGATTGAGGCTTCGGATCCTCGTAAGCTTGAGGAATTTCGCAAAAAAGCCGAAGAGCACTTATCGGTTGATGGGGGTGGCCATTTGACCTATTTAGCGCCCACACGTGTCAATCTCGCTCTGATGCAAGAGCGGTATCCCGACATCGTCTTCCGCGCCACGCGCGAGCACTGATACCGGTCAAGCCCTAATGATCTAGGGCTTTTTTAATATCACTTTCCAGAGCTTCTGGCTTGGTTAAGGGGGCGTAGCGAGCCATGACTTGGCCGTCGCGTCCGATCAGGAACTTGGTGAAATTCCATTTGATGCGACTGGTGCCCAGAGCGCCTTTGGCTTCTTGTTTAAGGTAGTTGAATAGCGGGTGGGCCCCATCGCCATTGACCTCAATTTTCTGGTGCATGGGGAAACTTACGCCGTAATTTTTTACGCAAAAATCCAAAATTTGGTCATTGCTCCCCGGATCTTGACCGCCGAATTGATTGCAAGGGAATCCCAAAATCACTAAGCCCTGCGCTTGATACTTGTTATGCAGTGACTCTAGGCCCTCAAACTGGGGTGTAAAGCCGCACTTGCTGGCGGTGTTGGTAATCAGCAACACTTTGCCACGGTATTGCTCAAGGGCTACTTCCTGGCCCTGCATATCTTGAACGGTATAGTCGTAAATGGTCATATCAAATCCTATTTCCAGTCGTTAGGCAGCTGCCAAAGATTGCGATTGTTTCAGCATTAATAGTACGCGCCGGTGTTGGTTGCGGAGGTTGAGCTCGAGTAGTTTGAGCTGATCGCTAAGTTGGGTTTGCTCCCAGCGTTCTTGCAGTTGCGCTCTGCGCTGTGTCCAGGCTTCTCCCAGTGCTTCGCGATGCTTTTGGTATCGTAACGCCTGCAGCTCCCGCCATTGTTTCACCGATTCAGAGAATGCCTCGTATTCTCGTTCGAGCATATCTTTCAGTGGGCAGTTATCGCTGTGATCGAGTTCGCGACGTACCCGCTCGAACGTGGTGTCCATAATGGCACGCTGAATTTTGAAGTTATCGACACGGACTAAATTCCAGCACAAATTGACTTTGCTCAAGCCAAAAATCAGCCACTTAGTGGGATCCCACTGCCACCAGCGAATGCCGTTTCGATAATCCGTTTGAAAAATATGATGATAGTTGTGATAGCCCTCACCATAGGTCAAAAATGCTAAAAAGCCGTTGTCGCGAGCACTATTTGCTTCGGTGTAGGGCTGAGTTCCCCAAAAATGCGCCAACGAATTTATAAAGAAGGTGACGTTGTGGTTAACCACCAGGCGGATTAAGCCAACGCAGATTAGCGTACCTATAATGTCTCCTAATATCGCACCGATAGCAATCGGCAGAGCGATGTTCATACCCAGGGTAATGGCCACGTAGTATTTGTGCTGCCACTGGAGAATAGGGTCTTCAAGGAGGTCTTTAATGTTGGAAAAGTCCTCCGCGTTGGTCGAGTAGTGGCGCAGCATCCAGCCGATATGACTAAACCAAAGTCCTCTACCCGCTGAATAGGGGTCGGAATCATTGTCGTCGACATGACGGTGATGGCGACGGTGATCTGATGCCCAAACGAACACGCTATTCTGGAGGGCGCCCGCTCCCCAAAGTGCAAACCAAAATCTCACTACGGGGTGGGCCTGGTAGGCTTTGTGGGCCCACAGTCGATGGTAGCCGGCCGTAATGCCCAGACCGTTTAAATACAAAAATAAGAGGGCGATTAACCATTGCTTGGTGCTAAACCCCTGATGCCATGCCCAGAGTGGTGTGATGATCAGTGCGAGGACAGGTAAGCCGATGAATAGGGTTACCATCAGGGGGCGTAGTGGGGGTTTATTACTCATAGATCGAACAGCACTCTTGACTCACCTTTAATGGAAGAGTGTACCTATCTTTTGGATAAAGGTCTTTCGATTTCCGTTGGGTCGTTATGCGCCAATTGACGACCCAGAGCGCTGCTTGGCGTGATCGTGACCATTAAGGGCGTGTGGTCAGAGAGGTCGGTCTCTTCTGAGCGAGTTGTGAGCACGTTTAGGTTTTTGGTGAGGATGTGGTCGAGAGGATAGGCAAATGGTCGTACTCGATGATCGGGATCGAAATTCGCCGCGTGCAAGTCGTGTTGCGCTATAAACCGCTCGAGGACAAGGGTGCGGGCCTTCGACCAAGTATTGAAATCGCCCGCGACCACAATAGGCCCGTCGTACTGATCGATGACGTCAGAAATGGCCTCGATTTGTTGTTGTAATTCTTGCGTACCAATACTGAAATTTATGGCGTGCAGATTCACGGCAATTAGAACTTCATTCGCCAATGGTAGGGCGCTCACTAAGGTCGCTTTGGGCGTGAGTAACCAAGGCTCCTGGTGTTGCCAGGCGCAAGTCAATGAGGTCTGGAGCTTCGTGATAATACCTACCCCAGAAGTCTCATTGCCTAAGGTGCGATAGCCGGGCGAAAAGGCCTGGTTGGCATCCAGGGTGCGCGCAAACGCTTCTTGGATGGAAGCGATCGACTCTTGTGTCAGGATAATTTGCGCAGTCGTTTTTTGCAGCCATGGTAGCGTAGATGGATTTTCAAATTTTTGAACGTTCCAAACCAACAGGTCAATGGCCGATGATGCTTTTGTGGAGTGGTCACCCGCGATTGGCTTGAGCTCATCAATTTGGTGGCGGCAGCTGACAGGATTGTCTGCCTCAATGGCATAGCTCTTGGCTGCGATCGCCAGCAGTAAATAACCTACTAGGTGCAAACGTTTCACAAGGCTAATACTGTAAGTAAGTTTGATATTCCATGGTGCTAATATAGCGTCTAAATTCCAAAATTTCTTGTTCTTTTGTGAGTGCAATGTGGCGTCTGAGCTCTGGGCTCAGGCCTTCGGCGATAAATGTAGAGGCAGAAAAAATTTCAACCGCCTCGTGAATATGGATGGGTAAGGGGTCCACGACCTGTGCGTAACCATCACCTACAACGGGAGCGGGAGGGTTGAGCTTGTTCGAAAGGCCATCCCATGCGGCTGCCAACACGGCGGCCATCACGAGGTAAGGATTTGCCTCGGCGCCGGCGACCCGATGCTCAATGCGACGCGCTTTGTTGGATCCGGTTGGAACACGCAGTGCTACGGTACGGTTTTCGTAGCCCCATGCGGGGTAAGTAGGCGCGTGAACGCCGGGTTCGAACCGACGATAACTGTTGATGTGTGGGGCAAAAATTAAGGTGCAATCACGCATGTGCTTCAGCATGCCCGCGATCGCGTGTTGCATGAGTTCTGACCCTTGTTCTTGGTCGTTATCAAAGACATTACGCTCGTCTTTATCGAGCATGCTCATGTGAATATGCATGCCATTACCGGATTCGCCGATAAAGGGTTTTGACATAAAGGTCGCAACATAACCATGCTTCGCCGCCAACCCCTTGACCAATCGGCGAATCTGCAAGGTTTGACGAGCGGCTGACACGGGATCTGCGTGATGGCGCATATTGATTTCATACTGCGACGGTGCAGATTCTTTGACAAGCCCATCAAAGGGGAGTGACTGAGCGGCGCAGGCTACGCGGATGTCGTCCAGTAACGCTTCATGTTCGAGCAGAGCATCCGTACCGTACAGGTTGCCGCCTCTGGGGAGTTCGCCGGGTAGGCTTTTGCTGGTGTGTTTCGGACGTTGATGCTCGAGAGTCACCAAGCTGAATTCTAATTCTGCGGCGACGACTGGATAAAAGCCTTGGGCGTGGAATTTAGCGACGATGGCCTGCAATACTTGGCGTGGATCGCCCATGTAAGGTGATCCATCTTGGTTCAGCATGGTCAGTTGGCACTCGCCGTAGCGCGCGCCCGGAGACCAAGGGGTTGCTTGTAAAGAGCCCTCCACCGCGGTACATAAGCCATCTTCGTCACCAGATTCGAATACCAGCTCTTCAACATCGCGCCCCCAAATATCTAAGTTTAATGCGGACTTTGGAAGTTTAGCGTCGCCACTGAAGAGTTTTTCGAGTTTTTGCACAGGTACCCATTTGCCGCGCATGATACCGTTGCAATCGGGCATAATGGCTTCAATGGTGGTGATGTTGGGGTAGGTCTTTAAGAACCAATCGGTCTCTATTGTCATGCCCAAAAATTCTGCAAAAGTGTAGTGTCCCACTCGCTCGTTGGTTTTCAAAGCGCGGGCGTTGCCCTACGTGGGTTAGTGCGCTGGCGTTGCTGCAGCGAGCCGTCAGGCAGACTTTTGCTAGGCCATGTAGATTGACAAGGGGTCCTGGCCTTTGGCCTCACCCACACAAGACAGCGAGGCAATGAACAAGCTGAAAAGGTCGGCTTGCGAGTTGATGTCGAGTTTTTTGTATAAATTTTTGCGATGTCGACGATAGGTCTCCAGAGCGATCTCGAGTCGCTCGGCACCGACTTCGGCACTGTATCCCTTGAGCATCAGTTCGAGTACATCGTGTTCGCGGGCCGACAGCATAGATGTACCAAAAGTTTTGAATGCTTGATCGATTTGGTAGTCAATGCCAGGTTGGATCAGGTAGTCGATCGCGAATTGCTGGTTTCTTGAGTGTGCACGAATTAAGGCGGAAACCGTGGGTGCCAAGGAATATAATAGTTGGTACTCACTATCCGAGAATTCACCCTGTTTGGGGAGTCTCATAATGCTCAAATTGATTACGCTACCCTCGTCAAGCTTACTGAGAAACACCAGTTCATCGACGGTGCCGGTGTCGCCATAGTACGTTTGATAGTACACGCTCTCCTGCAGGTTGCCGCTGACACGACCGAGTCGATAGATAACGCCCTTTGGTTGATCCATTGAGACTTGATAAAAGGGATCTTCGCGGTAAGGGCCTTCAAGATATTCATCAATTTGCGCCGGTATCGCGTGTTGAGGAATGTCGTGATAGACCACCTGAGGGGGTAGGTCTCGGTGATAGAGCCATACCTGCGGATAGGATAGCGGGATCGTATCACGCAGGGCCCTCACGACGGCTGGGAAGAATTCTGCGCTACCTAGAGCGTCAACCGCTGCCGCCAGTGCTGTGTTCCAGCGCGTGATTGTCGATAATTCCATGCCGCCCCCTGTGCGCTGTTTAGGCTGTGCGCAGTTTAGCCAGTAACATATCAAGGGTCTCTGCAAGCGCGATGTTTTCAGCATCTGGGGCGGAACGATGCTTGTATTCAAGCTGCCCCTCGGCCAAAGATCTATCACCAATAACAATGCGGTGAGGGATCCCAATAAGTTCCATATCCGCAAATTTAATCCCGGGTCGCTCATTGCGGTCGTCGAGTAGTACGTCGATGCCGGCCTGAGTCAGTTGTGCATACAAAGTCTCAGCGGCTTCCGCAACCGCTTCTGATTTTTGCATATTGAGAGGTACAATCGCGACTTGATACGGAGCCATAGCGTCGGGCCAGATAATGCCTTTGTCGTCATGGTTTTGCTCGATCGCGGCGGCAACAATGCGGCTGACCCCAATGCCATAGCACCCCATCGATAAGGTTTGTGCTTTGCCGTTCGCGTCAAGCACTTGCGCATTCATGGCGTGTGAATATTTTTGCCCTAGCTGAAATATATGACCGACTTCGATGCCGCGTTTGATCTCTAAGGTGCCTTTACCGTCGGGACTTGGATCGCCTTCTTCTACCACACGCAAATCGGCGACCTGCGCCGCGGTAGCGTCGCGTTCCCAATTGACCCCCACTCGGTGATAATCGGGTTTATTCGCACCGCAGGCAAAGTCGGCCAGCACGGCTGCGGCTCGGTCGACAATCACTGGGATCGATAGGCCGACAGGGCCAATCGAGCCAAAACCGGCGCCGCAGACCTGGATGGCCTCTTGTTCCTCGGCCATTCGCAGGGGCGACGCAACTTGGGGGAGTTTTTCTGCCTTGATCTCGTTCAAACGATGGTCGCCACGAATGACAAGAGCAACCCATTGATTTTCTTGTGCGCCAGCTACGATCAATGTTTTGACGCTTGCTGCTGGGTCTATCCCCTGCGTCGTCGCAAGGTCGTCGATGGTTTTGACTCCAGGGGTGTGAATTTCACTCATGGCTTGGCTAGGTGCAGGTCGCTCGATGGCAGGTGCAATGGCCTCTGCGAGTTCGACGTTGGCGGCAAAGTCACTGCCGTTACTGAAGGCGATATCGTCCTCACCCGAGTCAGCAAGTACATGGAATTCGTGAGAGTGGCTTCCTCCGATGCTACCCGTATCGGCTTCGACCGGACGATACATCAAGCCTAATCGATCAAAGATGTTGCTATAAGCTCGGTGCATGATCCAGTAGGTTTCTTCCAGCGATGCTTGATCAATGTGGAATGAGTAGGCATCTTTCATGGTGAATTCGCGCGCGCGCATGACACCAAATCGCGGCCGAATTTCGTCGCGGAACTTGGTTTGAATTTGATAAAAATTCAACGGTAGTTGTTTGTAGCTAGAGAGCTCGTTTCGGGCGATGTCCGTAATGACTTCTTCGTGTGTTGGACCCAAGCAAAAATCGCGTTTGTGACGGTCTTGGATGCGCAAAAGTTCGGGACCGTACTGTGCCCAACGGCCTGACTCTTGCCACAACTCTGCAGGCTGAACGACGGGCATCAAAAGTTCAATCGCACCTGCAGCATTCATTTCTTCCCGTACGATGTGCTCGACTTTGCGTAACACTCGCAAGCCCAGAGGCATCCATGTGTACAAACCCGAAGCCAGTTTTTTGATCATTCCGGCTCTCAACATCAGACGGTGGCTGATGATCTCTGCGTCGGCTGGTGTTTCTTTCAGGGTGGAAATAAGGGTTTGGCTGGTGCGCATAGAAATCTCATGGGTGTATTAAAAATAATCTGAAAGTTTAAGGCTTGCAATGCACAGCGTACAGCCCCATATGGCGAAGAGTGAGCAATTTACCCAAGTAAATCGCCGTATCGGCTTGGACTTAGGGTGCTCGTGGGTTAGAATTCCGCGCCGAATTTTCGGTTTGGCTTAATCATGCGTGACGAGAGGATTATTCATGCCGATTTACGAGTATGTGTGTGGTGCTTGCGATGCTGCGCACGAAGCTTTACAAAAAATCAGTGACGAGCCTTTAACCTTGTGCCCTAAATGTGGCAAGGACGCATTAAAAAAGAAGGTGTCAGCAGCAGCGTTTCGTTTGAAAGGTGGCGGTTGGTACGAAACGGATTTTAAGAAAAGCGGCCAAAAGAATTTAGCTGGTGATACCGCGAGTAGCAGCGCCAGCGTAGGAAGCTCGTCGAGTAGCGATTGAGCTAGCACCATATTTTTGGGTGGCAAATGTTGCCCAGTAACACAGTAATAGGTAATCAGTATGCGCAGTCATTTATGTGGCGTTCTAAACAGCGAGCACATCGACCAAACCGTGACATTGTGTGGATGGGTAGATCGCCGCCGTGACCACGGTGGTGTTATTTTTTTGGACGTGCGCGACCGAGCGGGTATTGTTCAGGTGGTGTTCGACCCAGATACTGCTGAGGCTTTTGCGCTGGCGGATCGGGTGCGCAGTGAATATGTTTTGAAAATTACGGGTCGCGTGAGAGCTCGAACCGAAGCCACAATCAACCCCAATATGGCAACGGGTCAGATCGAAGTATTGGGTAAAGAATTGGTGATCCTCAACCAAGCGGACACGCCCCCATTCCAATTGGATGAGCACACATCGGTGTCCGAAGAAGTGCGCTTACACTACCGCTATATGGATTTGCGTCGTTCTGAAATGCAGCAAAGGCTCGTATTGCGATCGAAAATTACCAGTGCAGTTCGGGCTTCGCTTGAGGCGCAGGGGTTTTTGGATATTGAAACTCCCATTTTGACGCGCGCAACGCCTGAAGGTGCCCGCGATTATTTGGTGCCAAGCCGCACCCATCCCGGACAGTTTTTTGCGCTACCACAATCGCCGCAGTTGTTTAAACAGTTATTGATGGTCTCGGGCTTTGATCGCTACTATCAGATTGCTAAATGCTTCCGTGATGAGGACTTGCGAGCCGACCGTCAGCCTGAGTTCACCCAGATTGATATCGAAGCCTCGTTTATTGACGAGTCGGATATTATGGGGATTACCGAGACCATGATTCGGGACTTGTTCAGTTCGGTCTTGAATGTGGATTTGGGTGATTTTCCCCGCATGACCTATGCCGATGCGATGGAGCGCTTTGGTTCCGATAAGCCGGACTTGCGCATTCCCTACGAGTTGGTGTCTGTCGACGATTTAATGCAGCAGGTGGATTTTAAGGTCTTTAAAGCGCCAGCCGATGATCCAGAGGGTCGTGTGGCGGCGCTTAAGATCGATGGCGGCGCGCAACTAAGCCGTAAGGTCATTGATGACTACACGGACTATGTTGGCATCTATGGCGCCAAAGGTCTGGCATGGGTTAAAGTGAACCAGCTGGCCGATGGCGTGGCAGGATTGCAGTCACCGATTTTGAAGTTCATGCCCGATGAAATTGTCATGAGCTTGATGGAACGTATCGGTGCCAAAGACGGCGATATCGTGTTCTTTGGAGCAGGCAAGCGCCAAATGGTAGAAGAATCGATGGGCGCTTTGCGCATCAAAGTCGGTCACGACATGGGCGCAGTTGCCGCCGGTTGGGCGCCACTGTGGGTGGTTGATTTCCCGATGTTTGAAAAAGCAGGCGACGGTTCCTGGACCGCCTTACATCATCCATTTACCTCTCCATCGTGCACCCCGGAAGAGCTTGAGGCCAACCCTGGGCAGGCACTAAGCCGAGCTTACGATATGGTTTTGAATGGCACCGAGCTGGGTGGTGGTAGTATCCGTATCCACGATCAGGCAATGCAGCGCGCCGTATTCCGAGTGCTAGGTATCGAGGCCGAAGAGGCCGAAGAGAAGTTTGGCTTCTTGCTACAGGCTCTGAAGTACGGTGCGCCACCGCACGGTGGTCTGGCTTTTGGCCTAGATCGTTTGGTGATGTTGATGACGGGCGCTCAATCTATTCGCGACGTTATTGCCTTTCCTAAAACACAAAGCGCTGCTTGTGTGATGACCGATGCTCCAGGAACGGTCGATGCAAAAGCGCTACGCGAGCTCAATATTCGCTTGCGTGAGCAAAAAACCACCGCAGGGGAGTAAGTGCGTGCGCCATTATGTTGGTGCACACGCTGTGAATCTGTTCTAGATGTGATCTAATAAGCGCACACGATCGGGTGCGCTTATGGCAATCATATTAGGCATTGATCCGGGCTCAAGGAAAACGGGTTTCGGTATCATCGAATTCAATCAAGGTAAATCAAAATACGTCACCAGTGGCGTAATACGTTTGGTCGATAAAGCGATTCCCACTAGGCTTAAAGTGTTGTCGGAATCCTTGGAAGAGCTGATCCAATGTTACAGCCCAGTTGAGCTTTCGATTGAACAAGTCTTTTTGGCGCGCAGCGCTGATGCCGCGCTGAAACTAGGTCATGCGCGCGGGGCGGCGATTGTCGCTTGCGTCACCCGTGGCATGAGTGTCAATGAATACTCGGCGCGTCAAATTAAGCAGTCGGTCGTCGGCTCAGGTGGAGCAGACAAAGCTCAAGTGCAGCACATGGTGGCCAGACTTTTATCGCTGCCTGGATTGCCTGCTGAAGATGCAGCTGACGCCCTAGCGGCGGCACTGTGTCATGCGCACACACAATCCAGTATGATTCACATAGCCGGTGCAACGTCTGTTGCACGTAAACGCTTGCGTTAAGGAGTACCAGTGATAGGTAGTATTCGTGGCCGCTTGATTCTGAAACAAGCCCCTGACATCGTGGTCGAGGCGGCAGGTGTCGGTTACGAAATTCAGGTGCCGATGACGACCTTGTTTCAATTGCCGGCGCTCGGCGAAGAGGTCTTAGTGTTGACCCATTTTGTGGTGCGTGAAGATGCACAGCTTCTTTACGGTTTTGTGGATGACACGGATCGGCAGTTGTTTCGACAGCTTATCAAAGTGAATGGGGTTGGCCCTAAACTGGCTTTAGCTATTTTGTCGGGTATGGACGCGGTAGCCTTCGCTCGCTGTGTGGGGCGCAACGATGTGACTGCCTTGGTCGCCTTGCCCGGCGTGGGCAAGAAAACGGCCGAGCGGCTGATCGTAGAAATGCGTGACCGTTTGGGTGACTGGTTGAGCCAATTGTCGCCCCAAGGCGAACAGGGTGGTGTGGCTGGCATCGAGGTGATGCACGATCCCGTTGCCGATGCCGAAAGTGCCTTGGTTGCTTTGGGGTATAAGCCGCAAGAAGCCAGCCGCTTGGTGCAGTCAGTGGCCGGTGATGAAAATCTCGACAGCGAGACTCTCATTCGGCTCGCATTGCGCTCGACGGTGTCTAAATAGGTGAAGGGGTGACTCGGTGATTGAGACAGACAGACTTATTGCGCCGCAAACAGAAGGGCGAGCCGAAGAAGCCATTGATCGTGCGATTCGCCCAAAATCCTTGGCGGATTACATTGGGCAGTCTGCCGTTAAAGAGCAGATGGATATTTTTTTGTCGGCGGCCAAAGGGCGTGGTGAGCCCTTGGATCACACCCTGATTTTTGGGCCCCCAGGTTTAGGTAAGACCACGCTGGCATCGATTATTGCGAATGAAATGGGCGTGTCCTTAAAGACCACATCGG
Organism: Halieaceae bacterium; assembly: GCA_023253715.1. GTDB lineage: Bacteria > Pseudomonadota > Gammaproteobacteria > Pseudomonadales > Halieaceae > Aequoribacter. The sequence continues at coordinate 39,819 of JALRFH010000153.1, forward strand.
GGCCTGTGTTGGACAAAGCTGGCGATATTGCCGCATTAATGACCAACTTGGAACCGGGGGATGTGCTGTTTATCGATGAGATTCACCGTTTGAGCCCCTTTGTGGAAGAGGTGCTTTACCCAGCAATGGAAGATTACCAGCTGGATATCATGATAGGCGAAGGCCCGGCGGCGCGTTCAATTAAATTGGATTTACCGCCTTTCACCTTGGTGGGAGCTACCACGCGCGCCGGCTTGCTGACCTCGCCGCTGCGTGATCGATTTGGCATCGTGCAGCGTTTGGAATTTTATAATGTGGCTGATTTGGCGACTATCGTATCGCGTTCCGCCAAAATAATGGGTGTTGATATGGAGACGGGGGGTGCGCTGGAAGTGGCGCGTCGCTCGCGCGGGACACCGCGTATCGCGAATCGTTTACTGCGTCGTGTCCGAGATTTTGCCGAGGTAAAAGGCAGTGGTGTTGTGACTCAGGAAATTGCCGATCGCGCCTTAGACATGCTCAATGTCGATGCGCAAGGGTTTGATCACTTGGATCGCCGTTTGTTGCTGGCGATGATTGAAAAATTCGACGGCGGTCCGGTTGGGGTCGAAAGTTTAGCAGCGGCCATTTCAGAAGAGCGCGGCACCATAGAGGACGTCATAGAGCCCTACCTGATTCAGCAGGGTTACATGATGCGAACCCCGAGAGGACGTATGGTGACACGCAACGCCTATTTACACTTTGGTTTAGAGGTGAAAGGCGCTTTGAGCCCGCAAAGCGAATTGCCGATTGACGGAGCGGGTAAATGAGTCAATTTGCACTGCCCGTTCGAGTCTATATTGAAGACACCGATGCGGGTGGTATTGTGTATTACGTCAACTATTTAAAATTTATGGAGCGCGCTCGAACAGAGTTCATGCGCTCCTTAGGTTTTGGCAAAGACGGTATTTTTAACGAGGGCATCATGTTTGTGGTGCGCGATGTCAAAATTCGGTATCTGCGAAGCGCGGTTTTAGATGACGAGCTTCAAATTACGGCCGAGCCGAGTTTAGTAAAGGGCGCCCGCTTCGTAGTTCGTCAAAGGGTGTATCGGCATGATGAACTCTTGGCTGATGCACTTGTCGAATGTGCATGTGTTCATCGAATTTCCCAAACCCCAGTGCGCATGCCTTCAGTCATGCGTGATGCTTTATTACAAGCCATGAACGGAGGTTAATTCTTGGAAGACCAGTTAAGTTTGTTGGATTTAGTGCTAGAAGCCAGTATTACCGTTCAAGCGGTCATGGCTATGCTGGTGTTAGCATCGATAACCTCATGGTTCATGATTGTTAAGCGGGGACTCTATTTCCAGCGAGCCAAATCGGCCATGTTGGACTTTGAAGACGCGTTTTGGTCAGGTTCCGATTTGTCCGCTCTG
>JALRFH010000160.1 GCA_023253715.1 Halieaceae bacterium
GCCATCGAGCTTTTCTAGGAAACGACCATCGCTTTCGCTGACTTTGGTGCCAAACATGTACTTCTCTGACGAGCGCCCCCACGCACGGAGAGAAAGGGCAAAATCAAGATATTTATCCTCATCAAAAAACACCATCCCCCCATTACCCAGCGCGGTAATGATGTGAAACACCGAAAAACTCGTGATCGATATATCCGCCCGGGTTGCAGTTTTGCGGCCACGCAGCGTGCCTCCAAGTGTATCCGCGGAATCATGCACCAGTAATAAATCGTATTTATCCGCGATCTCGCGGAGCTTATCCCAGTCGCCAATGCCCCCAACCAGATCCGGTACTAACATGGCCTTCGTGTTCGGCGTAATGACATCTTCAACACGATCGACAAGAATTTGAAAGTCACTCAAACCGACGTCGACGAACACCGGGCGATAACCGGCGTGATAGATACTGGCAACGTCCGTCGAAAAGGTCAGCGCGGGCGTAATCACCTCGGATCCAGCAGGAAGGTTAAGTAAACGCATCGCGATCATCAGCGCAGAAGAGCCTGAGTTCACCATCACCCCATGCTTTTTCCCCATGAACGCCGCAACCCGCTGCTCGAATTCAACAATTTTCGCGCCGGGCACCAAGCCCATGGGATCGTTAAGTACGTCATTGACACGCTGAATTTCATTTTCGCCATACATGGCGCCGCCATAGCGAACTACTCGTGCTGGGATTTTAGTGCTCATCGTCGTGCCTAAGTGTTATTGTTGAAACCAGACGTTAGGCGCCCGCGCAAGACAAGTCAACGTCAGAGGGAGAAGCCCGCCTAGCAAATGGACTAAACAACGAAAAAAGAGACGAAAGATAATCATTTTTATCGATTTATATCAGAACCTTACGAGCATCTTAGAGAATTATAATGAATTTGAATCTAGAGGGAAAATTGGCGCTCATTACCGGTAGTGACCGCCGCACCGGGGAGATTATTGCGCAGACTTTAGCGCGAGAGGGTTGCGAAACGATCATACACGGCCAGGAAACCAAACCCGACGCGCCTAGATCGGTTGTGGGCGACCTGCGAGACGAGCGCGGGCGCGAGGCAATACTGCAACAATTACGAGTTGCAGGCTGGCGTCCCGACGTTTTAATCAACAACTACGGAACCACCGACCAGCATGATTGGGAAGACAGTGACGAAACAAAATGGCTAGAGATGTTTCAGACCAATACCTTATCCGCCATTCGCCTTGCCCAGGCGCTGTATCCTCACATGCGCGCTTCGGGATGGGGAAGGATAGTGCACCTAGGTACCATCGGGTCGCACCAGCCGGCAGCAACACGGCCCGCGTATTACGCAGCTAAAGGCGCACTCAGCAATGCAACGGTGAGTCTCGCTCAGGCATTAAAAGGCACCGGAATCACCGTAAACACCGTAGCGCCAGGCTTAATACACACCGATGACACTGAAGTTATTTTTCGCAAGCTTGCACGCAAGCGCGGCTGGGATGGTGAGTGGCGAGAGATCGAAAAGCGCGTCTGCGCGGAATTGTTCCCAAATTTAAGCGGGCGCATGGTAACACGTCAGGAAGTGGCGGATCTAATCGCGTTTATCTGCAGTCCCATAGCAGGTTCTATCACGGGGCAGACTCTGAGAATCGACGGAGGGGCGGTACTTTATGTATGAGTGCACACCAGCCCGTAACGCGCTCCGTATAATTTAACATAATATATATTATACGCACTTTCGGATGACGCAGCCGACGCTGGGTCTCTTTGCTAATACTCTCGGTGGCGCCAACATCCACCCATGCGCCGCCTTGGGTTTATGCTAACTTCTATGCAACAATGGCAACGTGCACATTTTCGAACCGAGTCGCGATGTATGAATAAGCTTCTAAGAAATTTAGCGATTGCCTTGCTTATTATTACGATCACCATACTGGCGTGGTTGACCGACCCGAGCGACACTTCAAACTGCGACTCACAAGATGCGGATGTGGCGAGCGTTTTGCTGGGAGACACATCGGACGAATCCGGGCTGACGACACGAGCTCTCGGGTCGCGAGCTCAATGCCAACAAAAATCCGACAACGCACAAGGAGAACCGGAAAAACAAGACCCCGATCCCGAGTAACGGACTGACCCGCTAAGACTCAATTTAAGCGCTCGTAGTAAGCCGCACGCTCAGCGATGCGCGCAGCATCTGTGACCTGTCGATCCGATCTCGGAGCGACTTGCTCTGAAGCCTGCAGCAACGATAAGGCCTTCTCTTTCATCCCTTTGCTCAGGGCGTATTCGGCATACATCATGTAAAAATCAAGGCTGCCCGCACCCGCTTGCTCGGCATCCTCGAAAAATTGTTTCGCTTTCTTGTCATTGCCAAAACCAACCGGCCAACCTGGAACTTTTGAATGAAGCGTCCCTAAACTCGCGAGTGCCGCTGGGGTCACCTCTGGATCAGCCGACTCCAAGGCCGATTCAAAGTCTTTTTTCGCTTGTTTCGCGTGACCCAATGCACTCAAGCCTCCTATCTCCCCAGCGTAGGAGGATTCAATAATTCCGGCCCATAACAAATCATTAGCCGTTGCTGTGGGGTTCTCGCGCAATGTTTCCGCCTCTTCCAATAAGGTGTCGAAGGCTTCCTTTTGCGCAGCGCCATCCAGTGTAAAGTTGGCAATCTCCCAGTCCGCAATAATGCGCGGGAGGTCATCAGACCACGTCAAAACGCTGCTGCAGCTGAACACAATTGTCATTAAAGCTTTGATGACTTTATTCATTGGCGACCCTCGTCGATCATTAATCACAGTAGCGTGTAATCTGACCTGTCATTCTTAGGTATTCCTTAAGTCAGCCGGAACGAGCGCCGGACCGTACACCGCTTCAAATTCAGGAGGCATTCGTACCGGAGCTCCGCTGTCGAGACGAATACAGACAAACTGCCAAACACCCTGACACACCAGCGTGCCATCGCTTTGCTGACGAACCTCAAACCGTCTTTCCATGGTTAAACGGCGAGACATATCCGTCAACCAAGTACCGACAACCAGCCGATCGCCTTCATACGTCGCTTTGAGGTAATCGAATTCGCTACGCACCACAGCCATCGCTCGCCCCAGCGTTTGGTACATTTCTAAGCTCATTCCAAGCGCCGTGGAATGAGCCCATGCGGCCTCTTCGCACCACTGAATGTACTGGGTGTTATTGCTGTGACCTAAACCATCGATGTGATCACTTGCCACGCAAATGTTGTGCGTATAAGGATTGGGGTAAAGCCACTCCATCAAAACCAACGCTTAGTCTGTTGCGCCCAGAGCTGCTCAAAGGCTTTCACTACACCCTGCTCTGCGGCAAAGCCCAAGCGTTCGGCCAGAGTTTTTTTATGCTCGTAGCTCACACGAAATACCTGACTCGTTTTCAACGCTTCTAAGATCAGATCATCGCTGGTCGCGATTCGATCAACCAGCCCTTTTTCGATGGCCTCTTTGCCGTACCAAATTTCTCCGGTGGCGACAGATTCAATATCGAGATCGGGCCGATGTTCTTGTACAAAAGCTTTAAACAAATCGTGCGTTGACTCTAAGTCATCGATAAATTTTTGGCGACCCTCTTCGGTATTCTCGCCAAGCACCGTCAAGGTTCGCTTGTATTTACCCGCGGTGAGAACCTCGACATCGACGTCATTTTTTTTCAACAATCGATGCACGTTGGGGACTTGAGCGACCACCCCAATCGAGCCAATAACACTGAACGGCGCCGCGGCAATTTCATTCGCAACGCAGGCCATCATATAGCCTCCGCTGGCCGCAACTGCATCGACACTGACCGTGAGCTTGATGCCGGCATTTTTTATGCGCTCAAGCTGACTAGCGGCCAAACCATAGCTGTGCACCATGCCTCCAGGGCTTTCGAGCCGCAAAATAACCGAGTCCCCTGCCTCTTTATTGGCCACTAAGGTGCTAATTTCGCGTCGCAGACCCTCTACTGCCGAGGCCTTGATATCACCATCAAAATCCATGACAAAAACCCGAGGCCGTGCGTTTTCCTCTGGATTGCTGTCGTTAGCGGACTTTTTCGAGGCTTTCGCCTGAGCTTTCTTGGATTTTTTCTCGTCTTTTTTATGCTGTTTGTAAGCCTCTGGCTCGAGTACCGATGCTAAAAAGTCATCGAGATTATCTTCGTGATCATCGTTCAAGCTCTGAATTTTGACCCGCCCTTCCCTCTGATCCCCTTTTTGACGGTGGCTCAGACTAGCGACAAACCCAATAAGAACAATGAGCGCCACGAGCACCGTAACGCTTTTCAATAAAAACACACCGTAGTCGGCGATCCATTCCATAGTGAAACCTACTCGAACAAGTTAATGCCTTGATGCCGCAATTCGCAGTAGTGCTGGATCAAACGCCCAGCAATACTCATCGTCGGCGGGATGTTATTGGGCAGTTCCCGGTAATCAAACCACTGTGCCTCGGCGATTTCGACTCCATCGACTTGAATCTCGCCACCCGCGTACTGAGCGAAATACCCCAGCATGAGTTGATCCGGGAAAGGCCAGGCCTGGGAGTCGAAATAATGCAACTTCCCACTGACTAAGCCAACTTCCTCGAAAATCTCTCGCGCAATGGTTTGCTCGGCACTCTCACCCGCCTCGACAAAACCCGCCAACGTCGAAAACATGGGCCGAGGGAATCGCGCATTTCGGGCCAGCAGCATTCGATCGCCATCAACCATAAGCACGATTCCACACGGCGACACCCGAGGATATGAGGTAAAACCACAGCCCTCACATTGCAAGCCTGGCTCGGTGGGGTGCACACTGTTGCGTGAGCCGCAGACACCGCAAAAACGATGCGTGTGGCGCCAATGCGCCAAATGAGCCCCTCTGGAAATGATGTCTCTGTCTGGTGCGGGCGCTTGAGGCAATATACGATATAAGTTGGTCGGCATAAATCGCATGGGATCCAGCTGAGTTCCTTTCGCGGTATGATACGCACTGACGCGCCGGCCGTCGTATTCACCGACTTCCTGGCGACTGCTTGGATCAAGCAATTCAGGTTCTATGTGCAGCGCCCGGTGCAGATACCCGGGTTGTAGCCGCATATCACAAACCAAGTCCCCTTCATGAAAAATTAATATTTGATCATCATTGTTCATACTACGCCCATCACACAACTTAAGGCTTGGCATGGTATGCGCTTGACTCCACAAGGGCAAGCTGAGACGAAAAAGTCGAAGCGCTCTTTTCAGCCGCTTGCCCATAGCATAGACTTGAGGACCTTCTTACTGATTGAAAGGAAATAACATATGAGTGACAACGCGGTAGGCGCCTTGTGGCACAATTTTCTCGGGCATTCGCCGGTCTGGTATAAGCAAACCATTCTGGGCTTCCTAATCCTCAACCCGATCATCTTAGCGGTTGCAGGGCCGTTCTTTTTAGGCTGGTGCTTAATTGCGGAATTCATCTTCACTCTTGCTCTCGCGCTGCGTTGCTATCCATTACAGCCCGGTGGCTTACTGGCGATCGAGGCGGTAGTGCTGGGACTTGCTTCGCCCGAAACTGTGTACAAAGAGGCTGTCGCCAACTTTGAGGTCATTCTGCTACTGATGTTTATGGTGGCTGGAATTTACTTCATGAAAGACCTGCTACTCTTTGTTTTTACTAAGCTTTTGCTAAAAGTTAAGTCGAAAAAGGCCCTTGCATTGATGTTCTCGTTAGTCGCAGCGATCTTGTCAGCCTTCCTAGACGCTCTGACGGTGACGGCGGTTTTGATCAGCGTCGGGGTCGGCTTTTATGCGGTTTATCACCGCTTTGCGTCGGGGAAAAATCTAGAGCATATCGATCACGATCACGCGGACGATGTCAGTATCCACGAGCATCATCACGAAGACCTAGAGCAATTTCGAGCGTTTCTGCGCTCGCTGTTAATGCATGGTGCCGTCGGAACGGCCCTTGGCGGCGTGTGTACCTTGGTTGGCGAACCACAGAACTTACTGATCGCCACCGTCGCGGGCTGGGATTTCGTCGAATTTTTCATGCAAATGGCGCCGATCACCATGCCCACATTGGTTGCAGGATTGCTGACGTGCTATTTACTG
>JALRFH010000213.1 GCA_023253715.1 Halieaceae bacterium
AAGGAGAGACGCGTGCGCGTGCTGGGCTCGTAGAAAGCATTAATCAGAATCTTTCCCTTCAGCGGAACGCTGTGGGTGATGTAGCGCCCAGGGTTGCTTTCATATTTGGCCGCCAAACGAAACAGCTGCAGCAGGGTTTCGGGCTGATAGGGGGTGTAGGCGGTGTACCAGCCGGGGTTTTCCAACACGTTGCGAGCAATGACATTTGGCGTAATGGTGTTGTAGAAGCCGCAGCCGATGTAGGATCGATGCACTTTGTTTTGCTGTGCGATCGCTCTGATTTCTGCCAAGGTGTCGCGCTCGGTTTGCGCACTGTCCAGTGGCATTAATTCGTTTTTGAGGATGCTGCTTGGGACGGTGGCGGCGATGAGTTCATCCAATGAGGCAAAGCCCAGCGTCGAAGCAATTTCATGCTGCTGAGCCTCGGTCAGGCCAAGATGGCGATCTAGGAATTCGTTGCGGTTGTAAAGCGCTTCGTAGGTTGCGTTTGACATGCGTATGGCCCTCGCGGCTGACAGCGTACCTTAAGCATCAGTATACGGCTGTGAGTAAAAGGCGGCATTATAACGATTCGCACCAATTATTGGAGATTATGTGGGCAATTTTCTTGGTGAATAGTTGGGTGCGTGAGACGCCGAATCACGGCTGAGTAGGGCTAGTTGTTGCCCTTAAGAAGTTGATAGTTGATGGCCGTAACGTAACGCACTTGCGGCCCTGCGGGCGCTTGATACTGGATCTCGTCATCGATACGTTTGCCTAGCAAGGCGCGAGCAATAGGAGCATCGATGCTGATCTTGCCCGTTTTGGGGTCAATTTCATCGGCGCCAACAATATGCAGGGTTTGGAAGGAGCCTTCCTCGTCTTCCAATGTCACGCTGGCGCCGAAGAAGATTTTATCGGGTTCTGCCGGTGGTGCGCTAATAACTTTGAGAGATTCTAGGCGTTTTGTTAGATAGCGTACTCGACTGTCAATTTCTCGCAGGCGCTTTTTCCCATAGATGTAATCACCGTTTTCAGATCGATCGCCATTTTTGGCCGCCTCTCGCACAGCATCTGTGACTTTAGGCCGCTCGATTCGCCAAAGCTTATCTAGCTCAGACTTCAAGGCGGCTGCACCGGCGGCGGTAATGTAGGGCGCGCTTTGTGGCCGAGGAGGGCGATAGCGGGACACGGTTGCTCCGAATTGCGTTGGTGAATTTGCGTAGTAAACTCTAGCTCAAGTAACGAGGTAAAACTATGCGTGATTGGTCAAGATTATTTTTGTTGGGGTTCTGCGTTTGGCTCTCTCCTGCATTTGCAGACTGTGTCGATGTTCGTGGCGAGTTGACGCAGGGTGCGTGGCTGAGATTCGAAGCGCCCAATCTGCGATCGGTTAGGTTTAATGATCAGTTGCTGCCACTTATCGATAATCGTTTGAGCTGGGTCGGTTTGGGGCGTAATGCGGTACTCGACAATAAGCTAAGCACAACTTTTACGGACGGCAGGATCTGCGAGCAGTCCATTGTGCTGGTTGAGAGAGAGTACAAGGTTTCCGTTGTAGAGGGCGTTCCCCAGCGCACGGTGACGCCGCCCGAAGAACATCTAGAGCGCATTCGGCGAGAGGGCGCTATGGTGCGCTTGGCTAAGCAACAGGTGTATGAGTGTAAGGCGTGCATCGAGCAACTCCTGTCGGCCACGCAAATGCCGCTCACGGGACGAATATCCGGCGTCTATGGCAGTCAGCGGATTTATAACGGTAAACCCGGTAACCCGCACTACGGTTTGGATATCGCTCGCCCCACGGGTACCCCAGTTACGGCGCCCATTATGGGGCGGGTCGTGCTCGCAGAACCTGATCTGTATTATTCGGGAGGCACAGTGATTATGCACCACGGATACGGCGTGACCTCGTCTTTTTTGCACATGAGCGAGGTGACTGTGAACGTGGGGGATGTGGTCTCCCAAGGGGACAAGATTGGCGCAGTGGGTGCGACGGGGCGCGCGACCGGCCCGCACCTGGATTGGCGAATGAATTTTTATGATAATCGCGTTGATCCTAATACCTTGTTTTCGCTAGTGCCTGCACCCTAAAAATCGCGTTATACTTGCGCGTTGATTAGTGAGTGTGTTTGCTCTGGTGTTGTGGAGGCCTTGTGCTTGATAAAAAACTGTTAGAAATCCTGGTGTGTCCGGTGACCAAAGCGCCATTGGAGTACGATGAGCAGGCGCAAGAATTGGTGTGTAAAGCTAGTGGCTTGGCTTACCCTATTCGAGACGGTATACCCGTAATGCTTGAGAGTGAAGCGCGTTTGTTAACGGCTGACGAGAAACTGGATTAATTGTATGAGCACGCTCTTCGAGAAAATTATCGCGCGCGAAATCCCATCCGATATCGTGTTTGAAGACGATCAATGTATCGTGATCAATGATATTAACCCTGTTGCACCCATCCATGTGCTGATCATTCCCAAAAAGCCGATCGTCAAGCTGGCTGATGCCGAGACGGAAGATCAAGCATTACTTGGTCATTTGATGTTGGTTGCCGGCGATGTGGCGCGACAGTTGGGCGTGGCTGAGGGCTTCCGCTTGATCGTGAATAACGGTGAGGGCGGGGGGCAAACCATCTTTCACTTGCATTTGCACTTGCTGGCAGGGCGCGACTTCACTGAAGCGCAGCTTGCACCCTAACGAATTAAGTAACCGAGATTATCTATGAAAACCGTAGAAATACGCGAAGCGTTTTTGTCTTATTTTGAGAGTCAGGGTCACACGCGAGTCGCGAGTAGCTCATTGGTACCCGATAACGATCCTACCCTGCTCTTTACCAACGCCGGGATGAATCAGTTTAAAGACACCTTTTTAGGATCCGAACCGCGAGACTATGTGCGAGCGACTAGCTCGCAGCGCTGCGTGCGCGCGGGTGGAAAACACAACGATCTCGAGAATGTCGGTTATACCGCGCGGCACCACACCTTCTTTGAAATGTTGGGTAACTTTAGCTTTGGTGACTATTTTAAGCGCGATGCCATTAAGTTTGCCTGGACGTTCTTGACCGAGGTGTTGGGTTTACCAGAGGAGCGTCTGTGGGTCACAGTGCACGTGTCTGATGACGAGGCGGCGGATATCTGGATCAAAGAAATGGGTGTCAGTGCTGAGCGGTTTTCGCGTCTGGATGAAGACAACTTTTGGCAGATGGGTGATACCGGTCCGTGTGGCCCTAGCTCTGAAATTTTCTACGACCACGGTGCGGATGTGCCCGGCGGCCCGCCGGGGTCCGAGAACGACGATTTGGATCGCTACATCGAGATCTGGAATTTGGTGTTCATGCAGTTTAACCGCGATGCCAGCGGTGAATTGCACCCGTTACCCAAGCCCTCTGTCGATACAGGAATGGGCTTGGAGCGAATTGCTGCAGTGATGCAAAAGGTTCATAGCAACTACGAAATCGATCTGTTTCAGGCATTAATCAAAGCCGCAGCTGAGGCTGTGAGCTGCGACAACTTGCTCGATAACTCCTTGCGCGTAATTGCGGACCACATCCGCTCGTGCAGCTTTTTGATTGTCGATGGCGTTTTGCCAGGCAACGAGGGCCGCGGTTATGTCCTACGCCGCATTATTCGTCGTGCAGTTCGTCACGGTAATAAACTGGGTGCGACCGAGCCTTTTTTCTACAAATTGGTCAATGCGTTGAGTGCGCAAATGGGTGAGGCTTACCCCGAATTAGCATTGCAGGCCGAGCGTGTTGCTCAGGTGTTGTTACAAGAAGAACAGCAGTTCGCCAAGACGCTTGATAATGGGATGCAGATTCTCGAAGAATCACTGCAGGGGCTTCAAGGCGGAGAAATTCCTGGTGATGTCGTCTTCAAACTTTATGACACCTACGGCTTCCCAGTTGATCTCACCAACGACATCGCTCGAGAGCGCGGCTTAACTCTTGATATGGCGGGTTACGAAGAATCCATGGCGAAGCAACGTGCCCGCTCGCAAGAAGGTGGCAAGTTTGTTGTTGACTATAGTAAGACTATAGCGCTTGAAGGTGCTACAGAGTTTTTAGGTTACTCGGATGCTAAAGCCAGCGGTACAGTCGAAGTGATCATTGTCGACGGCGAAAAAGTCCCGACTTTAGCGGCTGGCCAACAAGGTGTCGTGGTTTTTGATCGCACACCGTTTTACGCCGAGTCTGGTGGCCAAACAGGCGATACTGGGATCTTAACGGCCCCGGGTCTGTCAGCCCGAGTTCTTGATACATCCAAACAGGGCGATTTGCATTTACACCATGTGCACTTGGAGTCGGGCGAGTTGGTTGTAGGTGCTTCGGTTTCGATGCAAATCGATGAATATTTGCGGGATCAGATTCGAGCCAATCACTCGGCGACTCATTTGTTGCACGCGGCATTGAGGCAAGTGCTTGGGGAGCATGTTAAACAGAAAGGTTCGTTGGTCACCGCTGAGCGTTTGCGTTTCGACTTTTCTCACAGCGCGCCTGTAACCGCTGAAGAGCTTGACCAGCTAAACGCGATTGTGAATACCCAAGTGATGGCAAATACCGAAGTCTCCACAAGACTGATGAACATGGATGACGCAGTAAAGGCCGGTGCGATGGCCTTGTTCGGTGAGAAATATGGCGATGAAGTGCGCGTGCTTGCCATGGGTAAAGATTCGTTTTCGGTCGAGCTGTGCGGTGGCACACACGTCACTCGAACAGGGGATATCGGTGTTTTCCGAATCGTAAGCGAAAGCGGGATTGCTGCCGGTGTGCGTCGTATTGAAGCCGTAACAGGAGTCGGTGCTCTGGCCGAAATTGATGCATTGGACAACACTTTGCAGGGCGTATGTCGGGAGCTCAAGGCGCAACCTGAGAATGTGGTTTCCAGAGTGGCTGCAATGCGTGGGCAGATACGCGAACTTGAAAAGCAAATTGATCAGCTGAAGATGAAAATGGCTCAGGCGGCCGGCGGCGAACTTACGTCGCAAGCAGTTGTTGTGAGAGGTGTGCCGGTGCTGGCTGCGCGCTTAGATGGCGCGGATGCTAAGGCTCTGCGAGATGCGGTAGATCAGATGAAAGACAAATTGGGCGATTCTGTGGTGCTGCTGGCATCAGTAGTAGACGATAAAATCGTACTCGCAGCGGGTGTCTCAAAAGCGGTAACGGATCGTGTGAAAGCCGGTGATTTGATGCGCGAGTTTGCGACCCGATTAGGTGGTAAAGGTGGTGGTCGGCCTGATATGGCTCAAGGTGGCGGCACTGATGTGGCGGCATTGAACGACGTTTTGGGTGCGGTGCCAGCGTGGGTGGATACTCAACTACCATAAAACGGCTTAAATGGTTTTCAAGCGCGCCTAAATATTGTTTAATGCGCGCCTTTTAGAAGGGGTCAAAGAGCTCGATGAGCTTAATTGTACAAAAATTCGGCGGTACCTCAGTCGGCACCATTGAGCGGATTGAAGGCGTCGCTGACAAGGTCGCAAAGTTTCATGGTGAAGGTCACCAAATCGTGGTCGTTGTTTCGGCTATGAGCGGGGAGACCAATCGCTTGATCGGCTTGGCCAATGAAATTCAGGCACGTCCGGTGCCACGTGAGATGGATGTGTTGGTTTCGACCGGTGAGCAGGTAACAACGGCGCTATTGTCAATGGCGCTTACCAAACGCGGCGTAAAAGCAAAGTCTTACACTGGCGGGCAAGTAAAGATCCTCACCGACAGCGCGCACACTAAAGCGCGGATTCAGCACATCGACGACCAGAATTTGCGCGCCGATTTGGAAGCGGGCTATGTCACTGTCGTAGCAGGATTCCAGGGTGTTGACGAAAAGGGCAATATCACGACCCTCGGTCGCGGCGGCTCTGATACCACGGCGGTTGCCTTAGCTGCCGCTCTGAAAGCCGATGAGTGCCAAATTTACACCGATGTTGATGGTGTTTATACGACTGACCCAAGGGTTGTAAGTAGTGCGCAGCGTTTAGATCGCATTACGTTTGAAGAAATGCTTGAAATGGCGAGTATGGGGTCTAAAGTATTGCAGATCCGCACCGTTGAATTTGCCGGTAAATATCAAGTGCCGTTACGG
>JALRFH010000227.1 GCA_023253715.1 Halieaceae bacterium
GATCCGGTACGCCATCGAAGCGATCGCTGAGGTTGGAACAAATATCGTTAGTACCTCGCAACTGTATGGCGGCACCTACAATTTGTTCGCTCATACCTTTCCAAGGCAAGGCATTGAAACGCGCTTTGTTGCCGCCGACGATTTCGACACAATGGCTTCGCTAATCGATGACAATACTCGTGCATTGTTTTGCGAATCTATTGGCAACCCAGCGGGCAATGTCGTTGATATCCGGCGCTGGGCCGACATCGCGCATGCAGCGGGGGTACCCTTGATCGTCGACAACACCGTGGCGACGCCCCTCTTGTGTCGAGTCTTCGATCACGGCGCTGATATCGCGGTTCACTCGTTAACCAAATACATCGGCGGTCACGGCACAACCATTGGCGGCGCCATTGTCGATTCAGGCAAGTTCGATTGGGCTGGCAACAAGGATCGCTTTAAAATTTTGAACGAGCCCGACCCATCGTATCACGGCGTGATATATACCGAGGCCTTGGGGCCCGCAGCCTTCATTGGCCGCTGCCGTGTTGTGCCCTTGCGTAACACCGGCGCGGCGTTATCGGCGCAATCAGCTTTCCAAATCATGCAGGGCTTGGAGACACTCGCGCTGAGAATGGAACGCCACTGTGAGAACACCGAAGCAGTAGCAGCGCATCTGCAACAGCACCCTGCGGTTGAATGGGTCAACTACGCAGCACTCCCAGATTCACCCTATCACCAAACCTGCCAAACCATTTGTGGCGGCAAGGCCTCAGGCATTTTGAGTTTTGGTATCAAAGGCGGCAAAGAAGCAGGAGCCAAATTTATCGATGCCCTAAAACTCATCCTGCGCCTGGTGAATATCGGAGACGCGAAGTCACTTGCTTGCCACCCCGCCACGACAACTCATCGCCAGTTAAATGCCGAGGAGCTGGCTTCTGCCGGCGTGAGCGAAGCAATGGTCCGATTATCCATTGGCATCGAACACATCGACGACATCTTAGCGGATATCGATCAAGCCCTAGCGGCGTCTCAAGCTTAAGTCAATACCACGAAAAAAAGGGGCGCCAATCGGCGCCCCTTTTTTTGTTCAGTGAACCAGTCCTTAAGAGAACTGATTCATTGTGTTGTCTTTACCCGATGCTTTCAAAGCGCCTTCTCCAGAAAAGTACTCTTTGTGGTCGTCACCCATGTTAGATCCCGCCATGTCTTGGTGCTTGACGCAAGCGATACCGCGACGAATTTCCTGACGCTGCACACCACGAACATAGGCCAACATGCCCTCTTCACCAAAATAACCCTGAGCCAGAACGTCAGTCGACAAGGCCGCCGTGTGGTAAGTAGGCAAGGTAATCAAATGGTGGAAAATGCCCGCCTCACGCGAAGCATCTGCCTGGAAGGACTGAATCCAGCGATCCGCTTCTGCGGCCAAATCAGAGCTGTCATAATCGACACTCATCAAGGCGTTACGGTCGTAAGCAGACAGATCTTTACCCTCTGCGCTCCAGGCGTCGAACACCTGCTGACGGAAGTTCAAGGTCCAGTTAAATGAAGGACTGTTGTTGTACACCAGCTTCGCATTAGGAATCACCTTGCGAATTTCGTTCACCATACCACCGATCTGACCAACGTGAGGTTTTTCGGTTTCGATCCACAATAAGTCGGCGCCATTCTGCAGGCTGGTAATGCAATCCAGTACACAGCGCTCTTCGCCAGTACCCGCTTTAAAACGGTACAAACCGTTGGGCAAACGCACAGGGCGCACGAGCACACCATTTTGCTTCAAGATGACATCACCCTCGTTGACATCGTCCGCACTCATCACAGGCTCTACTTCGAGGAAAGCGTTATATTTGGATGCCAAATCGCCGGGCTGAGTACTGACCGGGATTTTTTGAGTTAAGCCGGCGCCCAGAGAATCAGTACGTGCAACGATGACCCCATTGGGTACGCCCAACTCTAGAAATGCGTAGCGTACCGCGTTAATTTTGGCCAAGAAATCTTCATGAGGAACCGTCACTTTACCGTCTTGGTGACCACACTGCTTTGCGTCTGACACCTGGTTCTCGATTTGGATTGCACAAGCACCCGCCTCAATCATTTTTTTCGCTAACAAGTAGGTCGCTTCTTCGTTACCAAAACCAGCGTCGATATCAGCCACAATGGGTACGACGTGGGTTTCATAATTATCGATTTTGTCTAGTGCAGCTTGCTCGGCAACGGCATCGCCAGCAGCGCGTGCAGCATCGAGGTCGTGGAATAAGTGACCCAATTCCCGGGCATCCGCCTGACGCAAGAAGGTGTACAGCTCTTCAATTAACGCGGGAACCGACGTCTTCTCGTGCATCGATTGGTCAGGTAAAGGTCCAAACTCAGAGCGTAAAGCAGCAATCATCCAGCCCGACAGGTATAGGTATCGTTTATTTGTGGTGCCGTGGTGTTTTTTAATAGCAATCAGCTTCTGCTGACCCACGAAACCATGCCAACATCCCAAAGACTGTGTGTACTGACTGCTATCAGCGTCGTACTCATTCATATCTTTGCGCATGATGTCTGCGGTATAACGAGCGACATCGAGACCAGTACGGAATCGATTTTGCACGGCCATGCGTGCTGCGTATTCGGGGCTGATCGCGTCCCAAGTACCCGCTTGTCGACCAATAAGGTTAGCGAATTGTTCTACGGTTTCTTTGTATTGGCTCATTGTTCACCTCTGCGGTTGCCGGTTGAGTCTAATCTAGGCTTGGCCTAGCTGTCGTGTCGGAGACATGCTAGGCCCGAAGAGGGTATAAATAAAATCAATAGATTTGATTTTTAGTATTCATACTGTGAATTTACAGCTCTAAGCGATAACGTCTCAGTTTGGCCGCGAACAGCAACAAGCACATGCCCGCCAAAATACCCAGCATCTGTTCCAACCAAGTTGCTTGAAACATTTCAAACACTGAATCGTAGCCCTCGCCACCCGGCACACAGCGAGCGATACGCTCGGCTAACCAATTACTTCCAAACAGCCAGCGTTCAGCAAAAATCGCTCCTGCTGGCAAGCCAAAGGTCCATAGCACGGGTGAACTTTTCGCCCAAGCAGACGCCAACAAACTCCAAGCGTACAAGGGGAAAGCCACGACGATCATAACCGGCAAGGTCAAGAGCGTATTACGAAAAATCTCTTCCAAGCCAAACCAAGCGAAGCCCCAAACTTCCGCTAAGGGCGTTGCTGTGCGAGCAAGAAAAAACGTTCCCGCTGCCACCACCAGTACCTGGGTCACAAGCGATATCAAAGCGTACACCACCGGGACAGAAACGCCGATCGTCAAGAACTTGGCGATCACCTCTCGACGATCACTGATCGGCATCGAGCGCCAGAACAGCACACTCCGATCGCGTCGATCGTTGTAAAGACAGCCCGCCAAGTAGTTCACGGATATCGTCCACAAAACCAATAAAAAAATCACATTCAGGGCGTTTAAGACCTCATTAAATGTCTGCCTACTGGCAAAATCATCAATCCCGCCGGGCACATTTGGCGTGGTGAAGGTCCAATCTCCGGCAAAATCCCACGCCCGCTGCTCAACCCTGGCGTTGTCCAAAGCGGGGTAAACCCACTCTCCAAGCATGGCGACATCGAGGCCATCGCCCGATGACCGGATTTCGATATCCACTTGCGCGTCCGGAATTTGATTCGTCACAAACCAACCTATCCCCTCTTCCCAATCTGAGAATTGGCTTGCAAACAGCGCGCCACCCCATGCAATAACCACTAAAAACGCGGCGATAACAACAGGTGTGATCAAAAACGAACCGCGGTATTCAATGAAGTCGCGGCGCAACAAAGCTTTAGCTGGACTGTAATTAGGATTCATCGGACACCTCCATCCATAGCAGCGACAAACAAATCCGCAATTGCTGGCGTATGGCACGCGCCGTACTGAGCCAGTTCAACCTTAGGTACCGAATCGAAAATAAATGCTTGGCCCCCTAAGATGTGCCGCGAACCCAAATGCCGCAAACGACTCACCAAAGCAGCGTTCTCCCCCAGAGCATGGACCTCGACAAATCGATCTTCGAGGGCCGTGATGGGCGCATTCATCAAAATCTCACCATCCTTTAAAAACACAAAATGCGTCAGAATATGTTGAACCTCCTCAACCTGATGAGTGGATATCACAATCGTGCGCTCAGCATCGAAGTAGTCGTTGAGCAACTGGTCGAAGAATTGTTTCCGATACAAGATGTCAAGGCCTAGGGTAGGCTCATCTAGGATTAATAGGCGCGCGTCCACCGCCAAGGTCAACGCCAAATGCAACTGCACCATCATACCTTTGGATAAGGTACCGATTCTGGCTTTAGCCCCCACCGAGGTTTGATCCAAAAATCGCTCAGCTTTCGAGCGATCGAATTTTGGCTGTACACCCTCGACGTAAGAGATGAGCTGATCGACCCGCAACCAGCGTGGCAACACAGCCGTGTCGGCAATAAAAGCCACATCCTGCATTAACTCGTGCCGCTCGGTACGAGGGTCCTTACCCATGACCACCAGACTGCCCTCGCTATGAGTCAAACCCAATAAGGCTCGCAACAAGGTCGTCTTACCAGCACCGTTAGGCCCGATTAAGCCAACGATGCTACCGCCATTCACACACCAATCTAGTGACTTAACAGCGTACTTCCCTTGATACTGCTTTGTCAGATTACGTACTTCTATAATGCTGCTCATTGTTCCTGCTCCCACTGCACGAAGCGATCGCACAACTGTCTCGAATTGATTCCCAAGCGCTGAGCCTTGTCGTAAACGCGAGGTAACTCGATGTCAAAAAATGTGTGTCTCAAGGTGTCTCGTAATTTGGCCCGCGCGCCTTCACAGACAAATACACCGACCCCACGCTTCGCACACAGCACTTCGTCGTCAATCAGTGACTGATACGCTTTGTTCACGGTTAAATGATTCACTCGAAAATCACTCGCTAACTGTCTGACCGAGGGGATACTCGACCCCTCAAGCAATGACGCGTCGACAATCCGATCGGCAATCACGTCGGCAATTTGGCGGTAAATGGGTTGATCTGCTCGCCACTCCATAGCACTGCCCCCTTATTCCATCTGCTTGAGTTCGCCAGAACCCAATACTGAGGCGGAGCTTGTATCCGCGGCTTGATAATAAACACTGCCCGATCCAACGATGTTGGCATTGATCGCACGGGAGGTACCGACACGCACATCGCCGCTGCCGATAATATTAGCCATGGTCATATCGGCCTTGCAGGTCTTGCCGTTAAAGTCGCCACTACCTGCGATATTGACGGTGACGTCATCATCAATTGTACAATCGTCGCGGACACTAAAATCGCCTGATCCGCCAATCGACACCATAACTGAGCCAGCTTTCAGGTTACCCACTTGAACAACCCCTGACCCCGCGATGTTAGCCACGAGTCGCTCGACAGTGACCTCGCTGGCATCGACATCACCTGAACCGCCAAGCTCAACCATAAGCGAGTCAAATTCACTGGGGTGCACGTAAACAGAACCAGAACCCTGTAACTCAAGTCTGACAGCACGGCTGCTTTGCATCGGTCGCATAAACACCCGCCCGCTGCCGCGCAGGGTAACGATTTCGAGATCTGGCAGTCGCACCCGAAATTTCACCGGTTCGTCGTAGTAAAGACCTTTCTGAGACTTCCCTAAAAATAGCGTATTGTCGTCTCGCGAAATCAAGGTATCACCCTCTTGCATACCTTGAACCTGAACGGAGTAGTCGCCCAAGCTTAATTCCAGCTCGTGACTACCGCTTAATACGACTCGACTGAAATCATTAAGTACGTAGGTTTGTGTTACAACCTCTTTCGCTTGAGCTAAGGCGCAGCCCGATACAAGCAGATTACAGAGCACAATAAGTGAGATGGCTCGCATGAATGCCTCCTTGCTAACTGTTATGTGCAACTATAACAGCGTTCGAAAAGAGAGCGAGATTGAGTCGATGAACTGAGCGGATGACCCGCTCAGACGAGCAAAAACGCCGTTTATACGACTACTTTTTCTTTTTGACGTGAGCCATCAAGCGGCGTTTACGGGTGATCTGACGCTGCGTCAGTTTATTTTTACGCCCCGCGTAAGGGTTTTCCGTGGTGCGAAACTCGATTTTAATCGGCGTTCCTTCGATGCCAAGTTCACGCCGATAAACGTTTTCCAGATAGCGCTCGTAGGAGGTGGGAACTTTCGCCGTCTGGTTACCATGCACCACAATCCTCGGGGGGTTTTGGCCACCGGCATGAGCGTAGCGCAGCTTAATTCGACGACCGTTTACCATCGGCGGCGGATGGTCCGACACCGCACCTTCGAGAATCCGCGTTAAATAATTCGTGCTGAGTTTCTGGGTGGCTGCCAAGTACGCCGTGTGGATCGCCTGATACAGATGCCCCACACCACTACCATGCAACGCGGAGATAAAATGCATCTGTGCAAACTCAACAAATTTCAGGCGCCTAGATATCGACTCTTTAATGCGATCTTTCTGATAGTCATCTAAGCCATCCCACTTATTGATCACCACCACCAAAGCACGCCCGGCCTCGATACAATGCCCCAGCAAATGCATGTCTTGATCGACGATACCTTCGTGCGCATCCATTAACAGCAACACCACATTACTGTCATCTATGGCTTTTAGCGTTTTTACAATAGAGAACTTTTCGACGCTCTCTTTAACGTTTTTGCGCCGCCGCACTCCAGCGGTGTCAATCAGGGTGTAATGTTCACCCTCACGCTCGAAATCGATGTAGACGCTATCGCGAGTCGTACCTGGGTGATCGTAGACCACCACACGTTCCTCGCCGAGCATTCGATTGACTAAGGTCGACTTGCCCACATTAGGCCTGCCAACGATGGCAACTTTAATACCATGTTCGCGCTCGACCTCGATATCCTCGTCCTCAGGAAAAGGTGCTAACACCTCTTCGATCATCGAACGCACACCCCTATTATGAGACGCGGCTATGCGATACAAAGGATCGATCCCCAGAGCGTAGAAGTCACCCATGGCTGTATCGCTGTTCATCCCATCAATTTTATTCACGACGACATGAAAGGGAATACTCTGACGCCGCAATAGACTGACCAATTCTTGATCAACGCCAGTTAAGCCGGCACGGGCATCCAATATCAGTAAGACAATATCCGCCTCGTCAGCTGCTGCCATGGACTGCTGTGCCATCGGCAAATCAATGCCATTTTCATCGCCCGTGATCCCGCCCGTATCGATAACAACGTAGGGCCGCTCACCGACTTTGCCCTCACCGTATTTTCGATCGCGCGTTAACCCCGAGAAGTCGGCAACTAAAGCATCTCTCGAGCGCGTCAACTGATTAAATAAGGTCGACTTACCGACATTAGGGCGCCCCATCAGGGCGATGACCGGTTTCATGCGGATTAATCCTTGGCGCTGACCTCATAAGCAATCAATTTACCTTTGTCTGAAAATACAAAGAAGCGATTGCCGTCGCTAATAATATCTGCTCGCGCAGGGTCACCGAGTTTCTCTCGGGCCACAAACCGCCCATCCACTTGCGACAAGACGTGCAACACACCCTCAAAATCACTGAAGACCAAGTAACTTGAGACAGGTACCGGTTTGGTGGGCGCTCGATACGCTAAGTCACTTTGCGCCCAGCGCAGCCCTTGGCCGTTGCGGTAGTATGCTGATACCGTGCCATCTTGATCCGCCACGTAAACGTTACTGAACCCTTGAGAGACACCATTGACCGTTGACACTTCCTGTTGCCAAAGCTTTCGACCGGTACGAAGATCTGCCGCAACTAAATAGCCTTGATAGCTCGCCGCGTACAACTCACTACCGACAATTTCTAGGGCGCCATCGATGTCCACCATCCGCTCAATCTCAGATCGGCCTTGAGCAATTGCAACGCGAAGCTCCCACTCTACACTCCCCTTTTGAGCATCGAATGCGACCACGCGACCATTAGCAAAGCCTACATAAGCATTGCCATCACGCAAGATAGGCGTCGAAGTACCGCGAATCGTGAGTACAGGGACATTGCTATCGTAAGTCCAAAGCAATTCGCCCGTTTTTGCGTCCAAACCCTGTGCACGACCATCGTAGGTTTGAACCACAACCACTCGACCATCAGATTGCGGTGCCGAGAGCACCTCACCCCGCAGGGTTTGCCGCCACACTACAGTACCGTTGTTGGCATCCAGGGCGAGAACTTGGCCTTCGGAGGTACCCAAAAACACACGATCGCCACTAACGCCGACACCGCCGGACACACTCTGGCCGAGCTCTTGTCGCCACACGCGCTTACCTGAGCTAAGTTGCAAAGCCACAACTTCGCCCTCGTTCGAGGCGGCGTAGATGCGATCACCCTGGACGGCCGGCGCCAAACGATAGAATCCATCCCCTTGGCCATTGCCGACACTCTCGCTCCAAAGACGCTTGAGGCGCGCTGTCTCGTTGAAGTTTTGAAGCTCCGCGGGCTGGTTAACCTCTTCGTCGTCTAATGAAAACCACCCCGAAATCGTGGAACAACCGGCGGTTGTCGCTATGATGGCAATCACAAAACCGCGTTTCAGCATCAAAAACATGGTTATTCTCCGCTTTCTAATGGGCTTGTTTCGGCATTTATTCGTGCATTAACAAAAGCCAACTTAGTCTCGAGATCGGCGCCGAGATCCCCATTTTGGTCAGCGGCAAGGGCAAGCGTCAGCGCTTGTGCGGCTGACGCGTACTGTTCGCCAACAATGAAAATATCCGCTTGCGCTAGCCACGCTGCCGCCGCAACCGCAGTATTTTCCAACGACCCCAAGGCGGCGAGCGCCTGGTCGGTATCGCCCAAGTCTGCTTGCAAACGCGCGCGGCGCAACTTGACAAGGGGGTACAACGCCGCGTCATCGGCCACACGTGCTTCGAGCGCAGTAAGAAGTGTCAATGCTTCTTGCGAGCGCCCGTCTGTAGCCCAAACCGCGGCTTGAAGCAACTGTCCAAGATCGGCGTAACCTGTGCCAGCATAGTCTTCGCTCAATGTCGCCACGAGCTCGTCCAGACGCACCTTTTGAGCGCTATCGGTTGAGGCCTGCGCCCCAAGCCCAAGAAGCTCCTGGTAAATGGCAGAAGCCGACTCGGCTTTAGCTACCTGGCGATCTTGCCATGCTTGCCAACCAATGCTTCCCAACACCCCTATCACGACTGCGGCTACTATGCCTTTGCCGTTGTCGCTCCACCAGCGTTTGAGGGCTTCTACTTGTTCTTCTTCCGTTCTGTAAGCGTCCACTAATATTTCCTTTTCGCTTTATTTGCGGCCAAGGCCGCTACTCTACATGGTATTGCAGATTCGTTCGAGTTCTTGTGGCAGCAAACTTGCTGCGATCGTTACTTGAGGTCTATCACTGCGTAAAAATTTCAGGGTGACCGTGTTGTTTTCGGCTTCCGTTTCGCCCCAAATCAAGGCCACTTTCGCACCTGACTTGTCCGCGCGCTTCAACTGAGTTTTGAAGCTACCGCCACCCGAGTTCATTTGAATCACCGCGTGAGGCATTGTGTAACGCAGCGATTCGACGCCGGCAAAACACGCTCGCTCGCCCTGCTCACCAACACCCACACCGAACGCTAGGGTGTTTGCCTCGGGTGCCTCGATGCCGCGCGCGGCCAACAGTAAGAGCACACGTTCAAGCCCCATCGCAAATCCCACACCCGGTGTCGCTTTCCCACCTAGCTGCTGTACCAGCCCATCGTAACGCCCGCCAGCGCAAATCGTTCCCTGTGCGCCCAGTTCCGTGGTCACCCATTCAAATACCGTTTTGTTGTAGTAATCCAAACCCCGCACGAGTCTTGGGTTGACACGGTAAGCAACGCCCACACTATCGAGATACCCGGTTAAGGCCGCAAAATCTTCCCGAGATTCCACATCTAGAAAATCGTGTAAGTTAGGCGCCCGCTCCAATAATTCTTGGGTACGGGCGTTTTTACTATCAAGGATACGCAATGGATTGGTGCCCAAACGGCGCTGACTGTCCTCGTCTAAGTCTGCTGTGTATGCCCTCAAGTAGTCGACTAAAGCCGTTTTGTAAGCGAGTCGCGCCTCAGCACTACCAATACTGTTCAACTGTAGCTCCACAACATCCGAAACACCCAACTCGTGCCACAAGCGGGCACTCAAGGCAATCAACTCCGCATCTGCGTCGGGCGTCGCAACACCAAATACCTCTAAGCCAATTTGCTGAAATTGGCGCAAACGCCCTTTTTGCGGACGTTCGTGACGAAACATTGATCCCTGGTACCAAAGACGCTGCGGGCTCGCAATCAAATTATTTTGAATCGCTGCGCGCACGCAACCGGCTGTGCCTTCCGGACGCAGTGTCAGAGAGTCCCCGTTGCGATCCTCAAAGGTATACATCTCTTTTTCAACAATGTCGGTAACCTCGCCGATGGAGCGCGCAAATAAAGCGGTCGGCTCTAAAATCGGCATCCGGATCTCGTGGTAGCCATAAGATTGCACCAGACTCCTGATCCTCTGTTCCAGCCACTGCCACGTCCCCGTATCGTGGGGTAATATGTCGGGCATGCCGCGAATGGCTTGCAGGGTTTTCATAAGATTTACCTACTAGTTCTTTGCAATGATATTGGCTTCAGCTGCGCTTGCATTCTGAGCCAACTCGGAGGCTTTAGTTCGGATGACTTGTTCCAAGTGATCGATAAAATTTTTATTATCGATCTTATGATTTGGTTTTCCGTCCAAGTAAATCAGATTATTAGGGCTTGCTCCGGTTAAGCCCACGTCAGCCTCTCGCGCCTCACCCGGCCCGTTAACAACACAACCAATAATCGCCACATCCATAGGTTGCCTGATATCTTCCAGCCGCATTTCGAGCGCATTCATCGTCGCGATCACGTCGAAGTTTTGGCGTGAGCAACTTGGGCAGGCAATAAAGTTAATACCATTACTGCGAAGCTTCAGACTCTTCAAAATATCGAAGCCGACTTTGACTTCTTGTACTGGGTCCGCCGCAAGCGAAATGCGTATGGTGTCGCCTATGCCCTCCATCAATAGCAGACCCAGGCCGATCGCTGATTTTACCGTGCCGTTGCGAAAACCGCCCGCCTCAGTGATCCCAAGATGCAGAGGCTGATCGATTTTCTTTGCCAATAGCCGGTACGCCTCCACCGCCATAAACACGTCGGAAGCTTTGACACTCACCTTGAAGTCAGGGTAGTTAAACCGGTCAAGCAGGTCGACGTGGTTCATGGCCGACTCCACCAAAGCCTCAGCGGTTGGTTCGCCATACTTTCGCTGCAGCTCTTTCCCCAGGGATCCCGCATTCACACCAATGCGAATCGGAATACCTTTGTCTCGTGCAGAGTGTATCACTTCTTGAACCTTCTCTATGCGGCCAATGTTCCCCGGATTAATCCGCAAACAGTCAACCCCGTAGTCCGCAACTGCTAGCGCAATTTGATGGTCAAAATGAATATCAGCCACTAAGGGGACGTCAACCTGCTGGCGTATTCGCTTGAAAGCTTCCGCAGCCTCCATACTCGGTACAGAGACACGAACAATATCGGCACCGGCATCGGCAATCGCTCGAATTTGTGCAACCGTTGCGCCCACGTCACAGGTCTCGGTGTTGGTCATACTTTGAACGCTGATTGGCGCGTCGCCGCCCACGGCGACCTTCCCCACCCATATTTTGCGGCTTTGGCGACGAATTATCGGACTCGGTGCATGCATTACTTAACCTCTGTCCCGGCCGCGCCTCGGGTGTTATCTTGCTCTCGCATGGCTCTGGCTTCGGGTGAATCTGGATATAAATTTTGTAGTGCTAGTTCTAAGCTCGCTTGCTCATCTTCCAGCTGCAGCGCTCTCGCAAGACGAACACCCGTCCACAAACCCGCCGCCGGCTGAGCCCGCACTAACTTGCGATAGTCCGAATAATAACTTTGGGCGGGTAAGTAGTCGCGTCGCTCCAAGAAGAGCTGCGTCAAGGTTAACAGCGCTAGTGGGTTGCGCGCCTCCATGGTGAGCGCACGTTCCAAGGCTTCTATTGCCGCATCGGTTTTCGCCAATCGCGCACGACACAAGCCCAGATTAGTAAACGCCTGAGGGCGCCCGCTGTACAAGGTGTCGCGAACCACCAGCTCTAATTCAACTTCCGCCTCGGCAAAACGTTGCTGAGCGAACAAAAAGGCCGCAAAGTTATTCCGAGCGCGCGACAGCGATTTATCCAACGCTAGGGCCTTTCGGAAATTTGCCTCAGCGGCCTCAAACTCGCCCGTAGATTGATAGACCAGAGCAAAGGCTTCAAAGACCTCTGCATTGTTGGGGTCGATGTCAGCCGCCAGCTTTAAATTGCGCTTGGCATTGTCCCAATTGCCCTGTCCGATGTAGGCACGTGCCAACTCAACCCGTCTTTTCAAAGCGATATCAGGCGCTTCTTTATTGGTAAATACTGTTTCATTGGTAGTCACGCAACCCATCAACAGACTCAGTATTATAAGACTTATAAGGCTACGCATTAGCTGACCTCCACCACCTGAACTCGATCCATCAGGGACGCTTTGTGGCGTTGTGAGCGCTTGGTTCTATCCACCACTTCGCCCACCAGCTGACCACAGGCAGCACTGATATCATCCCCTCGTGTTGTTCGCACTGTCACGATAAAACCAGCGTCAATCAACACCTGCCAAAATCGAGACACTGCATTGCCACTGGGACGTTGATAATTTGACCCCGGAAAGGCATTAAACGGAATTAAATTGATTTTGCAGGGGAACCCCCTCAGCAAAAGCGCCAACTCTTTGGCGTGCTCAGGCTGATCGTTAACGCCTGCGATCAAGGTGTATTCAATCGTCACCACTCGTTTGCGATCATTTTGCGCATCTAGATAACGTTGCGCGCTCGCCAATAATTCTGCAATGGGATATTTTTTGTTTATCGGAACCAGTTGGTTTCGCAAAGCATCGTTGGGTGCGTGTAATGAGACCGCCAAACTGACACAGCTTACCTCGGCCAGCTTATCTAGCGCGGGCACCACACCCGAAGTACTCAAGGTGACCCGCCGCTTGGATAATCCATAAGCTAGGTCGTCCATCATCAGATCCATCGCCGACACGACCGCGTCGAAATTCAAGAGCGGCTCACCCATCCCCATCATAACGACATTGGTCACCACTCGGTCCTTGCCCGATTGAAACGCGTCGAAGGAATCGATCGCCAACCACACCTGCCCAATGATATCCGACGCTGTTAGGTCGCGCTCAAAACCCTGTTTGCCGGTCGAACAGAAACTGCAGTCTAAACTACAGCCGACCTGCGATGACACACACAGAGTGGCGCGGTCACCATCAGGTATCAACACGGACTCGACCAAGCCACCCTCTATAGAACGGATCAACCATTTCCGCGTGCCATCGGTCGAATCATGACGACTCACCACCTCGGGGGTTTGCACACAAGCGCGCTCACTTAATTTGGCGCGCAAGGCCTTGGATAAATTGGTCATGAGGTCGAAATCGCGGATGCCGTGGTGATGGATCCATTTCATGACTTGCTGAGCTCGAAACGATTTCTCACCGAGCTCAGCAAAAAACGCTTCCATTTGCGCGCGCGTCAGCCCGAGCAAATTTACTCGCGAACCCGAGTTCACTGTAGGAAGCGAGTCAAGGTTCATCAGGCGCGATCACACAGTTCCGTTTGCGCGAAGAAATAGTTGATTTCCCGCTCAGCCGATGCCAATGAATCTGAACCGTGAACCGCATTCGCGTCAATCGATTGCGCAAAGTCGGCGCGAATGGTACCCGCCGCGGCTTCTTTAGGATTAGTCGCTCCCATCAACTCACGGTTTTTCATAACAGCGTTTTCACCCTCAAGTACCTGCACCATGACCGGACCAGAGGTCATAAAAGTAATTAAATCAGGAAAAAATGGGCGCTCTTTATGCTCAGCATAAAACCCACCCGCCGTGGCATCCGTTAAACGCACCATTTTAGCTGCGACGATTTTCAGGCCATTTGATTCAAAGCGAGAATAAATTTCGCCGATGACGTTTTTGCCCACTGCGTCGGGTTTAACGATAGATAAAGTGCGTTCTACAGCCATTTGTCTTACTCCAAGTCGTGTCATTCAATTTTACGCCCGGGCGCATCCCGAGTTGGGCGCCGATTATACGGACTTTAGGTACATCGCGCACCTTAACACAGTGGTTTTTTTACCACTCTGGGGAAGCATTTTTCTTCATTAATCCAATGGGTTACCGCGCAACATCAGCAAGGTTTCCTCCACCGCCTGAACCGCCGCATCAATGTCTGCACGAGTCGTCGCTCTCCCCAAACTGAATCGCAGTGCACTGTCAGCGCGCTCGCGGCCTGCTCCGATTCCCAGCAGGACGTGAGAAGGCTTCATCACTGCCGAATTACATGCCGAGCCGGATGAAATAGCAAGCCCAGTCAGCGCGGCCAACAGCGCCTCGCCCCCGACCCCCGCAAAAGACACGTTGATCGCCTGCGGCAAACGCTGCGTTAAGCTGCCATTTAAGCTGGCACCGGCCATTCCCAACAATCGGTCTGCCATGTAGCGGCCCAGCTCAGCGTAGTGCGCTTGATCTTGTTGCCAGAGCTCGCGCGCTAACTTAGCGGCAGCGCCAAACCCCGCAATTTGGTGGGTAGGAAGGGTTCCGCTCCGAAAACCTCGTTCATGCCCACCGCCATGAATCTGTGCGAGCGGCGCCGGGGTGGCCCCCCTGCGAACGAACAGGGCACCGATGCCCTTCGGTCCATACAGCTTATGCGCAGACATTGACATAAAATCGAGCGGCACATCTGCCAAATCAATAGGGAGTTTGCCCAATGCTTGCGCCGCATCGACGTGCAATAGCACACCTCGTCGCTTTAAACGATGAGCTATTTCTTTGATGGGGTTGATAGTACCCAATTCATTGTTAACCCACATAATGGAAACCAATCGGGTATCCGGCCTCAGTGATCGCTCTACGGCTTCGATATCCACCAAGCCCTCTTTAGTCGCAGGTAAAAACGATACTCCGACCCCTTTGCGCTGTAAGTAATTCGCCGGATCCAGCACCGCTTTATGCTCAATCGCACTGGTCACAAAATGGCCCTGAAAACCCTGCGACTCAAATACGCCCTTAATCGCTAAATTATTGGCTTCAGTGGCGCCTGAGGTGAAGATTAATTCCCTCGGATCGGCACCGATAAGTTCAGCAATATCGGCTCTCGCTATTTCCACTCGATGCTCGGCTTGCCATCCATACATGTGCGTGCGCGATGCCGGATTCCCGAAATCGCCCGACTCATCCAAGCAGCTTAGCATCGCCGCTTTCACTTCGGGGGCCACTGGCGTGGTCGCCAAATAGTCCAGATAAATCGGTTTCCTACTCATCCGCTTGCCCCTTCTGAGTGAGGAGCTGTGCGCGCAGTGCGCTGCGTTCAAACACCACCTTTTGGGTCTCGGTTAGCATCCCTCTCAGAATATTCAACTCCATTTCATCAATGCGCATGCGGTTATAGAGCCGCTGCAACCGTGTCATCAACTGACGTGGCGCAGCTGGATCCAAAAACTCAATATCGATAAGTGTCTGCTCGAGGTGCTGGTAAAAACGCTGCATAGCCTCTTTGGTTGCAAAAGGCGCATCCCACTCTTCGTCGGATCGCTCAGGCAAACGGTCATACAGTGCCGTCATTCTCAGTTCGTAGCATAAAATTTGCACCGCCATGGCCAGATTTAACGAGCGATAGGCATCGTCTGTAGGTACATTGACATGTAAATCACACAGCTTCAATTCCTCGTTGGTAAGCCCTCGATCTTCACGTCCAAACAGCAGAGCGACGGATCCGCCCTGGCTCTGCACAGCGATCTGTTCCGCCGCGCGTCGTGAGTCAAGAATCGGCCAAGGAATACGGCGTTCACGAGCACTGGTTCCCACCACGAAGTGGCAATCAGCAATCGCTGCCTCGACACGATCAACCACGACGGCCCGCTCGAGCACATCAACCGCTGACGCAGCCCGCCAAACCGCCTCCTCATCTGGAAAGCGCTTAGGCTTGACCAAAACCAAGTTCGAAAAGCCCATATTTTTCATGGCGCGCGCTACACCACCAATGTT
Organism: Halieaceae bacterium; assembly: GCA_023253715.1. GTDB lineage: Bacteria > Pseudomonadota > Gammaproteobacteria > Pseudomonadales > Halieaceae > Aequoribacter. The sequence goes on from JALRFH010000227.1 coordinate 16,111, forward strand.
GCCCGGGTGCGAGGGCTCTACCAAGACAATACGCACAGACTCAAACATCACAGTTCTCATGATTAAATTAGTGACAAAGTGTACCAGTTTTCTCCGTGCGAAGGAGGTCTAGCACTGCTATACTGCCGCGCTTATTTCAGCAGGACCCAAACACCATGGAACCAATGGTTAGCATTGCCTTGCGCGCAGCGCGCAAAGCCGGCGACATGATCGTTCGCGCAGCCGATGAACTCGATCGTTTGCCTGTCGACAGCAAAGGCACCAACGACTTTGTGTCAGAGGTAGATCGCAATTCAGAGCGTGAAATCATTCAACAGCTCTCAAAAACCTATCCGGACCACGCTTTCGTGGGCGAGGAAACGGGTCGCACAGGGCCAGAAAACGCAGAATACGTCTGGATCATTGATCCACTGGACGGCACCACGAACTATTTACGAGGCATTCCCCACTACGCGGTGTCAATTGCTTGCACCTACAAAGGCAAGTTGGAGCACGCAGTTATTCACAACCCAGTCTTGCGCGAAGAATTTACCGCATCGCGGGGTCGGGGCGCGCAATTTAACGGCCGACGCATTCGTGTATCCAACACCCAGGGCCTCGATGCAGCCCTTGTCGGCACCGGCATTCCTTTCAAAGGTCATTGTGCCGAGCACCTATCGACTTACTCTGCGGCACTGGCCGAGGTCGCTTCGCGTAGCGCCGGCATCCGACGCGCAGGCGCTGCCTCTTTGGACTTAGCCTACGTGGCAGCCGGACGTCTCGATGCGTTTTGGGAAATGGGCTTAGCCCCATGGGATATGGCCGCAGGTGTCCTCTTAGTGAAAGAGGCCGGTGGGCTCGTAGGGGATTTTGAGGGTACCGAGAAGTTTATGGAATCCGGCAACGTCGTTGCCGGTAACCCGAGAGCCTTTAAAGCGGTATTGCAAATTGTAGCGGCGAAGGCGAGAGCCCAATAAAGCCAGTGCGATAGGCTGATACCCGCGGCAATCAGCCTATCGCCCTCGAACTAAGGTTCAAGGGCCAGTTCATCTACGCCCTCTTGAATGGGAATCACCAGATCGTCTTTGCTGACACCAAGGGCCATTAATAAATTGGCCGCCACATAGATGGACGAATACGTGCCCACAAAAACCCCCACTAACAGGGCAAGAGCAAAACTGTGAATCATTTCGCCACCGACCATTGCCAGTGACACCAAAACTAACAGTGTGGTCAACGAAGTCACCAAGGTCCTACCCAGTGTTTCTGTCAAGGATTGGTTGATCACCTCGAGTGGATCAGTGCGTCGTAACTTTCGAAAATTTTCTCGGATGCGATCGCTCACCACAATCGTGTCGTTCAAGGAGTAGCCGATGACCGCTAGAATAGCCGCCAATACCGTAAGATCGAACTCCAGATCGAAGAGGGAGAAAAAACCAAGCACAATGATGACATCGTGTGCCAAGGCGCCCACTGCACCCAAGGCAAACTTCAACTGGAATCGAAACGCGATGTAGAGCATAACAAGGCCAAGCGCCAACAGCATAGCTAAACCACCCTGCTCACGTAGCTCTTCACCCACCTGAGGCCCCACAAATTCGATGCGACGCAGTTCCACCTCGACATTCGATTCGCTCTGCAGAATGCCCAACAGTGCTGCACCTTGTTCATCCGAAGTACCTACCGGCAGGCGAATAAGAACATCGCGGTCGGTGCCAAAACTCACCACGATGGCCCCTTCATAGCCGCGATTTTGAAGTATCTGACGCACAGCGGTCAGATCCGCCGAATCCGAATACTCAACTTCTACCAGGGTTCCACCCGTAAAATCCAATCCCCAGCTCAGTTCCTTAATCGCGAGCGAGGCGATACTCGCAAGAACAAGTGCGATTGAGACCATGGCGGCCAAGCGGCGCCATGCCATAAAATCGATTATCCTCATTGTGTCAGTCCCCCAATCGATAAGGTTTTCACTTTGCGCCCACCATATATCCCGTTGATAATGGCTCTGGTGCCGATAATGGCAGTGAACATCGAGGTCAGAATACCCAGTGACAGGGTCACCGCAAACCCTTTGATGGGCCCGGTGCCCACAGCATACAAAATCACAGCGACGATCAGTGTGGTGATATTGGCATCCAAAATCGTACTCAGCGCTTGTTCAAAGCCTTTGTGGATGGCCATCTGCGGACTCACCCCGCCATTGAGTTCCTCTCTGATCCTGGAGAAGATCAAGACATTGGCATCCACCGCCATACCCACCGTCAGAACGATACCTGCAATACCCGGTAGCGTTAGGGTGGCACCCAACAATGACATAAAGGCAAGTAACAGCACCAAGTTGCAGGTTAAAGCCACAACAGCAATCGCGCCAAATGCCCGGTAGTAAAACACCATAAACACGACCACCAGGGCCAACCCGAGTTGTACTGACTTGACGCCAAGCTCAATATTTTCGGCACCTAGCGACGGCCCAACGGTCCGCTCTTCGACAAAGGAAATGGGCGCCGCAAGAGCGCCAGCACGCAGCATTAGGGCCAATTCACTCGCTTCAAGCGGACTGTCCAAACCCGTGATCTGGAACTGGGCACCCAAGGCCTGCTGAATGACTGGGGCGGTAAGAATGCGCTTTTCGTCGTAGGGTATCTTAGTGATGACATCAGAGCCATCGGCCGCAGTCTCGTAAGACGTTTTATACTTTCGCTCGATGAACAACACGCCCATGCGACGCTTAACATTGTTGCGCGTGGCTCGCGACATCAGCGTACCGCCTTCACTGTCTAAACTGATGCTGACGTTGGGGCGACCATTCTGATCAAAACCTGCTGCGGCATTAGCGACACGCTCACCGGTAATGATCACATCACGCTCTAGCCATTCCGACAGACCCAGACGGTCTTCGCTACGATACTCAAAGCGCTGCTTTTCAGACGGTCTGGCATTGGTGCTCGCCACCAAACGAAATTCAAGATTAGCCACTTTACCCAAGATTCGCTTTGCCTCTGCGGTGTCTTGAATTCCTGGCAACTCTACGACAATTCGGTTGCGCCCCTGGCGCTGAACCAAAGGTTCTGACACACCCAGTTCGTTAACGCGATTACGCAAGGTGGTTAAGTTTTGAGCCACCGCGTAATCGACCAGGTCCGATTTGGCTTGCTCGGTCATACTGACTTTCAAGCCAAACTGTCCTTCTTGCTCGTCCAGTCGATCGAGCAAAAGCTCGGGCAGCTCATCCGCAATCGCGCGGCGAGCCTCTTCACGCTCCTCTTCGCTACCATATTGAGAGACGACCGCGCCCTCTGAATCTAAATCCACCAGACTTCTAATACGGCTTTCTCGAAGCAACTTTTTTATGGCAGTCAGATAATACTCATGCCGACGATCGAGCGCTGCATCAACATCAACTTCCAGTTTGAAGTGAACACCACCGCTCAAATCCAAACCAAGCTTCATAGGTTGAGCGCCTAGGTCGGTCAACCATTTGGGCGTTGTCGGCGCCAAATTGAGCGCGACAATGTAACTGTCGCCCAAGGCTTTAGCGATTCTCGCCTGCCCAACAAGCTGTTGATCTGCTGATCGCAGTCGAATCAAAGCATTGCGGCCGTTATCGGCGATGGTATCACCAAAATGCTCGATTTGAGCGTCCTGCAAAGCCTCGAGTGCGCGCTTCAAGGTCGCCTCACTCACGCTTTGACCACTGCTGGCGCTGGTTATCTGGATTGCCGGGTCCGGTGCATACAAATTCGGCGCCGCGTATAAAAAGCCAAACGACACAACCATCAACACCAACACATTTTTCCAGACGGAATAACGGTTCAACATAGCTTACTCATCATAATATCCATTCACTCCAAGACGCAGGCCGTCTGCCGCGTCAATCACAGCTAGACCTCGTTTGCCGCTGTATTAATCCACCCAAACTCGAGCGTTACGGAATAACCGTAACCACGCCCCGTCTTCTTGCCAATCCTCCGGACACCACGAATTTTGAATGGCTCTGAACACCCGCTCCGGGTGGGGCATCATAATCGTTGCTCGCCCATCGCGACTGCAAAATCCTGTTACGCCACTTGGCGAACCATTCGGATTATTCGGGTAAACCTCAGTTGCTTGCAGGTGATTATCAACATATCTGAGGCTTACCAGACCAGAATTCAAGGCGTGGTCTTGACTTTCTAAATCCTGCCACTGCGCACGCCCTTCGCCATGTGCCACCGCAATGGGCATAACACTGCCCTGCATGCCTTGCAGTAACACTGACGGTGAATCCATCACTTCAACCAAGGCAAGTCGTGCTTCAAATTGCTCTGAGGTATTGCGCTGGAATCGAGGCCAGTGCTCTGCACCCGGAATGAGCGGCGCTAATTGTGACAACATTTGACAGCCATTACACACGCCCAAACTTAAGGTGTCGGTACGCTCAAAAAACGCTTGAAACTCATCGGATAGTCCTTGATTAAACAGAATAGATTTCGCCCATCCTGATCCCGCACCTAACACATCACCAAAAGAGAAACCGCCACAAGCCACCAGTCCCTTAAATTCTTTGAGCAGAACACGACCCGCTACCAAATCGCTCATATGAACATCAACCGCATCAAAGCCCGCACGATCAAAAGCCGCGGCCATTTCCACTTGTCCATTAACACCTTGCTCGCGCAAAATTGCGAATTTTGGCTTGGTCGACAAATTTAAAAACGGGGCTGAGACGTCATCATTTTGGTCGAAGCTAAGACGAGCCGACATACCCGGATCACCCGCAGTGATGCCCAAGTACTCTTGTTCAGCACACTCAGGATTATCTCTGAGCTTTTGAATCTCATAGCTGGTTCGGGCCCAGCGCTTATGAAGCTCCGTGCGAGAGTCCACCAACAATGTCCCTTCAGCGACCGCAATACTCACATCATCAGAACTATTCGCAAAACCGAGTGGTACGATGCAATCCTCTAGCCCAAGTGCTCGGCAACGCGCCACAAACGCATCGGCGTGCTCAGCTTTGACTTGTACCACAGCGCCAATCTCTTCGTTGAATAAGGCGCCAAGCACATCCTCACTAGAATTGGACAAGGTCAGTTCTAGGCCGACGTGACCGGCGAAGGCCATTTCTAAGACGGTAATCATGACACCACCGTCAGAGCGGTCGTGATAGGCGTGCACTGCATCTTCGGCGATTGCCCACTGCATTAAATCAAACAAAGCACGCAGGGACGCTGCGTCAATATCGGGGCACGAATCGCCCAACTGTCCAAACGACTGCGCCAACACCGATCCGCCCAGGCGCTGGGCACCGCGGCCAAGATCCAGCAATAAAATCGGTGCCTCCGAATCTTTTGCCAGCTGAGGCGTCAGTGTACGACGCACATCAAGCACCGGAGTAAAAGCTGACACAATCAAAGAGACCGGCGCGGTCACCGATTTATCGTGCTTGTCATGCCATACCGTACGCATCGACATCGAGTCTTTCCCGACGGGAATTGTGATCCCCAATTCAGGGCAAAACTGCATACCCACCGCTTCGACGGTGTCGTATAGAATGGCGTCGTGATCTCGATAACCCGCTGCACACATCCAGTTAGCCGACAATTTGATGTCCGACAAACGCCCGATCTGAGTGCCCGCCAAATTCGTAATGGCCTCTGCCACCGCAAGACGGCCCGAGGCCGGGCCTGAAATCAGAGCCACGGGCGTGCGCTCACCCATGGCCATCGCCTCACCGGCGTAGCCTCGGTAATCGACGGTTGTTACCGCGCAATCGGCTACCGGCACTTGCCAAGGGCCCACCATTTGATCTTGCGCGACCATACCAGTAATCGAGCGATCACCGATGGTGATTAAAAAGGATTTACTCGCCACCGTGGGATGCGTCAACACACGATCCAAGGCATCCGCAAAGGTGCATTGAATATCCAAGGGCTGGGTGATGGCGGGTTGGCGCTGGACCGAGCGATGCATTTTCGGCGGTTTACCGAATAACACAGACATCGGCAAATCCACGGGCGTATTGTCAAAAAAACCATCGGCTACGGCGATGTGTTGCTCTTTTGTCGCCACACCCACTACGGCAAAGGGACAGCGTTCGCGCTCACAAAACGCTCTAAAAACATCCAGATTCTCAGGTTCAACAGCCAAGACATAGCGTTCCTGCGACTCATTACACCACAGTGCGAGAGGCGACATGCTTGGCTCGTCATTTGGCACATCTCGCAACTGGAAGCGACCTCCACGCCCGCCATCTTTGACCAATTCCGGCAGCGCATTCGACAAACCGCCCGCGCCAACATCGTGAATAAAAGCAATCGGATTCGCGGCACCAAGCTGCCAACACCGATCGATGACCTCCTGGCAACGTCGCTCCATTTCAGGATTTTGGCGCTGCACCGAAGCAAAATCCAAATCTTCCGCCGAGCTGCCACTGGCCATCGACGATGCTGCCCCGCCCCCCAAACCGATTTGCATGGCGGGCCCACCCAAAACGATCAGATGCGCGCCGGCACTGAATTGGCCTTTCTCGACATGCTCTTCGCGGATATTGCCGTACCCGCCGGCGATCATAATGGGTTTGTGATACCCGTAAACTTCAGACGCGCCATCCTGCGGCATAGCCAATTCAAAACTCCGGAAATAGCCCGTCAAATTTGGACGTCCAAACTCGTTATTAAAGGCAGCGCCGCCAATCGGCCCTTCAATCATAATATCCAGGGCGGAGACAATCCGATCCGGCTTTCCGTAGTCGCTGTCCCATGGTCTTGGGAATTGTTCCAAATTCAAACCCGATACCGAAAATCCGGTCAATCCAACCTTGGGCTTTGAACCTCTTCCTACCGCGCCTTCGTCACGTATTTCTCCGCCGGACCCCGTACCGGCGCCCGGAAATGGCGCAATCGCTGTGGGATGGTTGTGCGTTTCAACCTTCATCAACATATGCACCGGTTCAAACGATGCCTGATAAGAGCCGGTCTCGGGATTGGGGTAAAAACGATAGGCCTTGGGCCCCTGCACCACCGCGGCGTTATCTGAATAAGCCGACAGCACATTGTCTCCGGCCAAGTTATAGGTGTTACGAATCATACCAAACAGTGAGTGCGGCTGATCCAACCCGTCAATGGTCCAACTGGCATTAAAAATTTTGTGACGGCAATGCTCTGAATTTGCCTGCGCAAACATCATCAACTCGACGTCCGAGGGGTTGCGCTGAAGCCCTTGAAAACTGTCAACAAGATAGTCCATTTCGTCTTCAGCCAAGGCCAAGCCCAGCGTCATGTTGGCCCTCTCCAAAGCTGGACGACCCTCACCGACGATATCGACAGTGGTCATCGCCGCCGGTTCAGCGGCAGCAAAAAAATGGGTTAACTTGCTCCAACGCGTAAAAGCCGATTCCGTCATTCGGTCATACAGAAGCTCTGAAATCCGCGAAGCGTCGTCGCCGAGATCCGTATTGAGCTCAAACACCATCACGCGCTCCACCCGCGTAACCGCTGTAATATCGCAGTGTTTCACAATATCAGTGGCTTTGGAGGACCAAGGAGAAATGGTTCCTAAACGCGGTGAAACCACACAGATGGGTTGCGTGGCCTGCAGATCAACCAAACCATGCGCCCCCAGTAAATCCATGAGCACCTGCTGATCCTTTGCACACAAATCCGATTGCAACTGAACCAGATAGGCGTAATAAGTCTCAAGAACCCGCACAGGGGATTGATCTGTAATCCATTGATCGTTAATTTTAGCGATACGAAATGCCGAAAGTGCAGCGCCACCGCGGAGAATGAGCATGCTTTGTTTGACTCCATGCTATCGAGTGCAAGAAAGCAGCGAAGTGTACCTTAGTTCGCTTCCTCTGGCGATGAATAGGCGCACAAAGTCATGCTATTTAGGAGGAAATCTGCTGAAATCCGTTCTCGTCTTCGTTTTCGGCATCCTCCTGGCCGGCTGCGACCAACACGACACACTCCAGGAAATCAAAGAGCGCGGTTACCTAACCGTGGTGACGCGAACCAGCCCAACAACCTATTATCGAGACAACAGCGGTCAAACAGGTTTTGAGTACCAGCTCGCGCAGCGTTTTGCGGATCAGCTTGGTGTAGAACTTAGAATCACCACAGAAAATACCATTACCGGAATTTTTCGCAATCTACGCGAGGGAACTGCAGACCTTGCGAGCGCCGGTCTCAGCCTCACCGAATTAAGGGCCCAAGAGTTCCCCCATACCCAGACCTATTTTAGCGTACAGCCGCTAGTGGTTTATGAGAGCGGTCAATTTCGACCCAGTTCCATCAGCGAACTCTACGACCAAACCATTCTCGTTACGGCCAGCTCAAGTCATCTAGAAATGCTGCAAGCACTGCACACTGAGCACCCGCAGCTGCGCTGGAAAGTTGTCGCCAGCACCGATTCAGCAGATTTGCTCGATCAAATTTCAGCCTCAACGCCATTTGCGATACTTGATGACTACGATTTTGCGCTACAACAACCCTTGTTTCCAAGACTCAAAGAAGCTTTTCCGCTCGGCAATACTCAGCAGCTTGTTTGGTTTCTCACCAGCGACTCACCAAGCGACACCCTTGCGAAAGTGGCTAATGCATTTCTCAGCGAAGTCATCGCCGATGGTATTTTACCCGGTTTGGTCGATGAGTTTTTCAATAACGAGCCCCTAGTATCTCGCGCCGGCACGTTCACCTTCTCTCAAAATATGGCGTCCACCTTGCCCGATTACGAACATCTGATTCGACAGGTCGCGCACGAGTACAATATCGACTGGAACTTACTGGCTGCCATGGCCTATCAAGAGTCACACTGGGACCCCAAAGCTAAGTCGTTTACTGGTGTTCGCGGTATGATGATGCTAACCCAACGTACAGCCCGTGAATTGAACGTAAAAAACCGCCTAGACCCCTTAGAAAGCTTGCGCGGGGGCGCGCGTTATTTGAACAAACTCAAACGCCGACTTGATCCGAACATCTCTGAACCGGACCGCACGTACATGGCGATGGCGGCCTACAACATCGGTATGGGGCACTTACAAGACGCCCGCAAATTAACTGCGCAAAAAGGTGGCAACCCTATGATTTGGGGCGATTTGATGCAGCACCTGCCGAAACTGCAGAAGCCGGCCTATTACCGCACCTTACGATTTGGTTATGCTCGCGGTGCCGAAGCGGTCACCTATGTGCAGAATATACGACACTACGCCAACATCCTGTTGTGGCGAGATATCACTCAAGGGCAAGAAGTCGAACCCCATAACAGTCGTGACTTTCTGCCTGAAACGCTGCAGGATCTCCGCCTACTGGGGCTGTAGTGAAAGCCGCATCACTGGAGAATAACAAGAGATTCTCTGATTCACGAAGAGATCGGACGCTTAGATTTTTTTTGCCTGCGTCGCTCTTTAAAAAAATCACTCATTAACTCGCTTGCCTGCTGGCTCATAACACCACCTTGCCACTGCACTTGATGATTTAAATGGTCAAAACTCAAGGCCTGACAACGGCTGCAGACGGCACCGGCTTTTGGTTCGGTTGCCGCAAATATGAGCCGCTTAATTCGCGCATGCACCATTGCTCCAACACACATCATGCAAGGTTCCAAGGTCACATATAGACTGGCATTGACCAAGCGATAATTGCCAATCCTCTCGCCCGCTCGACGCAAAGCGACGATTTCCGCGTGAGCACTGGCGTCGGCAGAGCCAATCACGGAGTTGTAACCGCTCGCTAAGAGCTTACCCTGTTCGACAACAACACAGCCGACAGGAACCTCACCGCAAACATAGGCCTGTTCTGCTTGCAGCAGCGCTTGCCCCATCCAGTACTCGTCTTCATTCATACCCAGTCAACCTTATCCGATCCATAACAAGACCTACGTTGCAGCCCGCTTATGGTAACATTCACGCACAAGCCATTCGCCCATCGCGCAAAGGATCATATCACGTGTTAGACTTCCGTCCGGAACAAAGCGCCTTTTGGGCGCAACTTCAAACAGCAGCCCCCAACACCCCAAGTATCGGCGCTTTATTTGAGCAAGAACCCTCACGTGTGGAGCGCCTAACGTTTGAAGCAGCAGGATTGCGTGTCGACTTGTCAAAGAACAAAGTCTCACAAGAACAACTCGAGCTATTGCTCCAATTCGCCTCACAGTCTCCCTTAACAAACCACCGATCAGCGATGCTCAAAGGCGAGCCTATCAACGCCAGTGAAGCCCGAGCTGTGCTTCACCCCGCCCTGCGTGATTTCGGCAACATTCCCTCACTGACTGACCAATACCGTGACACTGTCTACCAGCAGCGAGCTCAAATGCTGGCTGCAGCAGAGCAAATACGTTCTGGTGAGTGGCTGGGGTATACCGGCAAAACCATCACCGACATCGTAAACATCGGCATTGGCGGGTCTGACCTAGGCCCTAAATTAGTCTATGAAGCGTTGCGAGAGTTTCGAAGTGACACCTTAACGGTGCATTTTATTTCGAATGTCGACGGGGCGGAGATCTACTCGTTATTAAAGACGCTGAGCCCAGAAACCACCTTAGTGGCGATTGCGAGTAAAACCTTTACCACGCAAGAGACACTTTTGAATGCAAAAACGGCTCTCACGTGGTTGCGCCAGGGACTTGGCCTTGATCTGGTGGAAGCGTCTTCCCACGTGGTGGCACTGACCGCCAGTGCGACTAATGCGGTGAAGTACGGGGTAGCTCCTGAACGAGTCCTTCCCTTCGAAGAATGGGTAGGAGGTCGCTATTCACTTTGGTCAAGCATTGGCTTTGGTATCGCCTGCGCCATCGGGGCAGAGGCATTTAACGAGTTACTGCAGGGCGCTCATGCCATGGACAAACATTTTGCCGAAACGCCCCTGCACAGCAACATTCCTGTGCTTATGGCCTTGGTCGGCATTTGGCACATCAACTTTATGAACTACCCTACACAGGCTGTCATACCCTATTGCGAGCGCCTCGGTTTACTGAGCGCCTACCTGCAGCAGCTGGACATGGAAAGTAATGGTAAAAGCACCCTGCGCGACAACACGGCAGCACGCACCGCTACCGGCCCTATTGTTTGGGGCCAAACAGGCACTAATGGCCAACACGCCTTTTTTCAGTTAATGCATCAAGGCACTCATACAATCCCTGTAGAATTTATTGGTGCTTTGCAAGATACACTCAGCGATACAAACCACCATCGCACTTTGTTAGTCAACATGATTGCCCAGGCGTCGGCATTGATGAGCGGAAAACCGGCGCCTGATGCGCAGGCTTATCGAGATTATCCAGGTGATAAACCATCAAGCATGATTTTGATGGAGAAACTGACTCCCGCATCCTTGGGGGCTCTGATCGCCCTATACGAGCACAAAGTTTTTGTTCAGGGCTCTTTGTGGGGAATTAACTCGTTCGATCAGTGGGGTGTCGAGCTGGGCAAGAAACTGACCAACGAACTGTTACCACAAGACGCAGATTTAAGCGGATTCGACGAATCGACTCAGGTACTAATGGGTTTGCTGAACGCACGTCTTTAAGGTCTTGCCGAACACGAAAACGAACAAGGCATGTTCAAAGCGCGTCGAGGGTTCTAAGGTGTCTATTGAAGCGCGGATAGGCGATGTCAACCACTCGGGCTCACAAGAAAAAACAGGCCGGACAACACTGTGCCCGGCCTGAGAGTTCTACAACTCAACCATGCACTCGGTGCACAGCACGGTGGCACGAGGCTCTGAAACGTCCTCAAACACCCCAAAAATACGGCTCATGTAATCACTAAAACTAATGAGCTCACCCGAAACGCGCACGCCAATGTCACCCTGCAACTCTTGCAAGATCATCATGAACTTCGAGGGTTTCTTCGTCACGTAATCAACGCTATGGTCCTGCAGCTGCGCCAACTCTGCAGCGGAAGCTATTGCCGCATCTAAATCACCCATCGCATCCACCAAGCCCAACTCTTGGGCCTTGCTTCCGATCCACACTCGGCCACCTGCAATAGATCGAATATAGTCTGGTTCCTTATTGCGCCCTTCTGCTACCAAGTTGACAAAGCGATCATAGGCAGTCGAAGCCCAACGCGCGAACAGAGCATCTAACTTATCACTCATAGGCAAGACCGGTGACCAGCCAGTATTTTCAGCGGTTGTCACACCATCAAAATTAATACCGGCCCAATCCATGACTCGCTCAAAGGTAGGAAATGCGACTGCGACACCAATCGAGCCCGAAATAGTTGTTGGCTCAGCGTAGATTTTGTCCGCTGACATGCTAACCCAAACACCACCAGACGCCGCCACATCGCCCATACTAACAACCACAGGAATACCTTTGCGCTGCGCTGCAGAGACTTCATCGCGAATCATCTCGCTCGCGATGATTGAGCCTCCCGGACTATTTACGCGAAGCACGATGGCCTTAGTGCTATCTTTAGAGTACGCCGTGCGTAATAAATTAGCGATGTCGTCCGCGCCAGCAACGCCTGGACCCTGAGGCCCCTCTTGAATACCCCCTTGTACAAAAACGACCGCCACGGCATTTTCATGTTGCTCAGGTGTAGTCTTTGTCAATGAGGCATATTCATCCATCGAAATGTGCGGATAGGTATCACGGCCATCTTTGGTTACCCTGCCAAATCGCTCCATCATGAACTCTCGATATTCTGGAAAATTCATGGTGCCATCAATCAAGCCCATGGCTTCCGCTTGAGCCAAATTGTGGTAACCCGCCTCACCCAGCAAAGGCACCGAAAAGTCGTCAGCCATGCTCTGTATAACGGCGGGATCGACATCTCTGGCAGCCGCCATACGAGTTTTCATTGTTTGCCATATGGGTTGCAGCAACTCCATGCGCTGTTCGCGGTCGGCATCACTCATGTCACGTCGAGTTAGACCCTCGGTCGCAGACTTGTAGTCACCCTGCGAGTAGTTGTGCACCGTAATGCGCAGTTTATCGGTCAAGTCTCGCGTGTAATCGCGATACCCACCCAAGCCAGAAATCGAGAGCGCACCGGCTGGATGAACAAATACCTCATCCGCCTGCGAAGCCATCAGGTAACTGCCCGTACTCAGCGCTCGACTGTAAGCTATGATTGGTTTTGCAGGTCCTCGTGTTATCGAGCAAACGGTACGTGAAAAATTGCCTGAAGGCTTCCAGCGTTCAGAATTCCTCCTTGAGAAAGGTGCTATCGACATGATCGTCGACCGTCGTGAGATGCGTGATCGTCTCAGCAACGTGTTGATGATGCTGATGCAAAAGCACAAGTCGGCATAAAGTGTCCGCT
>JALRFH010000114.1 GCA_023253715.1 Halieaceae bacterium
CGGGGCGTCATCCACCTCATGGACTTATTACGCGAGGGTATCGCATGACCCCCTTTCAAAACCTGAAGGTTCTCGCCTTGGACGTCGACGGCGTGCTGAGCGACGGCCGATTGTATTATGGCAACCAAGGTGAAGAGTTAAAAACCTTCAACATTCGCGATGGCTTGGGTATCAAGCTACTGCAGCACGCCGGCGTACAGGTTGCAATTATCACTGGGCGCACCTCAAACATCGTGGCGCGCCGCGCTCAAGAGCTGGGTATTACCCACATCATTCAGGGTCGAGAAGACAAATTGTCGGCTTTAACTGACCTGTGTGCGCAACTCGATCTTGATCTCAGCCAAGCGGCCTACATGGGCGACGATTTGCCCGACCGCAAAGCCATCCAAGCAGCGGGCCTTGGAGCCACCGTCGCTGACGGTGCAGAGGAAGTCAAACGGGTTGCAGACTGGTGCAGCAGCAAAACCGGTGGTGCGGGCGCTGTTCGAGAGCTTGCAGAGCACTGGCTGAAATCCCTTGGACTTTGGAATACTCTGGTGGAGCAACAAGCCTAGTGGGCCGCAAACGCTTGCAAACGATCATTCTCTGTGCGGTGGCCGCCATCGCTTGGCAGTTTTACGATGATATCGAGATGACTGACACACCGTCGTCTCAACCGGATGATCTGCTGCAAACCTACCTACAAAACAGCGAAACCGTTCGCTTCGACAAAAATGGCGTGGCAAAAGACAGCGTCGGTGCTCGCGAAATTCGCTACTTTACAGGGCGCTCACGCGGGGAGCTGACGCAAGCCAGCATTTCCAGAACCCTGGCAATCAACGAAAGCTGGTCTGCCCGCGCCGAACAAGGCAGTGTCGATGAAGAGACCCAGACCGTCGTCTTGCAGGGACAAGTGGTGTTGGACCACGACTCCAATGACATTCAATTGAAAACCGAGCAGCTGGACTTGGATTTGGCAAAAGACATTGCGCACACCGACGCTCTTGTGACACTCTCTCATCACGGCGCCATCACCCAATCAGAGGGTCTGACTGCGGATTTAAAACAGCAGACCTTCCACTTTTTGCACAAGGTACACTCTGTTTATGCCCCCCTTAAACCGTAACATCACGTGCTTGTTGTTGCTTGTGCTCAGCCCGTGGGGGATCGCGCAATCTAACAACGACCCGATTCGCATCAGCGCCGATGAAGCGACGCGGTCCGAGCGAGACGGCGTCACGCGATATCTAGGCAATGTGATACTAGTACAAGGGCCCATAACGATCTCAGCGAGCTCGCTGGAAATAGACCAAGCCGATGTCGGTCAAACGAAAATCATTGCCACCGGATCGCCCGCCACCTTTGTGCAACCTCAACTTGGCGAAGACCCCGCCATCGATGCTCAAGCCTTAGTGATTCGCTATGAACAAATCGCGCGCAAAGTCATTTTGGAACAAGACGCCCGAATTAAGCGGGGCGATTCAATTATCAGCGGCCCCTTGATCGAGTATTTTATCGACGAAAAGCGAGTGCAGGCGGGGCAAGATGCCAATCAACCGAAACGCCGTATTGAGGTCGTGATTCCCTCATCGGATGGTGGTCACTGATGGCCACACTACGAGCACAACACCTGGCCAAAGCCTACAAAGGGCGCAGTGTCGTCAAAGACGTCTCCATACAAGTTGACAGCGGTACCATCGTGGGGCTTTTGGGCCCCAATGGCGCCGGCAAGACCACCTGCTTTTACATGATCGTGGGGATCGTTCCCGCCGATGCTGGCCGCATCAGTATCGACGAGCAAGACCTGACTAAACTGGCTTTGCATCAACGCGCCCAAGCGGGCTTGGGCTACCTGCCGCAAGAAGCATCGGTATTCCGCCGCTTGAGCGTGCGCGACAACATACTCGCCATTTTAGAAACACGCAAAGAACTGGGCTACAAAGCCCGCAATTTTTTGTGTGAACAGTTAATCGATGAATTCCGTCTACACGCTGTGCAAGACACCCTGGGCCAAGCACTGTCTGGCGGCGAACGACGACGCGTAGAAATTGCGCGAGCGCTTGCGCTCGAACCCAAGTTTATCTTGCTGGACGAACCCTTCGCTGGGGTTGACCCCATTTCTGTTAACGACATTAAAGACATTGTTCGCAGTGTCGCTGATCGCAATATTGGCGTCCTTATTACCGATCACAACGTACGAGAAACTCTGGATTTGTGCAGCTCCGCCTACATCGTCGGCGAGGGCCACATCATTGCTGAAGGTGGCGCTCAAGACATCCTCACCAACCAAAGAGTCCGCGACGTGTACCTCGGTGAACACTTCACGCTGTAACACCTAAGAAATCCCAGCAAAAACCGCGCCAACACTTGTCGGCGCCGCAGTCATAAGGCTAAACTCTGCGTCTAACACCGTGGATATGTGGTATGAAGCAGTCTTTACAGCTAAAACTCGGTCAGCAGTTAACCATGACCCCGCAGCTGCAGCAGGCGATTAAACTCTTGCAGTTATCCACGCTGGATTTACAGCTCGAAATCCAACAAGCCCTTGAATCCAATCCGCTACTCGAAGTCGAAGAGGAGTTCGACGACGACACGCCAACCCATGAGATTCGTGCTAGCGAAGGTCCAATGGACAACCTGGAGCACGCCGCGGCAGAGACCCCGAGCGGCAGCGACAGTTGGGATCAATCGCTCCCAGAAGAGCTACCGGTCGATACGCAGTGGGATGATTTATTACCCTCTTCCTCAAGCCCACCCCCCTCACTAAACGATGACGAGCTAGAATTCGACTACGCCCAGCAAGGCAGTGCCGATACGACCCTGCAAGAGCACTTGCTGTGGCAATTAAACCTAACGCACTGGTCTGAGATCGACCGAATGATCGCAGTCACCATCATCGACTATACCGACGAAAACGGACGTTTGACCGCCGATCTAGAGGAAATTTACGAGGTCGTTGCCGACGAGGGTGACATCGATTTTGATGAGGTCGTCGCGGTACTGCACGGCTTGCAGCAATTCGAACCGACGGGCGTATTCGCCAAAGATTTACAAGAGTGTTTACATCTTCAGCTGCGCCAGCTGCCTGCCAGTACACCTCACCGAGATACCGCCAACTTGCTCCTTACCCGCTACATGAGCCAGTTCGGCGCGGGCGATTATAAGCAAATCATGCGGCGCGCACGACTCAGCGAAGACGACCTAAAAGCCGCCATCGGTCTTATTCAAACCTTGGACCCCAATCCCGGCCATACCTACTATTCGGCCTCAACCGAATATGCGATCCCCGATGTCTTTGTGACCAAAAAACACGACCGCTGGGTGGTGGAACTCAATCCCGACATCGCACCAAAACTGCGCATCAACGACACCTACGCCAACCTCATTCAGCGCGCTGACAACAGTGATCAAAACAACTACCTGCGCGACAATCTGCAAGAAGCTCGATGGTTTTTAAAGAGCTTGCTCAGCCGCAATGAAACCCTGATGAAAGTGGCGACAAAAATTGTTGAACACCAGCGTGGTTTTCTTGAAGAGGGTGAAATCGCGATGCGCCCCTTGATTTTAAGTGACATCGCCGAACAAGTTGAAATGCATGAGTCGACCATCTCGCGCGCCACCACAAACAAGTACATGCACACGCCACGCGGTGTGTTTGAATTAAAGTATTTCTTTTCGAGTCATGTCCGCAATGACGATGGCAGCGAGCACTCGTCCACCGCCATTCAAGCCCTGATCAAGCGATTGGTGGCCGAAGAGAATCCGAAAAAACCCTTGAGTGATTCCAAAATTGTAACGCTGCTCGCTGCAGAAGGGGTCACAGTGGCGCGCCGGACCATTGCCAAGTATCGAGATATTTTACATATCCCACCGTCGAACGAGCGCAAACGCCTCGTTTAAGGTAGTATGGATCGTGGGGATTTGTCCCCACTGTTACAGCAATAAGGAGTAGTTTATGCAATTGACTGTTAGCGGACATCACGTAGACGTAACCGATGCCTTGCGCAACTATGTAGCCAATAAATTTGAACGACTGGAACGACACAGTGATCACATCACCAAAGTGGACGTGACTCTGATCGTCGAAAAAGCCTCACAGAAAGCAGAGGCCTCAATTCACGTCGCGGGGGCCGATTTATTCGCGGCCTCGGAAGCAGAAGATATGTATGCGGCAATAGACATGCTGGCCGACAAACTCGACCGACAAGTCATCAAGCATAAACAAAAGGCCAGGGGGCATTGATTCGCCAATGTCTGGCACACTCACTCAACTGTTATCCCATCACAGACTGGACACCCACCTCGCGGTGTCCAGCAAAAAACGTTTATTTGAAGAAATTTCTGACCGCATCCAAGCCGACTTTCCCGACATTCCAGCACGATCCGTGTTCAACCGCTTAATCGCACGTGAAAAGCTTGGCAGTACCGGCTTGGGACAAGGGATCGCCATACCGCATGCCAGGATCGAAGGCGCGCCGGATATTGTCGGTGTGTTCTTCACACTCGATACCGCCATCGACTTTGATGCGCCTGACAACCAAGACGTTGATTTAGTCTTCGCCTTATTGGTCCCAGAAAATGAAGAGCAAGAACACTTAAATACGCTAGCAACCTTAGCTGGGCTCTTTCAAAACGCTGCCTTTTGCCGAGATATTCGCGCCGCTGACAGCCCCGAGGCACTCATGGTGACACTCGCAGCATGGGAAGCAAAAACGTGAGCACTTGCCCTCTCGTGATCATCAGTGGTCGCTCAGGCTCCGGCAAAAGCACCGCGTTACATTTACTCGAAGACGAGGGTTTTTATTGCATAGACAATCTTCCGCTCGGGCTGTTAGAGCAGCTGTTGCAGGAAATTGAAGGCGATCATTTTGCCCACTTTAAAGGCGTGGCCGTGTGCATCGACTCACGCAATGCCTGGACCAAAGCCGGCGACTTAAACAGTATTTTGACGTCCATCCCCACGCGTACACAGGGCAGCATTTTGTATCTTGATGCGCTCGACGCCATTCTCATTACCCGCTACAGTGAAACGCGTCGTCGCCATCCACTCACCAACCAACAAACCACCTTGTCAGATGCCATCGCCCAAGAGCGGGAGCTCTTAGAACCGGTACTGGGTGCCGCATCGATAGTTGTGGACACCAGTGAAATGACCATTTACGAGCTGCGCGACACGATTCGTCAACGCCTCTTAGGCGCCAAAAAAGGTGAGCTGTCGATCTTATTTCAATCCTTTGGCTTTAAAAAAGGTATTCCCTCTGACGCCGATCTGGTGTTCGATGTCAGAATGCTACCCAACCCGCATTGGATCAAGGAGTTACGCCTGCTTAACGGCACCGATCCTGGGGTTGTCGACTTTCTCAGTCAACAAGAATCGACGCGGACGCTGTTTGATGATATCAAAAACTTTGTCGAACGCTGGCTACCCTCATACAGTGAGAGCAACCGAAGTTACGTGACGGTCGCTATCGGCTGCACGGGTGGACAACACCGCTCGGTCTATATGGCGCAACAGCTGTATCAATACTTCAGTGCTAGCCTGACGAATATTCATGTTCGTCACCGCGAACTCATCTCGCGCGAGGAATAGGGTAAAGCGATGATCGAAGCGCAAATTGAAATCATCAATAAATTGGGCCTGCACGCCCGCGCTGCCGCGAAGTTTATCGCCTGCACCGGCCAGTTTGCGGCGAAAGTTCGAGTTGGCAAAACCGCCACCCAACTGGTAGACGGCAAAAGTATCATGGCCGTTATGATGCTTGCAGCTGCCAAGGGCACCGTACTGCACGTTTGTATCGAGGGAAAGGACGAGACCCAAGCCTTTGAAGCCTTGCAAACGTTGATTCACAATCGTTTCGATGAAAACGAGTAATGGTCGATAAGACCCCGATAATTTCCGCGGTGAGCTTCAACTAAATCTGGTATCCTACGCACAGCAGATAGGACGACCCACAGTATGAGCTCAAAACTCACCACCATTGCCCATGACAAGCTCGAGTCTTTACTGAACTCGCGCGACAGCGCGCGCATTGCGGACGTGAGTAGCATGCTGAATGACATGCCTCCTGCGGATGTCGCACACCTAATCGAATCTTCCACCCCCAAACTCAGGCACATCCTGTGGCAACTGGTCGACACCGAAATTGAAGGTGAGGTCATTGGGGAACTGAGCGAGGAACTACAAAGCCAGTTCTTGGCGGAAATGGACGCCTCGGAAGTTGTCGTGATGACCGAGGGCATGGCGGACGATGATATCGCCGACATCTTGCAACAATTACCCGGTGCCGTCACCCAAGAAGTACTGGCATCGATGGATCAGCAAGACCGCGCCCGTATCGAACGAGTACTAACGTATTCAGAAGATACCGCGGGTGGTCTGATGACCACCGACGCCATCACGATTCGTGCCCGCGTGACCATGGACGTAGTGCTGCGCTATCTGCGCCGCCACACTGAAATCCCATCCATGACCGATAGCCTCATTGTGGTGAACAGTCAGGACCAGTACATTGGCCTACTGCCTTTGCGTACCTTGTTGGTCTCGGATCCCTCTGCATCCGTGCGCGAAATGATGATCACCGATATCGATCCCATTCCCGCAAACATGCCCGACGACGAAGTGGCTCGCTTGTTTGAACGCAACGACTGGGTATCCGCGCCGGTTGTCGATGAGAATCGAAAACTCCTGGGACGAATTACCATCGATGACGTGGTGGACGTGATCCGTGAAGATGCAGATCACTCGTTCATGTCGATGGCGGGTTTGGATGAAGAGCAAGATACCTTTGCTCCGATTCTGCGCACCACCCCCAGACGCGCATTGTGGCTGGGCATCAACTTGCTGACCGCATTCGTCGCGGCCAGCGTGATCAATCTATTCCAAGAAACCATTGAAAAAGTCGTAGCGCTTGCCGTGCTGATGCCTATCGTCGCATCCATGGGCGGAATCGCAGGCACTCAAACCTTAACCGTACTCGTCCGCGGAATCGCCGTGGGACAGATCTCGCGAAGCAACCAAGGCTGGCTGGTCAATCGGGAATTAGCGGTGGGTTTTATCAATGGCATGCTGTGGGCTGGCGTGGTGGGAGTCGCGGCATCCCTCTGGTTTAACGACTGGACCCTATCGCTGGTCATCGCAATCGCCTTGGTCATCAATCTAATCACCGCAGCATTGACCGGTGCGACGCTCCCCCTATTTTTAAACCGTATCGGCATCGATCCCGCACTCGCGGGCGGTGTTATTCTTACCACCGTAACCGATGTGGTGGGCTTTATGTCATTTTTAGGACTAGCGACTCTATTTTATGCACGATGACGACGGGTACGACGGGGATGCCCCCCTCAGTAAAAGCGCGGTAAAACGGCAATTAGCAGAGCTTACTGAGCTGGCTAGGGTATTAGTCGAATTACCGCAAAAGCGCCTAGAACAGATCCCGATCGAGGATGAAGTGCTGCAAGAAGGCATTGAACTGGCGCGCCGAATTACCGCCAACAGCGGACGTAAGCGGCAAATCCAGTTTATCGGCAAACGCTTACGCAACGTCGACACCTCGGCGATTGTGGCCGCACTTAATCGCGAGCACGAAACAGACAAAGAGGCGACACAAAAACATCATACCGCCGAGCGTTGGCGTGACCGCATCATGGCGGACGGCATTGAGGGTATCAATGAACTCATCGGCGAATACCCCCAAGCCGAACGCACGCAGCTACGTGCTTTGTGGCAGCAGGCGCAAAACGAGCGTAGTAAAAACGCGCCTCCTGCAGCCTATCGAAAATTATACAAGGCCATCTTCGAAACGCTGGACGCCTGAGCAAGCCCCCGAACGCTTAGACTTCTAAGCGCCAGGCGGGTCGGCACTCCCCGAGCTTGAGCTATCTGCGGGCGCATCGACCGGTTCGTCCTCCCCGGCGCCACTCTGGGATGCCCCACCACTCGGCTGACTTTCCGCTTGCGGCATCACGCGCGTGTCTTCTGCCGAACCCTTGGGTTTCGGCAAAGTCGTGTCAAAGAGCGTGTCAAACTTCAGCACGGGTTCTTGCCAAGTACCTTTGACGGAATACACCGCACTCGAGAACTTATCGACCTGCTTTTCAAAAATTTTGCTGATCACGTAGACACCTGCGGCAGCGGGTAGCCCACCCGTCAGGGCCGCCAACCAAGGCAAATTATTGGCTACGGGTAATGTTGCAATCAAACGACCGTCCAAACTTTCGTCCAGCAAGTTTGCCTGTCCAGTAAATTGAAAACGACTGGCACTGCTTTCCACAGTCAACTTATCGACCTTAATCAGACCTAGATCTGCCGTTGCATCAATGACTAAGCGATCAAATGGAACGCCTGACTCGAACAATTGGGTCAAACTTAATCGACTCACGATGTCGGTAAAGTTCAAAATAGTGATCACTTTAAGCGCGCCTTGAGCACCGGCAGACGCCTTTAAAAACTTACCCTCTTTCAAGCGAATCGTCAGTTGTCCGTCTGTACCCGCAAAACCAAACAGTTCAGGTCCACCCGGCCACTCTAAATCAAAGTCTGCGCGACCAGAACGCGTCATTAGCACACTCTCGTAGCCAAAGGCTTGGAAGACGTCACCCAGATTGTCGACCAACAGCCCCCCGGCTGCACGCGAGGTGATTAAACCCTGGCGCGGCCAGCTAAGAACGATGGGGTTATCGGGGTCAACCCGAAGCCCGCGCCATTCACCATCAAACACACTCAGTCGATAGTCGGTGTCACTGGGTTCGAATCGCAAGTCACCATGTCCCAACACCTGATCGCCTCGCCGCACGCGATCGACGCTAACAGATAACTCGGGCCAAGTAAGCTCCGATGCCTCTTCAACACCTTGTTCGGGCATCCAATCCGATGGGATTCGCTCTAGATCAATATCCAGCAAGTGTAAGCGCCAATGGGGATCTTGCGAATGACTACTGAGTTCCCCCTTCAACCAATCCAATTGCCAACCCACAAACCATTCTGACGATTTCCGATCAGCCATCAGCAGAACATCATTGACCTCGCGCCCCATAAACGTCAGTCGACTGACCCGCAAATCCTGCACCAAGACGTGGGCCATCGACGATTCTTGCGACGGGGGCATAATCGGCTGCCAAGCATCCAAATCAAGCGTTTGGATTGTGCCTGTCAGACTGGAAAGTCCCGCCTCCAAGGGGAGTGGCTGCCGCCCGAGACCCACGGCAAAGCCCAGATCTTGTGGCGCAAATTGCGCCGCAAGGTTTATGTTAGGGCCAAGCGTCATTACACCTCGCAAGTTCGAACTGCGTAAATCCAAGTCAAACTTCAAGGGCCAACTTACATCAGCCTGTTTGCTTAAGGGCTCCGGCAAGTTCATTGCCAAGCCCTTCAAATCACTACCGATTGTCAAGGAGGCACGCTCCGAAGACAGCACCACGGCGCCATCAACCTGTGCCTCACCCTGCAGTTGACCGTGAATACCTAAGTCCAAAAATGTCTCGAGCGAGGACCCTTCCAACGCCGTAGAAAAGTGAATTTCAGTCGTTGAGTCCGCTGCTTCCTGCCCAGAAATATGGAACGCCAAAGGCCGACCCCAAAGACTGGCGCGCAAGGATTCCGCGTAAAACCCTTGTTCTGTGTTGTAACTCAAGGCGCCCGCAAGCTCTGTAATTTGAAGGCCGCGAACAGGCGTCATACCAACGCCATCCAGCGCCAAGGCCAAATCCACCTTTGGCCGCGTCGCGTCCACTAAGGGGGTTTGAATTTGCAAGCGCCCCGATACAATGCCCTGCACACGCCAATCTTGGGTAACCGCTGGAATGTAAATCGACAAGGGTGAATCACGTAAGTCACTTAAGGCCCCAGCTAAGCTCGCAGCGATGGCCCCTTCGATCCTCAAATGCGGCAGGCGTTCTTCGTCCAGCCAAACCTCTGCACCCACCGAGTTCGCGCGAATCCCCGGCAATCCTCCTTGCTCCAACCATATCCCGGTTTGCTCATCATCCATGACTAACAAAGCGGAATCGATACGCAGTTCAGGCCACTCGGGTAAAAATTTCAGATCGGCCGAGTGAATCCGACCCACTAAACCTAAACTACGAGCATCTCTCGCCTCTTTTAAGAGCGAGCCCCGATAAACAAAACCGAAATCGCTGGCTTGAGCATCGCCTATCGCGGTGTCTAGCCAACGTTGCAAATTTGGAGACACGGTGATTGGGATTACCGTATTCCTTGCACTGACGTCACCCTCGGGGACAGCGAGGTACAGCTCCATTTCGGGTTCTACACTGCCGCGCATTAAGGGGAGTGTCAGGGCCAATTTACCCTGCATTGCACCCAGTGCAGCAAGGCCTTCGATATTGTCAGAGCGCAGAGACAATGCATCGTCCGTCCAAGCTGCGTAAAGGTCGGCTCGCACTTCGTCAATCTCTAAAGCGTCGGTATACACGGTGGGCAAGGCCAAGGACAAACTCGGACTTGCCAGCCGTAACAAAGCCCTACGGTCTTGCAACCACAGGTCACCGCTGACGCCCTGCGCGCCTGCCCGCGTCGCAGATGCCTGGACACCAATATTATCGAGCTTCAGGTGCGCCCTCAGTGTACTCTGACCCTGTTGCCACAAGGCACGCCCCTGAACAATACGCCCCTCGGGCGCGAGCTCACTTAACATACGAGCAACACTGCTTGAGGGCATCACATCCCCAACCAAGCGATTCAGCTCAGACAAATCCAAATTGTCTGCCTGCAGAAGTATGCCTTCGTCCCGCCATAAGGCATTAATTTCAGGCAATGGCCGGGTCTCGGCGTCTACCGTTAAACCTTGATCAAAGAAACGGGCTCGTGTGGTTCGAAAGTTGGTGTCAAGTCTAAGCTCGCCTGCCACATTCTGCACCACACCAGAGTCTTGCGTTTTCAATTTGGATAGCGACCAGCGTCCACCCAGTCGCCAGTCGTTGGGTAAGGCTTGCAGATACATGGACACGGCAAATCCCGCATCCTGCTGCGACGTAATCAGAGGTTGTCCCCTGAGAATTCCCAGGGGCGCTTGGGAGACACTCATAGACACATAACCTGTGCCTGTAAATTCACTCGGGCGCAAGGGGTTCCCAAGCCCCTGTGCGAGTACCTGAATCTCTGTGCCCGTGCTATCACCCAGCAGAACTTTCAGCTGACGCTCGCTGGCATCGCGCCAATAATCAAAATCCAATTGAGCCAGATACCGCTGTCCCGCCCGCTCAAATCCGAGCTGCGCGTCGGTTACATCAATGCGCCGAGTTTTGTCCATCAGCACTTCCAGGACATCGCCCATCAACTGCAAAGACTGGTTCGATGACTCAGCACTCAAAGCGATATCAGGCGTCTCGAGTACAAAATACTCTACCTGCAGACCATTGACGGCTAAGGTCGAAATACTGGGCACTTGCAATTGCAAAGAGGCAATCACATCAATACGCAATTCTGCTGAAGCAAGCGCTATCGTGGCACCGGCCATTGCGCCAGAGTCACCATGCAACACCACTTGATCCAATACCAAAGTGGGCGCAAACGACTCCCAGCGAAGCGCAATACCTTGCGCCTCGAGTCGACCGGGGATCGATTGGTTAATGCGTTCAAGAATAGGTTCGCGATATCGATCAACGTGATTGGCGAGCAAACGACCCAAGCTTACGTACACCGCCAAGAGTACGATGCCAAAGACAATGAGCCGCCACAGCAAACTGCTTAAACGCTCATAGAAATGAGGGGTAGTAGACAACATACGCTGAATTCTACACCCTAATTACCGCTCCGGGATAATGACAAATTCACCTTTGCGTGCGCCAACAGTTGGCTTAATACCTGCAATGGCAAACCAATTACATTACTGACCGAGCCGTCGATCGATTCGATCAGCACATCGCCAACACCTTGCAACGCATAAGCCCCCGCTTTATCGCTCGGCTCGCCACTTGCGACATACGCCCACAATAGCTCATCACTCACAGGTGCAAAGCGAACCCGTGTACTGACCACGCGCGCACTCTCGATCCTTGGGGTATATACCGCTAGTCCAGTCAGCACACAGTGCTCCCTGCCACGCAATTGCGACAACATCGCGAACGCGTGGTCGTCCGACTCGGGTTTTTGCAACATCAAGCCGTCAATCACCACCGTGGTGTCTGCGGCGATAATACAGTCCTGCGGGAACTGACCTTGAACTGCACTCGCTTTTTCACGCGCTAAGCGCTCAACGTATTCCTCGGCGGACTCCTGTGGCCTAGGAGTCTCATCAATGTCGGCCGGACACACCCTGAAATCGTCCAAAATGCGGGCTAACAGTTCGCGACGGCGCGGGGACTGTGACGCTAAAATCACCACTCCGTTAGTCCGTGATAGCGTCTAAAGTAGCGCAACAAACGCATGACTACAGGCCACATTAAGGCACTGCAAAAAGCGGTCAACAGCGGTGGCGTTAGGGTAACCGATACGCTCTCAAATGAGGCCATCCACACGTCCACGAAACGCGCCAAGCCGAGCACCATAAAGACCAAAGCCACTTGTGAAATACCATCCATTTTGCGAAAACGAAGACAGATCAGCTGACCCAGCATACAAATAATGATCATGACCATGGCGTAATGCCCCAGGGGACTGGCACTTAAAACATCCAGTGTAAAACCGCTAACCAATGCATAGCTCAGGCCCACTCGCCCGGGCAGTGCGACGACCCAATAAAACAGAATCAGCCCAACCCAATCGATCACCTGCGGCAAGCCAAACAGCCCCCCTGTCCAGACGCTCAACAGCACGCCCATGAACAGGGTCGACGACACCACAAGGGCGTCTCGTATCACGGTCTAATCACCGATTCATATCGATTTGCCTCAAGCGTCAGCGCACCCTCGGGAAACAGTAACAAAGCGTGACGAGTTCTACTGAGTTGAGCGAAGGGCTCGGCCCACACCCTTGCAAATCGATCACCATCGCCGCGTTCGACCGCTACCACTTTAGCAACGGGATAACCCATGGGAAAACGCCCCCCCAAACCCGAGGTAACAAGCTCATCCCCCACTTCAACGTCTGTCGTGGTTGATAAATATTCAATCCGCAAACGATTTAAATCACCCGTGCCCTCGGCAATGGCGCGCACGGAGTTTCGGATAATCTGCACCGGGACCGAATGGCTCGCATCGCTAATCAATAACACGTGGGCCGTATGGTCGGCCAGTTCGATCACCTGCCCCAGTAAGCCATCGGAATCGATCAAAGGTTGCCCGACGTATACCCGATCGGCTTTGCCGTGATCAATAGCCACAATTTGCCGATTGGGATTGGGCGCGACGCCTATCACCTCGGTGGCTAGCACGTCATTGCGCTCACGAGGACCAGAATTCATCAAAGCCCTTAATCGAGTATTTTCGGCACGCAGCGCTACCATTTGTTGCAGCTTAGCCTGCAACACCAGATTTTCTCGCTCTAACTGGTCGACTCGGTTGAACAAGGCGTCTTCCGAACGACTGGCGTTCGACAAAGCAGTCCAAATATTGCCCGGCACGGCGGCCACATCAAACACAAAATCGGTGGCATCTAGACCCGCTTTTCGCACTGGGTCTAACCAATTTGATTGCCGATCGGCCAACCAAACTGCAAACAACAACGTGGCCAAGAGACCAGCGCGAATACCCACACGTGACTTTTTGATAAACAGTGGTTTGATGTGTCTCTCCCTGAGTTCTTATGCTCAAGTGCAAGCAAGGTTATTCGCTAGACAACAACTCCAAGGTATGCCGATCCATGCGTTCCATGGCGATACCGCCGCCGCGCGCAACGCACGTTAAGGGATCGTCCGAAATCACGACAGGCAGACCCGTCTCGGAAGAAATCAGTTTATCCAGATCCCGCAGCAGAGCACCGCCTCCCGTTAACACCACACCGGACTCGGCAATATCCGCCGCCAATTCCGGTGGAGACTGCTCGAGTGCGGACTTCACGCCTTGCACAATAATGTGCAGTGGGTCTGACAGCGCCTCAAGGATCTCATCGCTGGTGAGCGTGAAACTGCGTGGCACACCTTCGGCTAAGTTTCGCCCCCGAACATCGATCTCTCGAAGCTCACCGCCGGGGAACGCGCAACCAATTTCTTGTTTAATACGCTCGGCCGTAGCTTCACCGATTAGGCTACCGTACCGGCGACGGACGTGGGCAATAATCGCTTCGTCAAAACGATCTCCCCCGACTCGAACCGAGTCGCTGTACACCACGCCATTGAGCGAGATAATCGCAATTTCGGTTGTGCCCCCACCAATGTCCACAACCATGCAGCCGGTAGCTTCTTCAACATTCAAACCCGCGCCCAATGCGGCAGCCATGGGTTCTTCAATTAAACGAACGTCACGCGCACCCGCGCTTAAAGCACTTTCCCGAATGGCGCGACGCTCGACTTGGGTCGACATACAGGGCACGCAAACCAGTACGCGGGGGCTAGGTCGAATGAAACGAGTCTCATGAACCTTCGCGATAAAGTGCTGCAACATTTTTTCGGTTACCTGAAAATCGGCGATAACACCGTCTTTCAAGGGGCGAATAGCCGTGATATTACCGGGGGTTCGGCCCAGCATGCGCTTTGCTTCCGTGCCCACAGCCTCGATCGATTTTTGGCCATTATGCATCCGAATCGCCACCACCGATGGCTCGTTCAGCACAATACCTTGATCCTTTACATAAATAAGTGTGTTTGCGGTACCAAGATCAATCGATAGATCGTTAGAGAACAGCCCGCGCAGTCGTTTGAACATGTTGTTTTGATTTCCCTAATGTTGGGTTGGAATGGCCGACGAGGCGGCACGTTCGGATCGAATAGCGCGGCAAACACCGCCGCTCAATGTGCTCGTATCGGCTGATCAGCCGAATTATCCTCCGTTTGTGCAACTCTATCAATGCCCGCGATTTTGGGCAAGGACGGCGTTGTGATAAACTCGCTCGCCTGCGAAAAGAGAGCTCCCATATGTCTGTCACAACACGTCAACTCGCTGAGGTCGCCACGCTAGCGCGTTTGCAACTTCGGGCTGAACAAGCCGAGTCGGTAACCCGTTCGATCAACGAAATTCTCGGTCTTGTTGACCAACTCCAAGCACTGGATTTACAGCAAGTAGCACCGATGGCGCACCCTCGTGATGAGGTCCAACGCATGCGCACAGACGAGGTTACTGAAACCAATCAACGCGCAGCCTTTCAAGCGGTTGCACCCGCTGCCGACGAGGGTTTGTATGTCGTACCTCCGGTGATTGAATAATGACCCAAAGTATCCGATCCCTCGCCTCCGATTTACGCCAAGGTAAAACCTCGGCGGTAGAACTGACACAAGATTACTTGCAGCGTATTCAACAGCTCGATGGGCAACTTAACAGCTACATCACCGTGGCACCGGAGCGTGCTTTGGCGCAAGCGCAAGCGGCTGACGACCGCTTATCAAAGGCTGATGCTCCATTGTTGTGTGGCATTCCGATCGCGCACAAAGATATATTCTGCACTCGCGACCTGACCACCACCTGCGGCTCTAAAATGTTGGCGAATTTTGTCCCGCCCTACAACGCCACGGTCGTTGAACGCATGGACGCCAACGGTGCAGTCACCTTAGGCAAAACCAACTGTGACGAATTTGCGATGGGTTCGTCTAATGAAAATAGCTTTTTCGGCGCGGTTAAAAACCCCTGGGATCTGAACTGTGTGCCCGGCGGTTCATCCGGGGGCTCAGCCGCGGCAGTGGCAGCCGCACTGTGTGTTGCAGCCACCGGTACCGATACGGGCGGATCCATTCGTCAACCCGCAGCTTTCTGCGGAATTACCGGATTGAAACCCACCTACGGCCGCGTATCACGCCTGGGCATGGTGGCCTATGCCTCATCCTTAGATCAAGGTGGTGTCATGGCAAAAAGTGCCGACGATTGTGCCATTTTATTAGAGGCTATGGCGGGCTTTGACCCCAAAGATTCCACCTCGAGTGAACACGCGACCACGCGCTACTCCGAACAATTGAGCACCCCCATAGCCGGTTTGCGTATTGGCCTTCCGCGCCAGTATTTTAACGACCAACTCGACACCAAGATGTCCGGCTTATTGCAGGATGCCTTGCGCGAATTAGAGCGACTGGGTGCTCAATTGATCGATATCGATTTGCAACAAACGGGTTTGGCCATCCCCGCCTACTACATTATTGCGCCAGCCGAAGCTTCAACCAACCTGTCTCGTTACGACGGTGTACGCTATGGCTATCGCTGTTCCGACCCCAAAGACTTACAGGACTTATATGTGCGAAGCCGCAGTGAGGGGTTTGGCGCAGAGGTCCAACGCCGTATTTTAGTGGGCACTTACGCGCTCTCCAGTGGCTATTACGATGCCTACTACGGGCAAGCTCAGCGTGCGCGCCGCCTTATTGCCCAAGACTTCGCCAAGGCCTTCGCGCAAGTCGATGTCATTGCCAGCCCCACGACCCCGGGACCAGCGTTTGGATTAAACGACAAAACACAAGACCCAGTGGCCATGTATTTAGAAGACATATACACCTTGGCGGTCAACCTAGCCGGCCTGCCGGGCTTGTCGATGCCCGCGGGATTCTACGATCATCGCCCTGTTGGACTCCAATTGCTCGGCAATCATTTTGATGAAGCCACCCTGTTGCGAACGGCACACCAGTATCAGCAAACTACGGACTGGCATACTCAGCGCCCTGGTTTAATTGCAGGAGGTGACGCATGAACTGGGAAGTTGTCATCGGGCTAGAAGTACACCTACAGCTGGCCACCCAGTCAAAAATTTTCTCGGGTAGCTCAACTCGCTTTGGCGCCGAACCCAACACGCAAGCCAGTGCTGTCGACTTAGCCATGCCGGGTATGCTACCCGTCTTGAACGAACAAGCCGTGCGTTACGCGGTACTCTTTGGCCTAGGCATTGGCGCCGAAATCGGGCAGCGCTCGGTGTTCGATCGTAAAAATTATTTTTACCCCGACCTACCCAAAGGCTACCAAATCAGTCAGTTCGAGCAACCCATTGTGGGTAAAGGTTCGTTTACCGTCACCTTGTCTGATGGCCGCAGGAAGACCATTGGTATTACCCGCGCACACTTGGAAGAAGACGCTGGCAAATCGCTTCACGATGCTATTCCCGGCGCTTCGGGCATCGACTTAAACCGAGCCGGCACCCCCCTGCTTGAAATCGTCAGTGAGCCGGACATCCGCAGCGCGGAAGAAGCGGTTGCCTATCTGAAAGCACTACACACTTTGGTGACGTATTTAGGTATATCCGACGGCGACATGTCACAAGGTTCCATGCGCTGTGATATCAACCTATCGCTGCGCCGCCCCGGCGCCAGCGAATTTGGGACGCGCACCGAAATCAAAAACGTCAACTCTTTCCGTTTTGTCGAGCGCGCCATCCTCAGTGAAATCGAACGCCAGTCCGATATCCTCGAAGACGGCGGTGTCATTATTCAGGAAACACGTCTGTACGATGCCGAGCGCGATGAAACACGATCAATGCGCTCGAAAGAGGTCGCCAACGACTATCGCTATTTCCCAGACCCCGACTTACTCCCCGTCGTGTTAAGTGACGAGACGATTGACACGATTCGCGCCAGCTTACCGGAGCTGCCCGAGGCCAAATGCGAACGCTTTAAAACACAGTATGGCTTGGGCGACTACGACGCCAAAGCCCTGTGCGACAGCCAAGCCATGGCGAATTATTTTGAAGAAGCCGCCAACGCCGGTGGCGACGCAAAGCTTGCTGCCAACTGGATGCTTTCAGAGCTCGCAGCACAGCTTAACGCCAACAACCTCGCCCTACACCAAGCGCCGGTGAGCGCAGGCCAGCTCGGCCAGCTGATCGTTCGCATCAAAGACAATACGCTGTCGAGCAAAATGGCGAAGCAGGTGTTCGACGCCCTGTGGCAAGGTGAGGGAGAAGTCGACGCGATTATCGAACGGCGTGGGCTGAAACAAGTCAGCGATTCGGGCGCCTTAGAGCGTCTGGTCAACGAGGTGGTGGCCAACAACCCCGATCAAGTGGCACAGTACCAAGCCGCCGACGAGGGTAAACAGAAAAAATTGCTGGGCTTTTTTGTCGGTCAAATCATGAAAGCCTCGAAAGGCCAAGCCAACCCCAAACTGGTCAACGAATTACTCAACCAAGCGCTGAACTAGGTTCAGCGCTGTGAGCGCATAAAGCGTTCGCGATTCACCTGTTTTTGAGTCTCGTTTTTTCGCAACAGAATGTACACCGCGCCAGTCCCACCATGCTGGGGCTGGGCGCTGTGAAAGGCTTGCACCGCGTCGAGCTCACGTAGCCAATGATTGACACAACCCTTTAAAATCGCGGCTTGTTCTTTCTCGGCCTTACGCTCACCGCGGCCGTGCACAATCAGGACCGTTCGCAAGCCAATATCCAAGGCCTGCTCAACAAACTCGAATACCGCTTTGCGCGCTTGCACCACGCGCATGCGGTGCAAATCCAGCCGCGCCTCGGTATCGTACTTGCCCTGTTTTAATTTGCGATACACGCCATTTTGGATTCCCGGACGCTTAAAATCTAAAACAAACCAAGGGTCGAGTGCTGCAATACCCTCCTCGGTAAGAATATTTTTGTCCGCTTGCGGTCCGGTAACCGCCGCTTCTCGGCGTCGCTCCACGGCATCGGCCGCCAGACTGGACGCTTTAGAACGCACCACACGTTCATCCTGACGCAGAGGTTTTACGTCGGCAAATTCTTGTGCGAATAAGTCCAGTTCGTCATCGTTCATAATCATTCCTCTGCGGTACGCCGTTGTATTATAGCGACAGCCAGACTGTACGCCGAACTCATTTTTTGGCTTACTTACACAGCCAACTTGAAAAAGGTCGAGACAATGCAAGGTAACCCAACTCTGGGCATCCAATACTTAATACGTGGTGTGCAGCTGATGCGAGTCCCCAAACTCATGGTATTTATCTTAATACCGCTGACCATCAACATGATTGTATTTGGCAGTTTAATCGGCTGGGCGATTTCCTACCTAAATGCCTTAGTGCCCGCGTGGATCCAAGCGCTCCCGGCCTGGATGAGTTTTATAGAATGGATTATATGGCCCGTATTGGTGTTGCTGTTTGGTCTACTGAGCGGCTATTTGTTCACTACGGTCACCTTGATGATTGCCTCGCCTTTTAACAGCTTATTGGCAGAGAAAGTGGAAGAACACTACACCGGCCAAGAGGTCCAAGGCTTTGAGAACCTCGGCGCCGCCCTGATGGCTGTCCCCAAGTCGCTGATGCGAGAACTGCGCAAACTGGCTTATTACCTACCTATGGCCTTGTTGGTGTTTATTTGCTCTTGGATTCCAGTCTTAAACTTTGCCGTGCCCGTGATGTGGCTTTTGCTGGGCGCCTGGATGATGAGTCTACAGTTTTTAGACTATCCACTGGACAATCACCGTCACAGTTTTAAAGCCGTGGTTGAATTCGCAGGCCGCGAGCGTTTAACGACGATGGGCTTCGGTGGTAGCGTCGCCCTGTGCGTCAGTATTCCCATCGTGAATTTGATTATCGTACCTGCAGCGGTAGCCGGTGCCACCTTGTTGTACTGCGACCAACAAGCCGCAGGCTTACCACAACCAAGGTCTTAAGCTAACAGACTTGCGGGCGGGTGTTCGCACTCAAGCCGCTCACCCAGCAACGCTTCAATATCGGGCAGTAAAAACGCGTCGTCTTCGCTTGCAAAGCTAATCGAGGTCCCCGTAGCCCCGGCACGCCCGGTACGACCAATGCGATGCACGTAATCGTCGGGGTCTTCAGGTAAATTGTAGTTCACCACGTGCGATACACCGTCAACGTGAATCCCTCTCCCTGCAACATCGGTTGCCACCAATACTTTTAACTTACCGCGTTTAAAGTCTTCGAGGGTGCGGGTGCGTTTATTTTGCGGAATCTCGCCCGACAGCACCCCGCAGGGAATACTCGCTTTGCGCAAGCGTTCGTAAAGATGACGCACCTGATCACGGCGATTCGCAAACACAATCACGCTGGTAGCGGACTCATCGCGCAGTAGATTCAATAAAATTTTGTAACGTTGCTCGGCCGACACCAAGTAAACCTTTTGATCGACGTTCGCAGTTGCGACGCTCTCGGGTTCGATCTCGATTTTGATAGGTTTGTAGGTCCATTGTTCGGACAGATTGATAATGTCTTGCGTAAACGTCGCAGAAAACAACAAGGTCTGACGATGCTCCTTAGGCGGAGTGGCGCGCACAATACGCTTGACCTGTGGAATAAATCCCATGTCCAACATACGGTCCGCTTCGTCTAGCACGATTGTTTCAACGCGATCCAAGAATAGATCTTGACGGGTCATAAAATCGATCAAACGCCCCGGTGTTGCCACCACCAAGTCCACCGGCTCCTGTTCAAGCTTCTGCAACTGCTTTTGATAGTCCATACCACCGATCAAGGTGACAACACGTAAGCCAGTGTATGCACCCAAATCCTTGGCATCCTCTGCAATTTGCATCACCAATTCTCGAGTGGGTGCAATGACCAGGGCGCGAGGCTCTCCGATAAAACGCTCTTCTTCAATGGGGTGAGTCAGCAAATCGTTAAACACAGTAATCAGGAATGCAGCGGTTTTACCCGTACCTGTTTGCGCTTTACCGATGGCATCCAAGCCCCGCAGCGTGTGAGGCAAAATCGCACCTTGAATCGGCGAGCAATTCTCAAAGCCTAGGCCTTTAATACCGCGCAGTAGACGCTCGTCTAAGTCGAGGGACTCAAAGGTTCGTTTGTCGTCATTGACCTGCTCGGCCAAAGTGAATGTGCTCATGTGCTCCTGCGCGATTACCGCATTTTGTTAAACCGCGCGGAGTGTACCATTAATTCAAGGCCA
Source organism: Halieaceae bacterium (assembly GCA_023253715.1). Classification (GTDB taxonomy): domain Bacteria; phylum Pseudomonadota; class Gammaproteobacteria; order Pseudomonadales; family Halieaceae; genus Aequoribacter. Next base: position 20,840 of record JALRFH010000114.1, read on the forward strand.
CTGCGCGCCTGTCACACGATCAAGCCCCTGCAGGTCGCGCTGTGTTTGCGCCTGTTGGTAACCGCACTCAAGCAGTCGCTGCCGGACACTGTGCCCCTGTGTATATCCATGCTCTAACCAAAGCCATCCCTTGGGCGCCAAGTATCTCGGGGCTGCGTCAATAATCGCAAACAAATCTGCCAAACCTTGGTTGTCTGCCACTAAAGCGCTAAGGGGCTCAAAACGGACATCGCCCTCTTGCAAATACGGCGAATCCGATTCCACATAAGGCGGGTTCGAGACGATAATATCGAATGACTGCAACGGCAAGGCTGAAAACCAGTCACTGCAGCAAAATTCGACATTCCCAATACCCAACCGTGCCTGATTGGCGCGCGCCACGGCCAGAGCGCCCTCGCTTTGATCGAGCGCCGTTACCGACCAAGTTGGACGCTGCGCTGCCAAGGCTAGGGCAATAGCACCGGAGCCCGTGCCCAAATCCACAACCCGCAGTGGTCGGTCGTCGGCGTACTCCAGAACAAGATCAACCAACAGCTCCGTCTCTGGACGAGGGATCAAGACGCGTTTGTCGACCCCTAGCTCTAAACCATAAAACTCTCGCCGCCCCAATAAATAAGCAATTGGCGCGCCGTCTCGCCGCTCTTGCACCAGCGTTTGAAACTGCTGTATGACACTGGCCTCGAGACTTCGTTCAGGCCACGCATACAGCGTGGTCCGCGCCATACCAGAGGCCTGCTCTAGCAATAAGTACGCTTCGAGGTTAGCGCCCTCGGCGACTAACAGCGCTTTCGCCCAACGAATACATTCGGTAATCGTCATACTCAGTCGTCGGACAAGGCAGCCAATTGATCCGCCTGGTATTCCTGCCGCAGTGGGGTCACCACCGCATCCAAATCACCTTCCATAATCTCATCAAGTTTGTATAAGGTTAGGTTAATACGGTGGTCCGTCATCCGGCCCTGCGGAAAATTGTAGGTGCGGATACGATCTGAGCGATCTCCGGTACCCACGAGATTGCGGCGTTCTTGCGCCTGTTCTGAGGCCGCTTTTTCTTCGGCCGCGGTATCCAATTTTGCCTGCAACAAGGACATGGCGCGTGCGCGGTTTTTGTGCTGCGAACGCTCGTCTTGGCATTCCACCACGATACCCGTGGGTAAGTGAGTGATTCGAATCGCCGAATCCGTTTTGTTGACGTGCTGCCCACCCGCGCCCGAGGCTCGGAAAGTGTCTACCCGAATATCGGCCTTATTGATCTCGATCGCGTCGACTTCAGCCGCTTCAGCCATTACGGCGACGGTACACGCAGAGGTATGAATACGCCCTTGCGACTCGGTCTCAGGCACGCGTTGCACTCGGTGAGCGCCCGACTCAAACTTTAAATGGGCATACACATCATGACCTTCGACTCGGGTAATGATTTCTTTGTAACCGCCGTGTTCGCCGGCTCGTTCAGACAGCACTTCTAGGCGCCATCTCATACGCTCGGCATAACGCGAATACATCCTGAACAAATCCCCTGAAAAAATTGCCGCCTCATCACCTCCAGTACCGGCGCGAATTTCCAAGAACACGTTGGCTGAGTCTTTCGGATCTTTGGGCAGCAGCAGACGCTGCAGATCGATCTCAAGCGTCTCAATGGCCGCCTTGGCAGACGCCAATTCTTCTTCAGCCATGTCGCGAATATCAGGGTCTTCATCCGCAAGCATCAATTGCGCCGTTTCTCGATCATCTTGGGCCGTTTGATAGCGCTTAAAGGTGGCGACCACCTCCTCTAACTCCGAGTATTCACGTGACAACTCACGAAAACGGTCTTGATGGCTAATGGTCTCTGCATCGCTCAGCAAAGCCGACACTTCCTCGTGACGCTCTACCAATAGTTCCAACTTGTGTAACAGTGATGATTTCATGGTTGCGGACAACCGCACTCCTTACAGGTTATTGATCTAATTCATCCGGCAAACCGAGCAAGCGTTTGGCGACGTCTAGCTCGGCGACATCGTGTTCGGCGATACTGCGCAAGCCCTGGCTTGGTGCGTGTATCAATTTATTGGTGAGGGCTCTGGCCATAGATTCCAATACAGCGTCGGGCGCCATCCCCGACTGTAACTCTTTGCGCGCCCGCTCAAGTTCAAGTTCCGTCAGCGCAAGGGCCTGATCCCGGTAGTGTTTGATCCAGGGCTTGGAGGCATCCGCGCGCAAACTGCGCTGGTACACCGACAATTCCTGCACTAGGATTTCTTCCGCCTTGCTGGCTTCCGTCTCACGTTGCGCACGATTTTGATCAACAATGTCGCGCAAATCGTCAACCGTGTAGAGATACACGTCTTGCAAGTCAGCAACTTCGGTTTCGACATCCCTGGGCACCGCAATGTCGACCAGTAACATCGGTCTATGGCGCCGTTTCCGTAGCGCCGTTTCAACCAAACCCTTGCCAATGATAGGCAGCTGACTGGCCGTTGACGACACCACGATATCCACCTGTGGCAAGACCTCTGGCAAATCACCGAGCACGCAGGCCTCACCACCGAGCTTGTCAGCCAATGCTATGCCGCGATCAAGCGTTCTGTTGGCAATCATTATTCGACGAACGCCTGTCTGTCGAAGATGAGTACCGACTAACTCGATCGTTTCGCCTGCCCCCACCAACAAAACGCTGACGTTGCTCATGGTTTCGTAAATACGCCCGGCTAAATCTACAGCGGCATACGCGACCGACACCGGATTTTCGCCGATAGCGGTCTCTGTACGCACTCGTTTTGCAGCCGCGAATACGCGTTGATACAGACGATTCAAGACCCCACCCAAGGTTCCTGCATCACGCGCCAAGGCGTAAGCCGACTTCAGCTGACCGAGGATTTGGGGCTCACCCAGTACCAGGGAGTCCAAGCCCGCAGCCACTCGCATCAGGTGCGCCACTGCGCGATCATCCTCGTACTGATAGACGTGATCATTCAACGTACCGCCGGCCAACTTGTGGTAATCGTGCAACCACTGCAACACCGCAGGGGCATTAAAAGGCTCCTCAGTATCCCGCGCTAACAAGAGTTCGGTCCGATTGCAGGTTGACAAAATACTGGCCTCGCATGTTTGCAAAGCGGCCAGCGTTTGCACCGCGTGAACCAGATGATCGGGACCAAAAGCCACTTGCTCGCGCACCGAAACAGCGGCGGAATTGTGGTTTAAACCGATCAACAAAACAGACATTCAATCAACTCATACAAAACGATTGTGCGACAGCGCGCAAGTCTACCACAGATTCAGCGGTTCTCTGCCCATCCAACATGGCAAGCGCCCTAGGGATTACCGTATTATTGTGGCATCATTACGCAAAGTTTTTTGAGAGTGGGCGATGAGACGTATCTTTTATCTCACAGTTCTGGCGACCCTATTATCCGCCTGTAGCACTGTGCCGCAACCAGCGCCAATAGCGGACGTGCCCGGACAAGCACCGGCTCAACCGCAAAGCGAGAGTATTCGCCAAGAAGTACCCATCCCAGACGCGCTAGTCTATGATTTCTTGGTCGCAGAATTCGCCCTGCGTCAAGGCGATTACCGCCAAGCTTTGCAGCTTTACCAGGACTTAGCCACAAAGGTGGACGATGTCGAAGTCTCAGCGCGAGCCACTCGGATCGCACAATTTTTAGGCGACGAACCCGCCGTTTCAGCATTGGTCAAACGCTGGCTAGCACAAGAGCCTAATAACCCCGAGGCGGGCCGCTTGGCGGGTATCCTTGCGCTTCGACGGGGAGCTGGCGCCACCGCCTTTGATTATTTTTACGACGCAGCGCAAGAAGGAGCGATTGTCGACTTCGGCATGCTGGCCAGAGCCTACCCTGAACTCAGCACGCCAGAGCGCGAAATTTTGAAGCAGCGTATTGATGCCAAGCTCGATGGTTCACAGGCACGTTCCCTAACCTTTGCGCGCGCGATGATGGCAGCCGAGGATGGCGATAACGAACGAGCCTTGCGTTTCGTCAACGAATTGCTGGCGGCCGAGCCCAACAATATTCAAGCTTTGATGTTGCAAGCGCGCTTGCAGCTGAGTCTAAAGTACGACAGCCCTTTAGAGGGACTGGCGCTGGCCCTCAAAGCAAACCCCGACAATGAACCCTTACGACAGCATTACGCACAATTATTATCGGGAATCGACATTCCGGCCGCGCGGACACAGTATGAGATCTTGTCCGCCGACCACCCCCGCAAAGGCGAGTATTTAATGGCGCTCGCGCTATTGAATAAGGAACTCAATGATTTTCTGGCGGCCAAGGCCTATTTGCGGCAGTGTCTCGCCCTAGAACAACTTGTCGACGAAGCACACTATTACTTAGGGGAAATCGCGCAGCAAGAAGCCTCTCTGCAAGCGGCCATGGATCACTATCAGCAAGTTGGGGATGGCCAACACTTTTTAATCGCCAGTCGACGTGTTGCTGCGCTCTTACTACAAACCCGTCAACTGGGTGAATTACACCACTACCTCGAGAATCAACGCGCGCGTTTTCCTCGCCGCGGCGAGCAACTCTTCGCGCTTGAGGCACAAGTGCTGAGCACGGCGGAAGAAGATGACGCCACGGTTGAGTTACTCAACAAAGCACTCACCGTCTATCCAAACTCAGAGTCTCTGCGCTACGCCCGGGCAATGGCGGCGCAACGCCTGGGTGACTTAGCCCAGCTAGAGTCCGACTTGAAAGTCATTTTGTCGATCAGCCCCAACAATGCCACGGTGCTAAATGCTCTGGGCTACACGCTCGCGGATCAAACCGACCGCTACGAAGAAGCCCTAGAATTGATTGCCAAAGCGCTGGACTTGGCACCTGGCGAACCCGCTATCCTAGACTCCATGGGATGGGTCTTGTTCAAATTAGGGCGACTGCAAGAGGCAGAACAACAACTTCGGTTGGCCTATCAACACTTGCAAGACCCAGAAATTGCCGCCCACCTTGGCGAGGTACTCATGGCCATGGGCAAGAGCGACGAAGCCACGCAATTATGGAGCTCGGCGATCGAGGCTGCCCCACAGCACCAAGCACTCATTGAAACGCTCAAACGTTTACAGCCGGCTTTAGTGACCCCCTAATGCGCATCGCACTTTTTGCTATTCTCGCACTCTGGCTGAGTGGCTGCGCGCAGCAGCCGGCGAAGCCACTCCCCGCACTCTCCACGGTTTGGACAATGGAAGCTAAAATCGCTTTCAGCAGTCAACAAGAGTCGGGCTCGGCTTACGCGCGCTTTGACGCCTCCCCCGGCCTTTTCAGCGGCGAGCTTCAAGGCACCTTTGGCATTGGAAAAACACGCATCGATTGCAATCTTAGCTACTGCAATGTGAGTAATCAAAAAGGCAACCAGAGACTCTGGCTCACGGAAGGCAAGCTCAGCCTGCAACCCAACCTCGTGCTGCCTGTTCATCAATTGCCCGACTGGCTAGTGGGCAAAAACCTGGACAGTGGTGTCGAGTCGGGCTGGACCATCGAGATCCAGGCCTGGCAAGAACAAAACGGGCTACGGTTACCGCAGAAACTGCGCCTCACGCACGCTGACGGCAATAACCTCAAAATCTTTGTCACGCGCTGGACACCCGGACAATGAGCACCGTCGACAACAGCTTCATCGGCGTATCGCCAGCAAAGCTCAATTTATTTTTGCATGTTACCGGCCGGCGGCCAGATGGTTATCACAACCTGCAAACGCTATTTCAGCTGTTAGACTGGGGCGATGACATTCGTATCTCGGCCAATCTGTCGGGCAAGATACGACTCACTTGCCCGAAAATCGATCTTGCCCCCCAATACAATCTGGCGTTCAAAGCAGCCGAGGCTTTAAAAGCGCGCGCCAATGACTCTAGACTCGGCGCTGACATCGAGATCGACAAACACATCCCCGATGGCGCCGGTTTGGGCGGGGGTAGTTCGAACGCAGCCAGCGTCCTGCTTGTATTAAATACTCTCTGGCAACTGAACTATAAACCTAGCGACCTGGCCGCGATCGGGCGAGACCTGGGTGCCGATGTGCCTGTGTTCGTTCAGGGGCACAGTGCCTGGGCCGAAGGCGTCGGTGAGCAACTAAGTCCAGTCGTCCTGCCAGAAACTATCTTTTTAGTGGTAAAGCCCGCAGTTTCGATTGCAACGGCTGAAATTTTTCAAGCAGAGGAATTGACACGGGACACGCCCGCCATCACAATAGCGACCTTTTTTGAGGGGCGGTACCGAAACGATTGCGAACAGGTCGTTTACCGGAAGTTCCCAGAGGTCAAAGCCATTGCTGAATGGCTGGGCCATTTTGGAACACCGCGACTCACTGGAACCGGAAGTTGTGTATTTTTAGAGTGTCAATCCGAGGCACAAGCGGCTAAAATAGCGCAGCAAGTTCCAGCAGGCAGTCAGGCCTTTGTGGCCAAGGGTGTAAACCAGTCGCCCATTTTAACTGCCCTGAAATAAACGAATAACTGGGGTGTCGCCAAGCGGCAAGGCACCGGGTTTTGATCCCGGCATTCGGAGGTTCGAATCCTCCCACCCCAGCCATTTTTGTGCGAGTAAATCAGCACCCAGAGGAAGCAACGTGTCCACTAGAATGATGGTTTTTGCGGGCAACGCGAATTTAGATCTTGCCCGCAAGGTTGCAAGCCGCCTGTATCTATCTCTTGGCAACGCCACAGTCAGCAGTTTCAGCGATGGCGAAATCGCTGTTGAACTGAATGAAAACGTGCGCGGCAAAGACGTGTTTATCGTGCAGCCTACCTGCGCGCCCACCAATGACAACCTGATGGAATTGGTAGTGATGATTGACGCGTTACGTCGAGCATCGGCGGCGCGTATTACTGCGGTAGTTCCCTACTTTGGCTATGCTCGCCAGGATCGCCGTGTGCGCTCAGCGCGAGTCCCCATATCGGCTAAAGTCGTCGCCGATATGATTGTCAACGTCGGGGTCGATCGCGTGCTCACCGTCGATCTTCACGCCGAACAAATCCAGGGCTTTTTTGCCTGCCCCGTCGACAATATCTATGCGTCACCGGTGTTGAATGCTGACATTGTTGCCTGTGGCTACAAAGATTTAATTGTGGTCTCTCCCGACATTGGTGGTGTGGTTCGCGCGCGTGCAATCGCCAAACAATTAGGCGATGCGGATTTAGCAATCATCGACAAGCGCCGCCCCCAAGCTAACGAAGCGCAAGTTATGAACTTGATTGGTAACGTCGAAGGTCGAACTTGTCTGTTGGTGGATGACATGGTCGACACCGCCGGCACGCTCTGCAAAGCGGCCGACGCTCTGAAAGAGCGTGGCGCAATTAAAGTCGTCGCCTACTGCACCCATGCGGTGCTGTCGGGTAAAGCCATCGACAACCTAAAACATTCAACCCTGGACGAATTAATCGTAACCGATACCATCCCCTTGTCTGACGACGCCAAGGCCCTAGGTAAAATTCGTCAATTAACGATTGCTGATTTGCTTGCCGAATCGATGCGCCGAGTCAGCAACGAAGAATCGATTAGCGCGCTGTTCGAGTAACAGCGTATTTTGAGCCCTCCCTGGGAATCGGTCGCAGAGGCTTAGGGAGTTTATAAAGGAGAAGACTATGTCTGATCAATTTGAAGTAGCAGTATCTGCTCGAAGCGATATAGGGAAAGGTGCGAGCCGCCGCCTACGTCGCCTAGAGAACTTGGTTCCCGGTGTGGTATACGGTGGTCACAAAGACCCCGTGAGCGTATCGGTAGTATCGAAAGACATCGAGAAGTCATTGGAAAACGAAGCTTTTTACAGCCACGTGTTGACCCTAAACTTCGGTGATCACACGGAAAGCGCGGTGCTGAAAGATCTGCAGCGCCACCCAGCCACCAACAAAGTCGTTCACTTAGACTTTTTGCGAGTTGTCGCGGGAGAGGCCATCAAGGTTCATGTACCTTTACACTTCATCAATGAAGAAACTTGCAAAGGTGTTAAAGTAGGCGGCGGCATGATTCAGCACCAAATGACTGAAATCGAAGTCTCTTGCCTACCCAAAGACATGCCAGAATTCATCGAAGTCGATATGGCAAACGTTGAAGTGGGCTCAATCGTGCACCTTTCAGATCTGACTTTGCCAAAAGGTGTCACCTCGGTGGCATTAGGCTTAGGCGCAGACCATGACTTGGCAGTCGCCTCGGTGGCACCGCCTAAAGGTGGCGCATCGGCTTCAGCTGACGAAGCGGAAGAAGCTGACAGCGAGTAATCGCTCTACTGACCGGGCTTGCGCACCATGACGATTCGCTTGATAGTGGGCTTGTGCAACCCGGGCTCCCAATACGACCAGACCCGGCATAACGCCGGGTCTTGGTTTGTAGAGACCCTGGCGAGACATCACAACGGCCAGTGGAAGTCTGATTCCAAACTCTTCGGCCGAACCAGCAAAATCATGATTGGCTCACGCGAGCTCTTGTTGCTCCTACCTGACACATTCATGAACCGTAGCGGCAAATCTGTGGCGGCGGCCGTTAATTTTTACAAGTTAGAAAGCAAGCAGGTACTGATCGTTCACGACGAGCTTGACCTCAGCCCGGGCATCGCGCGTTTTAAAGACGGGGGCGGCCACGGAGGTCACAATGGCTTGCGCGACATCATCCCGGCCCTGGGGAACAAGGCCGATTTTTTGCGCTTGCGAATTGGCATTGGCCACCCTGGACACGCCAAAGCGGTCAGTAATTACGTGCTGAGCAAACCTGATCAAGGTGACCGACAGGCCATTGATGATATTATTCACGAGGCAGAACAAGCACTGGATTACGTGCTTGCTGGCGATCTTGCCAAAGCCATGAATCAACTGCACAGCGTTGCAGTGAAATAGTTTAAAGGATACTCATTATGGGTTTTAAATGCGGCATAGTAGGCCTCCCTAACGTCGGCAAATCGACCTTATTTAATGCCTTAACCAAAGCGGGCATCGATGCCGAAAACTTCCCCTTCTGCACGATCGAGCCCAACTCCGGGGTTGTGCCCGTGCCGGACCCAAGACAAAGCGAAATTTCGAAACTGGTAAAACCGGAGCGCGAAGTGCCAACGACGATGGAGTTCGTCGACATCGCAGGCTTAGTGGCAGGCGCCTCCAAAGGCGAAGGCTTGGGCAACCAGTTCTTAGCGAACATTCGCGAAACCGATGCCATCGCGCATGTTGTCCGCTGTTTCTCCGACGACAACGTTATTCACGTGTCGAATAAAGTGAACCCAGTTGCCGACATCGAAGTCATAAACACCGAGTTAGCGTTGGCCGATCTTGAAAGCTGCGAAAAGCAGCTGCAAAAAGTAGTTCGGACAGCGAAAAGCGGCGACAAAGATGCAGTTGCCATGAAAGCGCTTCTGGAGGACGTATTGCTACCGCACCTAAACGAGGCAAAGCCAGTTCGGGCACTTAAGTTAGACGACAATCAAAAAGCGCTCGTCAAAACGCTGCACCTACTCACCGTCAAACCCACGATGTATATTGCCAACGTCGATGAAGAAGGCGTAGAAGGTAACGAGTACGTCGACCAAGTCAACGCGATTGCTGCAGAAGAAAATGCCGTCGTGGTGGTCATTTGCAACAAGCTTGAATCCGAAATCGCCGAGCTCGACGACGACGAGCGTGCAGAGTTTTTAGCCGACCTAGGCATGGAAGAGCCTGGACTCGATCGCGTTATCCGCGCCGGCTACCAGCTTTTGGGCTTACACACGTATTTTACAGCAGGCGTAAAAGAAGTCCGCGCTTGGACGGTAAAGGTCGGGGCAACAGCACCCGAAGCGGCCGGCGTCATCCACACCGACTTTCAAAAAGGTTTTATCCGAGCCGAGGTCATTGGCTACCAAGATTATATTCAATACCGAGGTGAGCCGGGCGCCAAAGAAGCGGGCAAATGGCGCCTAGAAGGCAAAGAGTATGTGGTTAAAGACGGCGACGTGATCCACTTCCGCTTTAACGTCTAAGCTTCTCAGCCTGCCGTCACGCGCGGCAGGCTGCCAACCCCTACCCAGGACTGCCCTCACGCTCGCACCCCCAATATTGCGGGATATCAAACGCGCTAAACCCTAACGCTTTTGCTTGGCACTCCATTGCACATGTCGCTGTACCGCTTCGTCGGCAAGCAGTAAGTCTAGGGTGTAAAAACGCTTACCCAAAGCCATTTCATCATAGAGCTTATGTAGACCGCGATGACACGGCTGGCAGATATCAATACCTGTATTTAAGATCTCGCGACTGTAGTGCTTTTTAAAACTCGTCCGCCGGTGTAGCTTGCGTGGGATCAAATGATGTTAACACACAAACATATTGGGCAAAATAGCTAATAAAAGCCACTGCTAATTTCCAAACTTGTTGGAGTAGGTGACAAGTCTCAGCGTAAAATTGCGAATCTAATAATCCCAGCTAATA
>JALRFH010000117.1 GCA_023253715.1 Halieaceae bacterium
GCGAATGTATTTGATCCAATGGACTGTAGCGTTGCTCGCTGTAATCGCGGCCGTAGCTCAACCATTCCGCACGGTCTGAACCAGCGATTTCCGTTGCCATTTGCCCCCAAGCTAGGCACGCAAATAAAAACCCGACGATGCAAACCGCGATCCGGGAGCTCTGCTTATTTCGGTCGTACATAATGTCTCTATTTATTCTATTTACTGTTGCGTAGCGCCAAGGCCTTACGAATGACAAACCAAAGAGTTATGACGATTTACCATACTCATTCCCATAATTCTCGGCAAGCGCTGTAATCGGACGGTTCATAGTCCAAATACATTGGTACAAACGGCTCATTTTTGAGTACTCTTAAGACTAAACATTGGATCCTCATTGGACAACACATAATGACTACCCCAACCAAATGCCCCTTCACAAACCTACTTGACCCTACACTCATTGCCAACGGCGTCCCCGAAGAAGTCTTCGCTGAAGTGCGCCAATCTGGCCCTGCGGTCAAGATCGAAGACCCTATCACCGGCGTTCCCTACTGGGCAGTGACGCAAAAAGAAGGCATTGACTTTGTGTCCATGCACAACGAGCTATTCTCATCAGCGCTACGAGCAGCAACCCCGATGGAAGACCCACAAGAAACCGTCGATAACATCATGGGTAAAATGTTTTTGAACATGGATCCTCCACTAAACTTAGAGTATCGCAAGCTGATTCGCGATAACTTTTTACCGGGCACTGTGGCTACTTACCAAGACAAATTAGAGCGCGTCGCTAAAGAAGTCATCGACGCCGTGATTGATCGAGGCGAGTGCGAATTCGTCGAAGATGTCGCTGCTGAACTTCCGCTCATCACGATCTTAGAGTTTTTTAATATCCCTACAGACCAGCGCAAACAATTCTTCGATTGGACCAACGACATGTTCTTTCAAGACGACCCCGCCTTCTCAGACGCCGATCGCCAAGGCGCCGAATCGCGCGCACTCGAAGCCAGCGCCAATGTGTTTATGACCTTCATGGGACTGGCCGCCGAATGGCGTGGCCGCCCCGAAAAGAACTTGTGCACCCAGCTATTGAACGGTGAAATTCGAGGCGAGCCCGTTAGTGACGAAGATTTTGCTTGGATTGCCCTAATGTTGATGTCCGCCGGTAACGAGAGCACGCGAACCGCCATTACCCACGGTATGCGAAACCTGATGGAAAACCCCGAGCAATACCGCTATTTACAAGAGCACCCAGAAGCCTTGGACGATGCGGTTGAGGAAATGCTGCGCAAAAACACCTCGTTTATTACCATGCGGCGCACCGCAACGCAGGACATCTGCGCACCCGAACTTGGCGGTGTCGAGATTAAAAAAGGCGACAAGGTTGTAATGTTTTACCACGCATCCAACAACGATCCACGCCTGTTTGGTGAGGATGCCACCCAGTTTGACCTAACCCGTCCCAAACGTCAGAGCGACTTCAAAGCCAACGTGCGCTCGTTTGGCATTGGTAAGCACAATTGCTTGGGCATGCATTTGGCCAAACTGGAGATGAAGGTGCAGCTGGCCGAAATTCTTAGGCGCATGGATAACCCGCGATTCAATGGGTCTGTTACGTATATTCACTCTTACTTTGTGCAGGGTATTCGGTCGATGCCGATTACCTTCAGCAAACGCGCTTAAAACATAACAACACCATAAGGGGATACCTATGACCAAGGCAGATTTTCCAGAGGGCATTGCCCTCGTTATTGGCGGGAGCGGCGGCATGGGTGCCGAAATTTGCGTTGAATTAGCCAAAGCCGGCTCCGATATTGCCCTGACCTACAACGGCAACGAAGCCCGTGCGATTGAAACGGTCGATCGCGTAAAAGCCACCGGAAAAAACGCAACCTGCCATCAATTGAGCATTGGTGACGAAACGCGTGTACTTGGCTTGATTAATGAACTCGCGCAGAACCAAAGAATTCATACCATCGTAGTCGCAGCAGGCTCTGACATCGACCAACCCTTAATTCGCGACTTAAGCCCAGCAAACTGGCGCAAGGTGATGGATGCCGACGTTGCAGGCTTTTTCAACATCGTGCACGCATCGCTACCGCACATGAAAACAGCCGGTGGCGGCTCTTACGTGCATATCAGCTCGGCTGGATTGCACAAGTGGCCCAAGGGGGACGTGCTTTCGGTAGCCCCCAAAGCCTGTATCGAGTCTTTAATTCAGGGCATTGCGAAAGAGGAAGGCGCACACGGTATTCGCGCCAATTCGGTCGCCATTGGCGTCATCAACGCGGGTATTTTTAAACGCTTGTGGGCGGACGGCACCTTCGACCAAGAATGGGCCGATGCCGTGCAGGCGGGCCTGTGCGTTAAGCGCTGGGGCGAGCCCGAGGAAGTTGCGCACGCTGTGGTTTACCTAGCATCACAAAAAGCAGGCTATGTCACAGGACAAATGATCTCTGTTGATGGAGGCTATGGCGTCTAGCCCTTACACAGCGCAAGCTTTTGAGTCAGGGCTCACAAAGCGCGATCTTTGCGACCGGACCGATATCGAAACCTTTGTGCGGGCGTTTTACGCGCGCCTGCTCGTTGATCCAGAACTGGCGCCACTTTTTCTGGAAGTGGCCGCCATCGACTTGGACAAGCACGTCCCCATTATTTGCGACTACTGGCAAAAGCTACTATTTGGGGACACTACGTACCAGCGTCATACGATAAACAAGCATCGCGCCATAAACGCTCAGCAACCGTTTACTGCGCGACATTTTGCACTTTGGACCCACCATTTCACCACCACCATGAACGCTCGCTTCAAGGGCCCCATCGCCGACAAAGCCAAACGCATTGCGCTGAGAATCGCACACAACCTGTCGGAGCGGCTGGCTGAATCGCAAAATCCGCCACCAAACAACTAAGTCTTCTTGTCGCCAAATGACATCGCTTTGAAGATTTAGTTGGCTTATGATCGAAGCATCGCCCCAACGAATCTAATAATATGCGATTACTGATTCTTATATTACTGAGTGCCATCAGCGCATACAGCCATGCGGCTCCAACGGAACGCCAGTTACGGTTGCTGTCCGTCAACTGCTTACAATGTCACGCTAGCGCTCACACTGGTGCACCCGTAATGGGCAATCCGGAGGCTTGGCAGCCGATCCTGGCACAGGGCAAACAGCAAATCATGACACATGTCGTCGAGGGCTTGAGGGGCATGCCACCGCTGGGCTACTGCAGCGCCTGTTCTGAAGCCGATTTGGTGACCCTGAGCGAAGCGTTGGCAGGCCAAGCATTACCGGAGGCGACGCCATGAAACGACGAGACTTCCTTCGCAGTACGGGCGCTTTAGGAGCGACGGGAGCACTGCTAGCGCTTGGCGGCTGCGATCAGCCATCCACGGAACCCCAAAGCCCCATTGCTTACGAACCAGGTAAACCCGTACCGTGGATCAACTGGGCGGGCAACCAATCTTGCCAACCCCAACATCGACCGGCGCCTGCCAGCATTGATGAATTAGTAAGCGTCCTAAAAACGGCCAAAGGCACAGTTCGCGCGGTAGGCGCAGGCCACTCATTCAGCGCCGTAGTGCCTACTGACGATACCCTAATCGCTACCGATTTATTGAGCGGCGTCATCGACCACGACCCAGTCACAAACACAGCACAAGTGCTGTCGGGCACCCGCCTGCACGACTTGGGCTATAGGCTTGCCGATATCGGCCAGGCGCTACCCAATATGCCCGATATGGCCTATCTGGCCCTGGGCGGCGCCATCGTCAACTGCGCGCACGCTACGGGGGTAAATTTCGGCTCGATGGGCTCCTACGTCAACTCATTACGCCTTGCGACCGTAGGCGGAATTTTCGTTGGCTGAGCCCATCGCAAACTCATCGCAATTCAGTTTGCCCAAACTAACCGTTCCCGCCTCCGACAAACGCCGGACCACGGTTGCGGTGAATGGGCTTTGGTAACCCGCCAGCATTTTGGAGCCCGCAGTCGTTGGCATCCCTTCAGTTACGAACACGTCTTT
>JALRFH010000136.1 GCA_023253715.1 Halieaceae bacterium
GGCAACGGGTAAAACTCATCATCGGCGTGCAGGTCTTGCACAGTTTCGCCCGGCAAAATATTAATGACTTGGGCCTGCGAGAGTAGGTAATTGGGCATCAATAGCTTATCTAATAGTGCCAGAATGCGGGGGTGGTCAACAAGGCGGTCAATAGCCCGAGTTTTTGACAGTACGGCGTAGACGCGCTGCGTTTTTAGCCCCTCGAAATCGTTTCTTCCTGTGTGGTCTAACAGGGTATTGCAGGCCGTTTTAATAGCGTGCACTTCCTCCTTGCTTAGTAGGTTTTTGATGATGACATAGCCGTTTTCGGCAACAGAATCTAAGTCGGCTTGCAGAACCTCGGCAGGTACAGTCTGGCTCGCGGCACTATGCGTTTGCTTGTATTTCGCGGCCAGATCTTGGTCTTTGTAGGGGGTGGGGTTCATAGCGCTTTCGGTTTTATCGTTGTGCTGATCACGGTAGGTTTTCGTTACTCCGCTGTCAACGCTGTTCATAGCGATAACGCCTGCAGTGAGCAAAGTCTGTTGTCGGCAATACACCAATATATGCGTCGGCATGGGTATCGGTAGACAATACGTACCGGCTGTCTTACTCTCGCCTTTTAAACGTGCCTTTTGCAAATCTAACTTTATGCCCTCAAACGCTGCTACAGAACTACACTTGCTAGCTCTTCCCGCAGGGAGGATTTCGGCGGATCGGCGTTTGGTGTTTGAGTCATCCCAGGATCTTGATCGTGCTTGGGAGCTGGGCATTTTTTATCTTAAAGTGCCGGAAGCCGTGGATCTTGAAACAGCGCGTGAATTTGGTCGGGAGTTGGCGGAGCCGGGAAGTAGCTATAGAAATATTCCCAAGTACGGCGACTTTGAGGGCTTTATCGCGCTTGAAAATAACCAGCAAACCAAGTTGGCGTTGCGTCGTCATCATTGGGATCAACATTACCCTGCAGATATCGCGAATTTTGGGCGTCAGCTCGACTATATTGGTGTCATCGTGATATCCGAGGTGTTTCGTCAGTCGGGCATACCTGAGCCATGTTGGTCGCAGGCGTCAGGCGGCTATTCAGCCGGCGGTGGTACCGCCTTTTTAAATTTTGTGCATTACGATACGACGCATCCAGACGAGGGCTTACGACCACATACCGATTATGGCTTTGTGACTATTTTGGATGTCACGGCGCCCGGGCTCCAGATACAGGTAAAGGGTGAATTCGTCGACGTGCCAGTAAAGCCCGGGTATCTAGCTATTCATTTTGGCGAGGCTTTGAACTTTATTACGCAGTATTCAAAGCGACAGGTCGGTGCCGTAGTGCATCGGGTGGTGAGTCAGAGGTCTGAAGACCCTTTGCGCCACGGCATTGTGTATTTTGCTAATCCTGATTTGGATGGGATGGTTTGGCAGTTTGATACTCAAAGCATTGTCTGTGGAAGCTCTTCGGTCGAGGCTTTGTTTGCAAAGCTTGAGTATACGTTGACCCAAAACCGCTAGAACCTTGTTCTCGGTCTCGACTAACAACGCGCATTGCACCGAATATTCCGCAGCCGTGTTATTAGTTCTCGTGTCTGGATCTGAATATCAATGGCTTTTGTTTAATCTTCTGTTTTTCCGTCGAGGGACTTGTGTTGGGGTATATTCAATCCAGCAAGCACGAGTAGGCCCGCAAAAATGCCTAAATTTTTGACGAAATTCTGTAGCTCTCGCCCGCTATCAACCCCTTGGTAGGTGTTCCAAAAGTCGTGAAGGTTGATGTTAATTATTAAAGTCAACGCCGCCAAGGCAAGTGCCGCGACAGTCACATGTTTGTTAATTACTAGGCAGGTACCTGCGAGGATTTGAATTAACCCAGCTATGGGCAAAAGAATCGTGACCATTGGCATGTCATGTAACTCCATGAGCGCAATACCTCTGTCCCATGCAACAAACTTCATAATGCCTGGATAAATGAAGTACAGAGCAAGTAACGTTCTGCCTGTAATGATCAATGTATTTTTCATGTCTGCCTCGCGTTTGTCTTCTATTTGTCCGATGATAAAGTAACTTAGGCGCCGGCGCGTTAACTTAGGTTAATTCCCATGAAATTTGAACATTTCGCAGAACTTCACGGAGAGCACCTAGAATTTCAGGTGGGACAGGCTGTTTTTAGAGAGGGGGCGCGTGATCAGTATATCTATTTACTGAAACAGGGCGTTTTGAAAGCGCTATATCTTTCGGAGGCGGGCAACGAACTCATCAAGGCTTTCGTGCGTCCAGGCGAGATCATAGGTAGCTTAGCTTCTGCCCACTGGGGTCAGGCGACGAACTTTGATTTAATTGCGCTCAATCGTAGTCGCCTGCTAAGAGTGGACTTTCGCTTACTGTATCAGCAAGCGGGCAATGATCTTGAGTTAGGGCGCGATGTCATAGATCGTTTGCTCTTATACGGTCGACAGAAAGAGCGGCGAGAGCGAGAGTTATTAACCCTGTCTGCAGAGGGAAGATATCGTTCGCTGCTCGATGAGTTTCCCAGTGTTTTAGATCAGGTAAAGCAAAAAGACATTGCACGCTTTTTAGGTATTACGCCTGTTGCTCTGAGCCGAATTCGAAAAAAAATGTCACAGCGCGGCTGACTGTAATCCCATTTGCTCGTCCTTAAAATAGTGATTGAAATGGTCGTGCCAGCGGGGATTGACGGTAACATCGGACAAGCGTATATAAGTAACATGATCCAAAAGTTATCTTCTGAGCGCGAGGGCTGTGTTATGAGCATTGCTGTGTTGCGGTATCTGTGTGGGTTATTGTTATTCATTCCTTTGGTATCGACGGGTGCCGATGTCAATTTTCAAAATTATTTATTCTTGGCCTGTCAGAGCGCTCAAGGTGCTCTCCAACAGCGTTGTCAAGAGACCGATCAAGGCTTAGGTAATGTATCGGGTGACAGTGAATCGTCGCTGAATCCGACACAGGCGCTGGCCGCTGGAGAGCTCGAGTGGCGTCAAAGCGCTAGCGATGATGACCTTGCCGGAGCACAGATGGAGTTGGGAAAATGGTCTGTGAGTGTTCAAGCCTACTCTGGTTCTCTCGAGCGTGAGCCTTCTGCAAAATATGCTTCCCGGGCTTATGACGTTGATCTGAGTGGACTCAGTGTGTCCTTGGCACGTCTGGTAGGTGAGTCCGGTGCCGTTCAGCTGGCATTTGAGCAAACCAAACGCGACGGTAGTTTTGCGGCGGATCAAGAAGGACGAAACTTTGTGCCTTGGTCTACAGCCGGGGAATTAGATTACGATACTGTAGGTTTTAGTCTGCTTTACTCGCATGCGGTTACCGACGATTGGAGTCTTGATATCGGTTTGGGCCGGTCAAATCAGGATATCAGCATTACTCGGCGCTCGGTCTTTCAAGAGTCCAACCGTGTCGTTGGACAAGTGAACAGTCTGACTGCCGGTGACTTCGAGGCCGATATTGATTGGTGGGGCGTTTCTACCGCCTACGATCTGAGGTGGGGGGCGTTCACCTTGAGACCCGAAGCGAGTTGGACGGCACGCGAAAAAACGGTGGATGCTTATACCGAGCGGGACCTGAGTAATACCGGCTTAAACATGCAGTTCTCAGGTGCGACGACAAAGTCTGATCTGACCACATTAGGGTTGAGTGGACTTTGGACCTTAAATCGAAGCTCAGGTGTTTATTTGCCGCACGTTAGAACGATACAGACTAGAGAGAGTCTGGATTCCGGGGCACCTCTTCGCGTTCGCTATGTGGCTGCAGGCAGCGCTGATGCGCTGTTGATTTCTCCAGATTCTGTGGGCAAAGACATGCTAAAAGTGACGGTCGGTTTGTCGGCTGTTCACCCTATGGGCTGGAGTTGGTTTGTTGACTATGCGGATATTGTGGACGGTGATGACCTTGATGGCTGGCAATTTTCGGCGGGGATAAGAAAAGAGCTTTAGAGCGCGATTGCTTCTCGCGCTCTCATCCGTCGGGGGGCCGTTGCTACGTATTCATCTGTTCCGCTAAGGAGCGACTTACCGTAGCGGGGACGTTAAGAGCGCCCGGAGCATTTATTGTGCTCGAAGAGGAGGCCTTGCGACAGACGCAGCTGATCCATTAACTCAGCGCGGCACGTTTTAATCGACCATTCCCATTTGCCATAAGATGAAGGCAAATTCCTCGGCTGATTCTTTAAGTGAGTTCCATCTTCCCGATTGCCCTCCATGCCCTGCACCCATGTTTGTTTTTAGCAGCAATAGGTTGTCGTCGGTCTTTAATGCTCGCAGCTTGGCAACCCATTTTGCGGGTTCCCAGTAGGTCACACGAGGATCGTTGAGCCCCGCGGTAACGAGCATGGGTGGATAGGCCCGCGCAACGACTTGATCATAGGGTGAGTATGACAAAATGTAGGCAAACGCCGCCTTGTCAGTAATGGGATTACCCCACTCGGGCCACTCCCCTGGAGTGAGCGGTAGTTTCTCGTTAAGCATGGTATTTAACACGTCTACAAAGGGAACATGTGCGACGATGGCGCCATATTGCGATGGGTCTTGATTAATGACCGCACCCATTAAGCTCCCGCCCGCCGAACCTCCGCTGGCGGTAATTTGGCCCTCTGCGGTATAGCCCAGGCTGATTAAGCCACGTCCAACATCGACGAAATCATTAAAGGTATTTGTTCGCTCAAATAATTTGCCTTGAAGGTACCAATTCCGCCCGAGATCATCACCACCTCGAACATGGGCGATAGCATAGGCAAAACCGCGATCCACAAGTGACAGTCGCGTAGCAGAGAAGTAAGGAGGGGTAGCGTAGCCATAGGCGCCATAAGCGTACAGATGCAGCGGGCCTGGTCCATCGATTGCCGCTCGTTGAAGAATCTCTGTGCGATCTTTACGCATGACAATACTTACTGGCACCTTGGTACCGTCGCGAGCCCCTATCATCAGCCGCTCAGTCACATAGTGATCCTGATCGTAACCGCTCGGGATTTTTTGCTGCTTAAGTTGCTCTAGGCTGTTGTTAGCAAGGTGGTAATCAAAAACGGTGCGTGGTGTGACCATGCTCTGATAGCTCAGTCGCAGTTTGGTCACGGCATACTCTGGGTTGTTCGATAGTCCAGCTGTATAGCTGGCTTCAGGGAAGTCGATGGCACTGGCTTTGTCAGGTGAATCATAGTCACGCAATTGTATTTGATCGAGTCCATTGAGACGTCCCTCTGTTACGAAGAAATCCTCGAATAGCTGGAAATCGGTCAGATAAAATTCGTTGGAACCGGCAATCACGGTTTGCCACGTATTTGGTTTATCTAGCGTTGTTCGGGCC
>JALRFH010000179.1 GCA_023253715.1 Halieaceae bacterium
CATGGTGCGCATTTGTAAGGAGGAGAGCTTCCACCAACCGCGTATGCGTCGATTCGATCACGTCCCGCTCGTTGTGGCAGGGGATCACGACCGAGAGCAGGCCGCGGGCGGCCCGCGTGGGCAGGGGGCGACGGAGCACGAGGCCGGCGTCGGTCGTGTTACTGCCAAAAAACTGATCGCGCCAACTGTATGAAATGCTGTATCTCAGACCTGTCTCCGCCGAAGCCCCCAAAACACCCGACCATGCTAACAACAGGGAGTGCTCTGGCGCGCCCATAAAACGATAGTTGCCCGCCACATTGTGACCATTGGCATCACGAATAAGGTCATAGCCAGCATCCAACCAACCGTAACGCAAGGTCAGCTCGCTTTGCTCACCAACCAAAGCATCCACATCCAACTCAAAGCCATCGATCGACGCCTTTCCCGCATTTAAAACATCGGCCACGACGATGTTATTTGGGTCTGATTGCACGTTCATCTGGATATCATCGTAGTCAGACTGAAACACGGTTGCTGCCACGCGCAAACGTCTGGCGAGTAGTTCTGCTTTGACGCCCAACTCACGTGAGACCAGCGTTTCATCGTCAAAGCCTTCACTAAAGCGCGCCGCCGTACTCGCTCTCGCGTTAAAGCCACCACTTTTATAGCCCTCGACTTGCTTAGCATAGACGTAAAGTTGGTCTGATAGCTGGTAGCGCACCATGAAACTCGGGCTCACATTATCAAAATCACGCTGACCGATATTCGACATGGGCGCAAACATCAAAGGACCGTCTGGAAGTGATTGCTGAGCACGATCGAGCAACACGTAGCGCTCATCCTCAGACGCTCGTACACCTAGGGTCAGCTCCAACTTTTGATCGGTCCAATCGGGACGCCAGTTTACTTGTCCATAAAGCGCTTTCGCCTGGTTGTTGATTTTGCGACCAAACACAAGCTTGCGTACTTTGGCACCTGGCACCGTATTGCGCGCATTCCGGGTGGCATCTTCATCGAACCAATAGGCCCCAAAAATTGCTGCTAGAGATTCGTCGGCATTACTGTAGGTTAAATTTAACTCCTGACTAAACTGCTCTTGGGTTCCTTCAGCCTCAGTAATCAATACCGCAATTGGGCCGCGCACACCCGAATGTAGGTCCTGATACTGAAAATCACTGAGCTCACGTTTAGACGTAATCGATTTCACGCTCCACTCTGAACTCAATTGCCAGTCGAGTATCGCGGTTAAACCCTCTGCACTAACATCGTTGACCTGCAAATCGCTGACCCATGCACTCCCTGCTTTGGGTGCATCCGCACGTTCGGGTAAAAGACCAACAGCACCCACATAGGCTGGGGTGTCTGAAGACTCTTGCTTATCTGCAACAAAACGCACCGCAAGTGCATCGCTCGGCTGCCACAGACCGTCAATACGCCAGGCGTTTCTGTCCTCGTCACCAAAGCGCCGTGCGCCCGTCCCAGTGTTGTCTACGAAGCCATCTTGCTGTGAATTCCGATAACTGAGCTTTACGGCGAAAGCGTCATTAACAGGCGCATTAACATGCGTTGTCGCTCGGAGCAATCCCCGGCTACCTGCATCCACCGTCTGCGAGAAGTTGAAACGTTCAAAACCAGGAGCCTTCGTAATCAAGTTAACCGCGCCACTGGTTGCGTTGCGTCCGTAAAGGGTACCTTGTGGACCTCTCAGCACTTCGATGCGCTCTAATTCGAGAAACTCGCTAGCAAGCCCCTGACTGCGACTTAAATACACGCCGTCAAGGTAAACGGCTACCGAGGGATCTTGGATAATTTGCTCGTCGGAATTCCCAACACCTCGCATAAAGAGCAACAGCGTCGAGGCCGCGTTGGGGTGTGGCAAAACCTGCAAATTGGGCGTTAAATTAGCTAGATCAGCCAAGTCCACATAGTGTGACTGCTGCAACTCCTGCTCGCTAATCACCACAAGTGACAATGGAGCCTCTAACATAGACTCGGGCCGCTTTTGCGCAGTGACAAGCACCTCCTCTAACTGAGCAAGCGCACTCGTAGAAGCACACAATGTGGCAAGATAAGCGATGAATTTAGAATAAGAGAGGATGTTTCGCACGGAGCAGCCTAATTTGTGCACGTTTGCAATTAAGAGGCGGCTCATAGTAAACAAGTTTTTATTCGGTTAACATGGGTTTGCAATTTTATTAATACAATACGTCCAGAACACGCTTTTATGCGCTCAGCCAGCCCAGCCAACAGCTTACCCAGCATTCAAAAACTACGTATGCTTTTAGTCGTGATTTTTATCGCTGTATGTTCGTTGCCGGCCACAATGTTCACCATCCGTCAGTTCGAAGAAGCCAGGGTTATTCTTCGTGACGAAGCACTAATTCTTTCTCGTCTGATTAGTCGAGAAGTGAATGGTGCCAATACTTTAACTTTAAGTAGCGAGCGACTCGCACAACTCGCTGAAGACGTGCTCCACAAAAAAACCACTTTGCAATTAACGACGCCTTCGGGAACACAGCTCGTAGCGATCGAGTACGCCCTTGAGGCACCCAATGTCAGCTTTATCCAGACCATAGACACCCCTCAGGGACAGTTGGGGACAATTACCCTAACGCGATCGATAAACGACCGCTTGCCACTTATGATTACGGTGCTCATCGGTGCCTTGAGTATTGTTACGCTCGGTTTATACCTGCTCAACACACGAGTCTTTCGGAGCTGGCTCCGAGCGGAACATGCTGATAGCGTTTCGCGCAAACGCTTTGCCGATATTGCGACGGTATCGTCAGATTGGTTTTGGGAACTCGACAGTCAGCTAAAGCTCAGCCTTACTACCTTGAACAAAATACCAGCGCTTTGCGCCGATCAAACCCTAGGCAAGCGGCTGTGGGAGATCCCAGCAATTATCCCCGAGGACACTTGGCTGACTCTGAAAGATGCCATGTCTGAACAAGCCGACTTTATTTTCAACTACAGCACCAAAAACGACTCGCAAACGCTATGGCATGAGTTGCGGGGCACACCGCGCTATAGTGAAGAAGGCCAGTTCGAAGGCTACCGTGGTGCGGGACGCGACATCACCAAAGAGCGACGCAATGCCTCCGAAATTGCTCAGCTACAAGAAGTTATAATACACGCCATGGCCTCGTTGGCAGAAACGCGCGACAACGAAACCGGTAACCATATTATTCGAACCAAAAAATACGTCCGCCTGCTCGCTGAACAACTGCGCACTCATCCCCGGTTTGAGTCGTTTCTGACCGATGACTATATCGACCAACTCTACAAATCAGCACCCTTGCACGACATTGGCAAGGTGGGAATTAAAGACGAAATTTTGTGTAAGCCCGGCAAGCTAACACCCGACGAATTCGAGATCATGAAAACCCACACCACAGTGGGCTACGATGCTATCGTTCGGGCGGAAGAAGCCTTGGGTGTGGAGATCCCTTTTTTACAGCATGCCAAAGATATTGCACTATACCACCAAGAAAAATGGGATGGTTCGGGTTACCCCGAAGGACTCGCGGGCGATGCGATTCCCTTTTCAGCGCGCCTTATGGCCTTAGCAGACGTTTACGACGCTTTAATCTCAGAGCGTGTTTACAAGCGCGCGTTTTCCCACGAGGAGGCGATCAAGCTGATTAAAGAAGGCATTGGAACTCACTTTGACCCCGATGTTGGAGCGACCTTCCTAATCGTTCACACTCAATTTCAGCAAATTGCTACAGAATTTGCCGACGAATAAGTCCCCCATCCTTAAAAAAACCACGGGTCAACCAAGGCCTAACTGCGAGAGCAAGGCCAGTTTTGGACATACAAATTCACGCCCGACTGAGGAAAATTTTACGCACCAATACGCTTTAACAGCAGCGTTTCAAGAGAATCCTGATCTCGAGACTGCATTAACAGGTACACGGTTAAAAATAAAATCCCACCCAAAAAGGCGAGCAGGCCGAGTGCCAGGCCTGTAGACGAAAAGCGATGCCGCCACGATACCCAGAGCGCCGATAAACTTAGCATAAACATAAAATCTAAATTGAACTGCCCAAACCAAGAATACGTCAGCATTTCAGAGAAAAATGGCGTAAATAAATTCCAGCCGTATTGCTGCAGCGTAATCGCTGTATAAACAGAAATAACGATCAACATAAGCGCCAACCACACACGAAACATAATCATTTTTTTACTCTTATTCTGAGGAATGATCGCCGCAGACTAGCATAGGGCTCGATTTTTTCAACAACCAAGAGAGAACCACAAAAGATGTCGCGTTTGATTCACATCAACGCAGCTTGACCCCGACTATCGCACCATAAAGTCTGGTAAAAATAAGGAGCCAACGATGGCACATATCGTAGTCATGGGCGCGGGCTTGGGCGGCATGCCAGCGGCCTACGACCTAAAAGCACACTTGGGTAAAAAACACGACGTCACGCTAATCAACCCGACCGAAGACTTTCAGTTTACCCCCAGCAACCCCTGGGTTGTGGTCGGGTGGCGCAAACCCAGCGAAGTATTAGTGCCTATCCGAAAATACGTCGAACGACGCGGTATAACATTTATCGCCCAGGCTGTGAGCGAAATCGACGCCAAGGGCAACAAATTGACTTTGGATGACGGCACCACGGTCGATTATGACTACCTGGTTATAGCGACTGGGCCCAAACTTGCCTTCGAAGAAATTCCAGGCACCGGTCCCAATGCACATACGCACAGCGTTTGCAGCACACCCCATTCGCAATCGGCCGCAGAGGCCTATGAAAAGTTTCTAGAAAACCCAGGCCCAGTAGTCATTGGTGCAGCGCAAGGGGCCAGCTGTTTCGGCCCAGCCTACGAATTTGCCATGATCGTGGAAGCGGATCTGCGCAAACGCAAAATCCGCGATAAAGTGCCGATGACCTTTGTGACCAGCGAACCCTACATTGGCCACATGGGACTGGGTGGCGTCGGTGATTCAAAAACACTGCTAGAATCCGAAATGCGCCAGCGCCATATTAAGTGGGTGACCAACGCTAAAATTTTAGAAGCCACTGACAGCAGCGTCAAAATCGCAGAGCACAATGACGCTGGTGAAGTCATTAAAGAACACGAGTTGGAGTCGAAGTTCTCATTATTTATTCCGGCCTTCAAAGGCGTCGATGCAGTCGCTAATGTCGAGGGGCTGTGCAATCCACGAGGCTTTGTCTTTATCGACGACCATCAACGCAACCCCACCTACCCCAACATTTATTCAGCCGGTGTATGCGTCGCTATTCCGCCGGTAGAGGCGACACCTGTGCCTACGGGCGCACCTAAAACAGGCTACATGATTGAATCGATGGTCACCGCCATCGTGGAAAACATCGCCGAGGAGTTAGAGGGTAAAGAGCCTTCCCACAAAGCCACATGGAACGCACTGTGCTTGGCGGATTTGGGCGACGATGGTGTCGCGTTTGTAGCACTCCCGCAAATACCGCCTCGCAATGTCACCTGGGCAAAAAAAGGTAAGTGGGTGCATCTAGCCAAAATCGCTTTCGAAAAATACTTTATGCGAAAGATGCGCACTGGCCGCACTGAACCGATCTACGAGAAATATGTTCTCAAAGCCATGGGGATCATTCGCTTAAAACCGGGCAAGTGAACCACCTTAGGCCTGAGGTAATTACCCTAGGCCTAATGACAATCCCCTATCCCAATTCGTATACTTAGCGCCCCACTAAGAGGCGCTATGCATGCAACTTTCACTAAGTACTTGGACCGATGTCGAGCAATACCTTAAAACCTCGGACGCGATTATCATTCCGATCGGATCGATGGAACAACACGGACCCACTGGGCTTATTGGAACCGACGCCATCTGCCCCGAAGTCATAGCAAAACGTGTAGGAGATGAACACGGTGTACTCATCGGCCCAACCTTTAATGTGGGTTGTGCTCAGCACCATTTAGGCTTTCCTGGGACTATGACGCTGCGCCCCTCAACCATGATTGCGGCCCTGACTGATTGGAGCTTATCACTCGCTAAACACGGCTTTAGAAAGCTCTATTGGTTTAATGGACATGGCGGCAACACGGCAACCATCCAAGCAGCGTTCGCCGAAGTGTATGCACAACGTAGTTTTGAGCCGGCTCCGGCGCGCCAGCCCGCGTTACGCATGACCGCCAAGAATTGGTGGGAATTGCCCTCGGTTATGGCCAAATGCAAACAACTACATCCCACCGGCGACGGCATGCACGCAACCGCCTCCGAAGTTGCCGTGACCTATGCGGCCTATCCAGAGCAAGTGAGAGCTAAAACGCTTGAGCCTAAAATTGCCCCGATCGGCACCTTCACCGATGCCGAGCATTATCGCGCGAATTTTCCCGACGGCCGTATTGGCTCGGATCCGACTCAAGCCACGATTGAAGCGGGGAATACAATCATCGAGGTCACCGCCGAAGCCTTGTGGGCAGACTTCCAAAAATTCGTTCAATGTTAGTTGCAGGGCTGATCCAGCAGAGCCAGCCGCAAGGCGGGCTTATCGATTTTGCCCGAAGCATTCAGAGGTAATGACTCCAAGGTGACGTAACGTTTCGGGCATTTGAACGCCGCTAGCTGAGCTCGACAGAAAGCATCGAGTGCCTCAGCTTCAACCGCCTCACTTAACACCAAACAAGCGCAAACAATCTCGCCCCAACGCTCATGAGGTAAACCCACCACTGCCACCTGCTTAACCGCGCCGTGCGCCGCGAGAATATCTTCGACTTCGCGCGAAGCGACATTCTCACCACCGCTGATGATCATGTCTTTTTTACGGTCAACGAGTGTCAAATACCCACGGTTATCGAACACACCCAAATCACCGGTGCGCAAAAAACCGGCCCCAATAGCGCGCTCGGTATCTTCAAGTCGGTCCCAATAGCCCTGCATACACTGCGCTGCCTTAACACATACCTCACCCATCGAACCCGGGGGCAACACGTCGCCTTGATCATTCCGTACAGTGACCTCAACACCCGTCACAGGCCGGCCAACCGAGCGCATGATGCTGGGATCGGTCAGTCCGGCGCGATGATCCTCTGGTGTTAAAAATGAGATGCTGCCCGACAACTCCGTCATGCCATAACTCTGAGAGAGTTCAATATCCAAGGTGCTCAGCAGCGACTGCATTAAGGGCAAGGGCATCGCCGATGCACCGTAGCCAATGGCTCTAACACCTTGTAATTTTTCAGGGGCATAGTTGGGGTGATCTAAGAGCATAGCGATCATCGTCGGTGCCAAACTCAAGGTCGATACGAGCCCTTGCTCGCACAAACTCAACACGCGATCGGCGTCAAACCCCGGCAAGAGCCAGACTGCGGCACCGTGTCGGTGCTGTAAAAACACATTGTGTGCCGACACATGAAACAAGGGAAATGGGTACAAATACACATCGCCATCCAATACCGGACGACCTTGAACAGCCGAGTCCAATCCCGCTAAAAATGATTGCTGGGTCAGGACGGCGCCTTTGGGTTTAGCCGTCGACCCCGACGTATGAAGAATCCATACGGGATCATCAGTCTGTGTCTCTGGCAGCCGACGCATATCCGAGCTGGACACACAATCCAGTATACTCGATAACGCTAAACGATCAGCACCAACCCTGTTTGCGAGCTCGATGCATTGTTCTTCAAACTCCTCCCCAAACACGATGGCACGTGGTCGAGTTGATTGTAATTGATATCGCCATTCTGCCACAGCTAGGCGAGTATTGAGCGGCACTAAAACGAGACCCGCAGCGGAACACGCATAAATTAAAATCAAGTAATGATGACTATTCCACGCCAGCACTGCGATGCGCTCGCCCGGAAGATATCGATTCGCCAACCACATGGCCATGGTCTCGACCTTGCTAGCCAACTCAGCAAAGGTGTAGTCATCATCACCAAGTAACGCAGGCGCATTAGGGCGTGCTTCACGTTGCATCGCAAGAAGATCATGCAGACGCTGCGGTTGCCCCGTCAAAGGGTTTAAAGCTAACACTTAAGCTACTTTCGCTCGATTGCGGCCCGCGGTCTTGGCATGGTATAGCGCGTGATCCGCACGCGACAGCAGTTTAGAGGCATTGCTGTCCTTGGTACCACGCGTCGCTACCCCAACGCTGATCGTTACCGTTTGCGCGGCGCTCGAGCTGGGGTGCGGGATGGCAAGATGCTGAACCATAGATACCAGTTGCTCGGCTTGGGCGATCGCATCATCCAGAGGCTTTTCCAAAACGACGACAAATTCTTCGCCGCCTATTCGTGCCACTAAGGCATTTTTAAACGAGGGCAAAGTCGCCAAGAGTCCTGCAATCCGCTGCAAACATTCGTCGCCCGCAAGGTGGCCCATTGAGTCGTTATACAATTTGAAACAATCAACATCGATTAATAATAGTGACAGTGGTGATCCATTTTTCAAAGACAAATCCCAGATGCGACGATATTCCTGGTCAAACCGACGGCGATTGCTCAGTCCGGTCAAAAAATCGGTAAGAGACGCCATTCTGAGTTTATCGTTCAATGCCGCGAGTGCCTCCGACTTTTGAGAAAGGGCATTTGACACCTTGCGCAAGTCAAGTTCCAACCGCTGCTGATTCATGGTAATTAAGGCAAACGCCATGGCCACGGAAGCCAACACGAGTAGCATGATAAACAGTACATCAACCTGCCTAAACAGGGCTGGGTCGCGATACAAAGACTCCCCCAAAGTGTTCACAAACCGCGTCACCGGAATCAAGATACTGATCCCGGTGACGCTGAGCGTCAGGTAGTCACGCGTTCCCGTCAGTTTCGGAAGACGATAGTACACACCCCAAGTGAAGAGTGAGACATACGTCAATACAAACAGGGTAAACAGGATCGCCCTTATTCCGACTGCCACATCAAACCAAAGGAAGACTGCCTGAATCAGAGCGTACAACAACACGCTCAGACTGTAAGGTCTCCAATGTGATTCTTGCTCAATGAATACGTTAAAGCCGACCGCCAGGAGCGCCGGGAAAAGCACGATGAGAACATTGCCTAGCCAATAAGATAACCACAGTGGTAAAAATTGATTGGCACCTAACAACAGCGATCCGATCCCACAAGAAATGAACCCGAAGACCCATAGGCCAAACCCGGGGTAGGTTTCACGCGTCGCTTTATACACAGCCATCAATGCCGGCAACACTAAACAAGTGGTGCCCGCAATGAGAATTGCGGCTTGTTCGGTTAAGACGATCTCGTCTAGGATCGTGATTGCCATACAGAACTTACGGTAGCGATTTTCGCCAGCATACCACGCTGACTTTTATAATTTAAAGTTTTTCTCTTACGCGCCAGTCAACTTAATAATTGACGCCAATCAAATCATTACTCACTGCCGACGTGCACAATATGGGCCAACCTGGAGGGTTTGTTATGAGCACAGAAAATCCAAGCTTTGACGTCTCGCTACAACTGATCGACGGATTTCGATTCCTCGTTGATTTCGGGGACTTTGGGCAACTCGTGACTGACGAGCCAGCACCTTTAGGTGAGGGTAAAGGCCCTAATCCCTCGAAGCTTCTGGCGGCATCGGTCGCTAACTGCTTGGCAGCAAGTCTAATGTTCGCGGTGCAAAAATTTAAGGAAGATCCAGGTAAGATCACCGCCAAAATTTGTGGCGAGCTCTCCCGTGTCGATCAACGCTGGCGGATAGAACACATGAACGTCGAGTTAACTCTGGGTAACGCGCCCGACACCATGCCGCATTTGGAACGCGCGCTATCTCAGTTTGAAGATTTTTGCGTGGTTACACAAAGCGTCCGCCAAGGTATTGACGTGAAAGTTACCGTGCGTGCCCCCGATGGTTCTTTGTTGACCTAGTCAGCTTCCTATAAAGGCAAGGCATCAAAGGCCTTGTTCGCCATCGCTGACCATCCGCGATTCGCAGCAGGACTCGCAGGACTGGGGTGAGGAATACGGTACACGGGCACATCCAATCCCAACTTCAATGCGCGCTCTTCGGCGAAGACGCCTACACCAACAACAGCGCGGGGCTCAATCAATTCGATAACTTGACGAAGCAAGTCGTCGCAGATGCTATACAGCGCTTCTCGTTCATCTTTTTTGAGTTTATCGGGAGTGATATTGCGCCCGGTCTCCGCCATGAAGACCAAGGGACAGAAGTTGTGCACAAAACAATCATCAAAAAATACGTCTGGCGAACCCCAGCGTTCTTGCGCCCACCCCCACAAACGTCGACCTGATACCTCACTGCGCGTACAGTCAAAACCCAATACTGGGCGCTTAGGGTGCTCGATTTCAGGCTTGTCAACCGGCTCGTTAATTCCAAGCCAATCCCGCACCATCGCAACTTCCCCAAAGGGCACGCCAGTCTGTACCATGCCGTAGGGGCCCGGATTCATACCTAAAAGCAAGGCTTTGGGGCGGTGCGAGACAAACCGTTCTAAATACACGTGGTGCGGTCTTGCTGCATACACCAGCGGGTTATAGACATGCGTTACAGGCTCAGAAAAAACCAGTTGAGCCAACCCTTGGTTGGCCCAGTTTTCGCAATCTTTTATGTTCTGCGCTAAATTCTGCATTCCAGCCGTTTACGCTACACCAAGCTCCAGCAGACGCTCGTGCAAATAGCTTTCCGCCGTGTGTCTGGGCGACAGCACAACTTCTGGCCGCGGGTGCAAAAATAAAGGCAAAGACATTCTGCCCTGCGATAGCTCTTCACCCGAGGGCGTAGCCACTTGATGCGTCGTCGACGGAAAATAGCCTGCGGACACCTCTTGCAACATATCACCGATGTTGATCAGCACCTGATCGGGCCGATTGGGTACGTCAATCCAATCGCCTTCTTGCGAGAGAATTTTTAAACCCGGTCCGTCGGCTGCAGGCAATATCGTCAAAAAGTTAATGTCTTCGTGCGGGGCTGCGCGCGGTAACTGCTGCTGCCCTTCTGTCATCGGCGGATAGTGTAACACCCGCAACAACGACTGCTGGCTGGCTTCAATCATGGCGCTTAATGACTCACTAAAGCATTGTGACACATCGAGCGGCGAATACTGTTCAACCCAGGTCAACAGTGTTTTTGCAAATTCTACCGCCTGCTCGTAGTAGGTCTCGAGATCACTCTTTAACGACTGTGGGCATCGACCCCATGGATAGTAATGGTAGTACTCTTTAAAATCGCGTAGTGCAAAACCCTTGGCGTGCTCTGCCTGCTCTAAAGAAAAGTATCCGTCTTGCTTTTCGCGGTCCATGACGTAATCAAACTTTGCCTGCGTTGCAAAAAACGCTCGCCAGTCGCGATAAATCTTTTGAATCAGGGCGGTGTCTAACGGATGGTTTGAGAATGCGGCAAATCCAAAGGTTTTTAAAGACGCAACAAAGGCCTCATCGCAGCCCGGCGAGCCATACTCAATCACGGGTAACGATCTGCTTTCGGTATTATCTGACATTCAGCCCCCTATGATAATGACAGGAAAAAACCTGCCAAAGCGGCGCTCATCAGGTTCGCCAAAGTCGCGGTCAACAAGGCCCTGAATCCCAAGCGCGAAATATCGTCGCGGCGGTTAGGTGCAACCGATCCGATCCCACCCAGCAAGATAGCGATCGAGGAAAAATTAGCAAAGCCACAGAGCGCAAAAATCACAATC
Source organism: Halieaceae bacterium (assembly GCA_023253715.1). Taxonomy (GTDB): domain Bacteria; phylum Pseudomonadota; class Gammaproteobacteria; order Pseudomonadales; family Halieaceae; genus Aequoribacter. Next base: position 11,604 of record JALRFH010000179.1, read on the forward strand.
GCTTGCGATAGATCAGACATTTGATCGGCCACATCCACAAAAGCGACATACGCCACAAATTCGTTGAGTACTAATTTTTGCCCGATTAAACTCCCAGCCAGTTGCGCTTCATCCCAAGCAATACCCAAGGCAAAAGCAATGGGTTGAAATAAATAACCCAAAATGGCTTGAATCGTAAGATCCGGATGGTTAACCAATCCGCCAAGCCATCCTAAAATGCCGTTGGCGAGTGCGATCAAAGCAATGAACGCGAGTAACATCGCGCCAATCGCCAACACCATTTGCATACCCGACATAGCACCTGAAGCTGCGGCATCAAAGACGTTAACATAACGCTCTTCGGTCGTATCTTCGTCACTACCCGGTTGCACCGGCTTGCCCGTCTCGGGGACAACTAATTTGGCCATCATCAAAGCACCAGGGGCAGCCATAAAACTGGCCGCCAACAAATATTCCAGCGGAATACCTAAAGCGACATAACCGGCCATAACAGACCCAGCGATCGATGCTAAACCACCCACCATAACAGCGAATAATTCGGACTGCGTCATACCGGGCAAATAGGGTTTTGCGACTAAAGGCGCCTCGGCTTGACCCACAAACACATTGGCCGCTGCCGACAATGACTCAGAGTGGCTAGTACCCAAGGCTTTTTGCAAACCACCACCAATGAACTTTACGACCCATTGCATTACACCGATGTGGTAAAGCACAGCAATCAGTGACGAGAAAAACACGACCACCGGCAAGACACTCAAGGCAAAGACAAAACCGATGGCGTCGCTGCTCACCAAAGACCCGAATAAGAATTCGATACCCACGCGAGAATAGCCCAGCAGCTCGCCTACGCCACCCGCCAACGAGGATAAAAGCTGCTTGCCCCACGGGACGAACAAAACAAAACCACCGATACTGGCTTGAAGCGCAAAGGCTACCGCGACCGTTTGCCAACGAATGGCTGAACGCTGGGTGGACAAGGCATAGGCAAGCAGGGGTAAAAGCAAGATCCCAAGTAGGCTGGTCATAGGTATATTCCGATGATATTGGTTTTAATCATAAGACGGCACCCTTACTGGGGCAGGACCGAGAGGATAAAGCATTCTCTAGCTCAAGGGTAGTTACGTAGCTGAAATCAGGGTAACAGCGGCCAACAATAGCGGCACCGACAGGCATCGAAGAACTTGCGCTTGCTGAAACGGTATCAATCCACCTGGCGAAGCTGCCGCCTTGACCCATTCTTCAGGTGTCGCATATTGATAGAGTAATGGCGCTAGGGCAATCGCGCTGTAAATCGGGAGCAAATCAACAATCCAATAAAACCCAATTGCAGCAAAGCAAAGGTAGTTCAGACCGTTGCACACCCAGCAAGCACTCGAAACACCATAGGCGATAACCCAATGGCGTCGTCCCACCTTTTCGTCCGCTTCGCGATCGGGAATTTGATTGATCAATAACAAACAACTCACCAAGCAACACAAAACAAACGCTTGCAGAAGTACATTAGCGGTCCATGGCACACCGTAAATATCGGCCATACCCAGAATCATAATCGGGCCAAACGCGAACCCAGGCGCGATCAAGCACAATATTGGTCTTTTTGTGAGCCATCGGGTATAAGACACGATAATAATCAGGCCAATCCCACCGAGTACGTAGGTGCGAACACTCCCCAAGCTCGCAATGAGATAACCACCCACCAACACCAGGATCAAAGCAGCCAAACCGATCTTCAAGGCAAGCTTGGCATGCTGAGGCGCCGCTACTAAAGCACCTGAACCACCGTTGAAGGGCGACCGCTGGGTCAAAAAATCCAGTCCCGACGTAAAGTCTTGATACTCGTTCAGGGCATTGACAGCAACATGCGCCAATACGCATAACAGTAAGCCCGCGCCGATCACAGCGAAATTCGTAGGCAAACCCAAAATCTGGGCTTCAGTTGCCACCACAATAGCTGGCACCAGTGCCAACAAGAGAAAAGGCGCACGTATTACACCCACAACGCTCCGCAACGCTTGCAGAGACGCCATTCTGTTAGGCGTCCTGGTCCAAAAGCCCGTAATACAATCCCAAGGATTCGGGGTTTGATAAACCCTCGGTATTGTTAACCGCTTCGCCGTGAATGGCTTTGCGCACTGGAATTTCAGAGATTTTGCCGCTGCGCGTTTTTGGGATATCGGCCACGGCCTTGATCACCGCCGGAACGTGCCGAGGGGACGCCCCCGTTCTGATGCTGCGCTTGATGTTGGCGATGACCTCTTCTGTCAGAGTCTGGCCGGCTTGCATCACAACAAACAAGACCACGCGAACATCATCGCCCACACGTTGACCGACGCAAACACTCTCTAGCACCTCGGGTATTTGCTCGACTTGGCGATAGATTTCAGCAGTACCGATTCTGACCCCGCCCGGATTCAATACTGCGTCCGAGCGGCCGTAAATAACAAAGCCACCCTCTGCCGTCTGTTCGGCGAAATCGCCATGCGCCCACACATTGGGGAACTGAGCAAAATACGCATCGTGATATTTACTGCCGTCAGCATCGCCCCAAAAACCGATGGGTGCGCTTGGGAATGGACTGGCGCATACCAGCTCGCCCTTGTCTTGATAAATACGCCGCCCAGCATCGTTCCAAACCTGAACATCCATGCCCAGCCCTGCGCATTGAATCTGCCCCGCATATACCGGTAATGTGGGGTTACCCAAGACAAAGCTACTGACGATGTCGGTACCGCCAGAGATCGAGGCCAAACAAATATCTTGTTTGATGTCGCGATAAACGTATTCAAAGCTCTCGTGTGCCAAGGGCGAACCGGTCGAAAGTATGACCCGCAAAGACGTTGAAGCATCGGGAGGGGCAACATACCCCTCTTGTTGCAATGCCGCGATGTATCGAGCACTCGCACCAAAGGCCGTGACCTGCTCTTGATTAATCAACTCAAAAACGGCCGACGCCGAAGGATAAACGGGCGCCCCCTCATACAAAATAATCGCCGCTTTGCTGGCCAGACCGCTGACCAGCCAATTCCACATCATCCAACCGCAGGTCGTATAAAAGAATAAGCGGTCGCCTTCGTGAATATCAGCGTGCAACTGATGCTCTTTTAAATGCTGCAGCAAAGTACCACCAGCGCTATGCACAATGCACTTTGGCTTTCCTGTCGTACCAGAAGAATAAAGTATATACAGAGGGTGATTAAAGGGCAGTTGCTCAAATACTAGTGTTGCGCCAACACGCTCTGCTACCAAATCCTCAAAGTCTAAAACCGTGCCGGACTCGATTTGACCTTCGTTCAGTAGTCGACTCACAACGCAAGCTTTAACGGAAGGCAGCTTTGCCAGAATGGTCGAGACTCGCTCGCAAATATTAAAAGTCTTGCCACTGTAGTGATAACCATCGCAAGTAAACAACACTTTGGGCTCGATTTGCCCAAACCGATCTAAAGCGCCGTTGGTACCAAAATCAGGCGAGCAACTTGACCAAACTGCACCTAAGCCGGTGGTTGCCAACATTGCCACTACTGTATCCGCCGTATTGGGCACCATGCCCGCCACGCGGTCGCCCACGCCAACACCCTGCTCTCGCAAGAACACCTGCACCGCCGCCACCCGCTGACGCAACTCGCCGTAAGTGAGCGTTTCACGCCGCCCTGATTCCAAGCGTTCGATAATGGCAACGGCCTCATCGTCACCTTGCAAGCAGTTCTCGGCAAAATTTAAGCGCGCGCCCTCAAACCAAACTGCGCCAGGGAATTGCTCTTCATGCTGCAAGGGCTGAGAGGATTGGACTTCCGATACAACACCGCAGTAATCCCAGATCGCCTGCCAAAAATCACCTTTTGCATTGACTGACCAGGCATGCAGATCTGCATAGTCTCGGAAATTGATTCCGGTTTTTTGAACGGCCGCATTCGTAAACGAGGCCATGTGCGTTTTCTGTACCCACTCTTGCGTGGGGATCCACAAAGGTGTTGTCACCCAAGACTCCTAATTTTTTTATTGGGCTACGGCTAAATCAAATTCACCCCAAGCGGGATCGAACAGCACTTCACCATTCGGCCCTGTGATGAGGCACTCGTCGAAGGTCATTAACACGAGCGTACCGCCTAAACGCAGGTTATTGAGATATTTGGCTTTTAGAACCACACCAGATTCGTAACACCAGTGCACGGTAGTTTCTGCCACTAACCCACGGTCGATTAACATCTGGTCGGTGACCGCATGCCACGCCCCCGCAGTAGAAAAGCTATTCGGCATGCCTAGAGGCGCGCTAAAGCCATGCGGGTGGCGGCTCTGATCATGTCCAGTAATCACTTCACCTTGCCAAAGTAAGCGGGTGGGGCCCTCCGCTCGTAGGTAGTAATTCCGGGCATGACCATCGTGCAAAAAGGCAATCGCATCCGCATCTATCGTCAAACCCGAGCTCAATTGATGCTGCATCAGTCACGATACCTTTTAGTGATATCGGCGTAGGCGTCGATACGACGATCGCGCAAGTAAGGCCACCAGCGTCGCACCTGCTCTGTTCGATCCAAATCCAGCGTTACCACTAACTCTGTTGCACTGTCGGTATCGGCCTGAGCGAGAAACTCGCCTTGCCACCCGACGACCATACTCGAACCCCAAAATTGCGAACCCGCCGTTTGGCCACTGGGGTCACCTTCGAACCCTACACGATTAGCACTTAATACCGGTAGATTGTTCGCAACCGCATGCCCGCGCTGTACCGTAATCCAAGCATCACGCTGGCGCTCTTGCTCGTCGGCAGAGTCATCGGGGTTCCAACCAATAGCGGTTGGATACAGCAAAATCTCAGCGCCCGCCAAGGCCATCAATCTGGCCGCCTCCGGGTACCACTGATCCCAGCACACTAACACACCAAGCTTACCCAGCGTGGTTTGAATAGGTGTAAAGCCCAGGTCGCCCGGCGTGAAGTAAAACTTTTCGTAGTAGCCCGGGTCATCCGGAATATGCATTTTGCGGTAGCAACCTGCGATTGAGCCGTCGGTCTCTAATACCACTGCAGTATTGTGATAAAGACCCGTCGCTCGTTTCTCAAATAGCGAGCACACAATGACCACTTCCAACTCGGCCGCGAGTGCTCCAAAGGTCTCAGTACTCGGACCCGGAATTGTCTCTGCCAGATCAAAATTATTGGTATCTTCCACCTGACAAAAGTACAGACCGGCGTGCAGCTCCTGCAACAAAATTAACTTCGCACCTTGTTCAGCAGCTCGTCTGATACCCTGCACACTACTCGCTACATCTGCGGCATAGTCACCGGTATTCGCGTGTTGAACGACACCAACCCTTATTTCACGACTCACAATTCATCACCTCTTTGGGTATTTGCATGGTGACACAATGTAAACTGCCATTCTGCTCGATCAAAGCTCGACAGTTCACCGGCACAATCTCTCGATCAGGGCACGCCTGGGCAAGCTGCGTTAAAGCCGCCTGATCGGCTGTATCGTCTCCATAAATCGGCGCAATAACCGCGCCATTTACCAATAAAAAATTTACGTAACTGCCGCCCAAACGTCGCGCCTCATGGTCATAGACTGTCGGAAGTTCAACAGGCACAAGCTTGTATGGCGCTCCATTGGGTTGAACTAAAGCTCGCAATTCCTGTTCCATCGCTCGCAATTCTTCGTAGTGCGCATCCTCGGGATTGCTGCAGGCCATGTGTACAATAGTTTGCTCGTCTACAAACCGCGCCAAGGTATCAATGTGGGCATCAGTATCGTCACCCTCAAGCTCACCGTGATCTAACCATAGCACCCGATCCACGCCCAAACAGGACTTTAAACGTTGCTCGATTTCTGCCTCATCAAGGTCTGGGTTGCGATTGGGGTTCAGCAGACACTTACGGGTCGTGAGCAAGGTACCTAGTCCGTCGGTTTCGATACTGCCACCTTCCAACACCCAGGCTTGAGTTTCGGTTTGGTTGTGATTCAGTAAAGGCTGACGAAAGAGTTGCTGATTAATTTCGTTGTCCGCGGAGGCCGAAAATTTACCGCCCCAGGCATCGAACTGAAAGTCCAGCAACACTGGCCCCGTCTCGGAACAAGTCGAGATAAAACCAAAATCGCGCGCCCAAGTATCGTCGTAAGGCACAACCCAAAAGAGAACGCGATCCAAGTCGATACCAGAACCGCTTAGGTAGGTCTGTGCCTCAACGTGAGTCGCTTCATCGCAGCACAACAACAGCACACGTTCATAGCGCGCGATTGCCGCAATAATATCTCGATAGCACAAGCGGGCATCGTCTAGGTTGCTCACCCAATCAGTCTCGGCATGAGGCCATGCCAGTAATACGCCCCACTGTTCATGCCATTCAGGCCAAAATCGGCGCACCCTGGCTCCCCCCATAAAAGACTGCATTCTATAAGAAGTGACGGATAGGGTCGATGCTTTACCTCACTTCCTTAATTGAAGAATGCCGCGTCATACATGAATTTTACTCAACCAGCCAGTCGCCCTGACGCTCTAAAATGTTGGAACGAAACGGCTCAGGAATGGCGATGGATTTGCGCGTATCACGATCTACAAACACCTGCGTGATCGTTCCTCGGGCGAGCACAGCCTCGGTTTCATGGTTTTGCAGCAAAAAGACCACATCGGCGCTCGAGCGTCCCAAACGTCGGTAACCGACCGATCCACGCACAATCCCGTTGGCGGTAATTTCATCGATGTAGTCGCACTGAATATTTACCGTAAAAATAAAGCTCGGTGCCTTACTGGGCTGAGTCGCACGAAAACCCAACTCGTCCATGTAAAAGCCCGTAATTTCATCTGCGAATACCAAATAATTTGCGAAATACAAATGTCCTTGTGAGTCCGTGTCTCGGAACCGAACTTTCATCGTTTCGCTGAAGGGGAATGACCCCGGTTCAATCGCATCAATCGCCATACATGCTCCTCAGTCAAGGACGAAATCATAACCACCTGCGAGCACTTTGGCCAACATCACGACAAGCGCATCGGACCTAAGAAAGCGCTTGTATCCATTAAGCGCCAGCGCTAGCATGCAGTTTTGCGCCTCTCAAGGAGCCCCTTGTGCAAGAGTCTTTGCTTCAAATCTGGACCGAAAATCAAGCGACAGTACTGCACATAGCGTATCAAGTAGGTCTGGCGATTGGTGTATTGATTGTTGCGAAAATTGTGGGCAGTGCACTGCGCCAGGGACTGCAGCAAACACACAACCGTCTAGGCAAGCTGGATCCCATGCTACTGCCCATCCTAAACACCACCCTGGGCTATTTGGTTTACACCGTCGCGGTGGTTGTGATCTTGGATTTATTCGGGGTGAATACAGCCAGTATCATCGCTCTTATTGGTGCCGCTGGGCTTGCAATCGGCTTTGCGCTCAAAGATACCTTGAGCAACATTGCAGCCGGCATCATGCTGCTATTTTTGCGCCCATTCAAAAACGGCGACTACATCTCGTTCGGTTCAACGGTTGGGACGGTTGAAGAAATCAACTTATTCACTACCGTATTGCGAAGCCTAGATGGCTTGTACATGAGCTGTCCAAATTCTTCGATATGGGGCAACGACATTACCAATTTCACACGCAACGGCAAAAGACGTATCGATATCACGGCCAGTATCGCTTACTCGGACAACATCAACACGGGCTTAGAGGTACTCCGTAACATCATTAAAACCGATTCTAGAATTTTAGCTGAACCCGAGCCGCAGGCCATTGTCTTCGCCTTAGGTGAGAGTTCGGTCGACTTACAGCTGCGTGTATGGACAAGCGTAGATGATTACGGCTCGACTAAATGGGATTTAAACAAACGTATTAAAGAAGATATTGAAGCAGCGGGATTGACCATCCCCTTCCCTCAGCGCGATGTTCGAGTCGTTCAGTAGGAGCAGCGGCGCCCACCTCAGGAAAACGCCCCATCCAGACCGATCTGGTGGGGCTTAGACGTAGACTAATTCGACGGTTAGTCCAACACAGCCCTCGCAACCAACTCACGCATTATTTCGGAGGTACCACCGTAAATGCGCTGAATCCTCGCATCCACATAAGCACGTGAGATTGGATATTCCTTCATGTAACCATATCCGCCAAAAAACTGCAGGCAACCATCGACGATACTGCACTGTGCCTCGGTGGTCGTATATTTAATCATTGACGCGGTAGCGGCATCGAGCTCACCGCGATTAAACAAATCGATGCATTCGTTCATCAAAGCTCGATTAAGACGGAACTCGCTGTACATTTTCGCCATTTCAAAACGCGTGTTTTGCAGTTTAGAAAGAGGGGCTCCAAAAGCTTTACGCTCGTTAACATAATCACGGGTCATGTCTAACACGCCTTCCGACGCTCCGACCGCGCCTACACCAAGTGCAAGGCGTTCGCGCGGTAATTCTTTCATTAAGCCAACGAAACCTTTGTTCAACTCGCCGAGAATCGCGCTTTCATGAATGCGCACATCCTCAAAAAACAGTTCTGAGGTATCGGCCGCGTGCTGTCCCATCTTTTCAAGATTCCGACCTCGACTGAAACCGGGCAAATTGGTGTCTACTAAAAACAGTGAAAGGCCCCGAGATCCGGGCGCATCAGGATCCGTTCTAACGGCCGTAACAACCACATCGCAATGTTGGCCATTAGTGATAAACGTCTTGGAACCATTTATCACCCAGTGGTCACCATCTCTTTTGGCGCTCGTTCTAATCCCCTGCAAGTCACTACCCGCACCGGGTTCAGTCATTGCCACAGCACCGACACAGTCACCACTGACAAAATGCGGCAAATACCGCTGCTTTTGCGTCTCAGTACCCATGTTTAAGATGTAGTGCGCCACGATGTCGGAATGCACCGTCATATTAGAGCTTAGAGCGGCGAAACCGGCTTTCGAAACGTCGTACACAATGGCCATGGACATATCAAACGAGCCGCCAGCACCGCCGTATACTTCTGGAATATCCACCGCCAACAAACCCGCTTGCCCTAATTTTCGCCAAAGGTCACGCGGCACCTGTTCGTCTTTCTCCCATTGGTCGTAATGCGGTGCCACTTCGGCCGCCAAAAACTTAGCCAACATATCTTTGACAAGTACGATTTCAGTCGCGTCAATGGGGGCTTGGGCATTCATACGCTTTTCCTTTCCTATCTGGTTTCAGCAAGGATAATCAAAGCGCCGTATAAAATCATCTTACACCAACATAGACAAGCAAGTTGACAATATTAATTGCCTGGTGAGTTTTAAGAATTCCCTAATGAAAGTGCTATACTGTGGCCAGTCAGTAAGCCGTACCGCACTCGTCTAATCACCTGTGGTACATCCACACATCAACGCGTTATAGAGGTAACACCCATGAAAAAAGTCATTTTGACAAGCGCAATCGCTGGCCTTGCCATTTTAACTGGCTGTAGTGAAGAACACGGTTCAACCCAGTGCACACAAGCGCCCCAATCGGAATGGCTAAATGCCAACGATTTTCAGGCCCAGCTGCTAAACAGCGGTTATAAAATCAATGAGTTCAAAGTAACAGGCGGCAACTGCTACGAAATCTACGGATTTGAAGCCGATGGCACCAAAGTCGAAATTTACTTCAACCCAACCGATGGCAGCATTGTTAAGCGGGAAGAAGATTAAGCCATAGCGCATGCTTATTTGGGATCGCCTGGTCAGGAGTTGGCACTGGTTTTTAGTCGCCGTCGTTGTCGCCAACTACTGGTTTTTGGAGGGAGGAGACAACCTCCACAACTACGCTGGCTATGCGGTCTTTGCGCTGATGATCCTGCGTTTGGGTTGGGGCGTTTGGGGGCGAAACCCCTATGCCCTGCTTAAGAATTTTGTCCCAACGCCTAGCGCAATTCGCGAACACTTAAACCTCTTACGCTCCGGCGCAAACGAGCATCTCGCAGGG
>JALRFH010000207.1 GCA_023253715.1 Halieaceae bacterium
GTCTGTGCTGGTGACACATGAGCTTCGGCGCGCAGTAAGGGGCCCGAAATCATGCACCTCAGGTCATGTGTAGAAGCCAAGGATTCGCTGGAATAGACCCTCCAAAGCTTGTTCCTGCTCAATGTCTCGGCTGCGCGACCTACGCAGCTCCTCGGCTTGGGAAAATTTTAGGTTTACCATTAATTTTTTTTATGACCTAACAATTTAATTTTTAATTTGCCAGTTAGGGCTCGTCTTTCAATAATGCACTCATCAATCAATCGTGCGATGCACCGGAGAGAACATGGGAGCTGAACTATCTGCAGAGATTCTGAGACCAAAAGCCAGTGGGGCATTCCACACCGCAGAAGAGGTGTTGGCTATTCGTCAGGCCATCCGCAGCGGCGTGTTTGCGACGCACACGAGCGGGCTTGCCGGCGGCAACGTGCAGGGAAACGTGGTGATTCTCCCGAAAGCCGATGCGGCTGACTTCTTGCGTTTCTGCCATCAAAACAGAAAGCCATTTATGACTATGCGCCAAAAGATCGAGCGCAACGCATTGGCCTGTTATCTCAACAAAGCTTAACCGGATTTAACACTCGAACCTTGGATCTGGTGTTATCGGGCAGTTACGCACTGACGACATCCTATTGGGAAGATCAAGATCATTTACACGCTGCAGAAGCCCTACTTAAATCGCTAGGCTTGAGCGACAACGTTAATCAAGCAGTCAGTGAATTATCAGGTGGTGAATTACGCCGCGCCGAGATCGCCCGATTAATGCTGCAAAACCCAAATGTGATGTTATTGGATGAGCCACTCAATCATCTCGATTTACATCAACAAAAAGCAACGCAAGACATTTTGTTAAACCATCTTGCGGCACATAACAACGCAGCACTCTGGGTTGAACATGACCTGAATCGTGCACGCGCTATAGCGAGTCATGCGGTGTTACTAAAAGGTGATGGCAGCTGGCAAGTAGGCAAAGCTGGCGATCTACTAACCGCAGCAAACCTATCTCAGCTACTTAATACGCCGCTGCAAAGCATCGGTGAACAAGATTATCTCAGCGTATCTTACTGATCGCCTTCGCGAATCCTCTGACAAGGCGTGCGCGCATCAGGATTCTCAACTGCCTCAACAATGGCATTTACGACCGTATTAAATTCATCGGGCGTCACTACCGTCATGATGCGACCCAACAGCTCAGGGTTAACTTGAGCATACACATTTTCACCCGTATTAAGCTCCAACACGATACCCGCCGCGTTATAGCCCACCTCAGCCTCGTTGTTTTCATCTTCATAAAGCTGTTGGTTGAGCGCCATCATATCATCGTAAAAATCTTCGATCGCTTCATCAAGATCGTCGGCCAAATCTTCCGAGATCCAGACCTTAAGCAAGCCTTCATCCTCTTCAAGCTTAAGCTCTACCGACTTTTCCCGCAGAAAAGTGACAAATTGGTCACGAGGACGTTCGTCAAAGAAAACATATTCCAACATAGCTGCAGATCCTGAAATTATCGCTATATGACAATGTTCTAATACTACAACATGGATCTATTTCGCTACACATAAGTTAAGGAAAAGTCCCCCCGATTCCTCTATTATCGAGTCACTTAGGAACCCTTGGAGAACCTACTCGATGACACAATTAAAAAAATTACTGACTGTCACCACTTTGTCTGCTGCTTTCTTTGCCGCTAGCCAAGCCAGTGCTTTCTGGAATAACAACAACATGCCGTGGAATGACAACGGCTACGGTAACAATGGTTGGGGCTTTAATGGCAACAACATGCCTTGGAACAACCGTAACGGTAACAGCCGCTGGGGCAATATGCCTTGGAGCAATAACAACGGTTATGGCAATAATGGTTGGGGCAATATGCCTTGGAGCAACAACGGTAACAACAATGGTTGGAACTGGGGCTCAAACAACATGCCTTGGAGCAATAACGGCAACAACAATGGTTGGGGCTGGGGTGGCAATAACGGCAACCCAATGAACTGGGGCCCAATGGGTAGCGATGAATGGAAAGGCGGCAACGCACCATGGAACAAAGATATGCCATGGCAAGATAACCGCATGTTCCGCGGCTGGGGTCCTGTACCTCAAGCTCGCCAAGGCGTCGTTCGTCCACCGGTACAACGTCCACCTGCACCAGCTGCTAAGCCACAGGCCGCGCCTGCTGCACCAGCAGCACCGGCTGCTAAGTAAGTTTTCTTACTGACACAAAAAAGCGCCCTTTTCGGGCGCTTTGTTTATGCCGTATTGGCGCCTTACCGAGCAAAGGTCAGCTCGCCGTCAGCCACATCAATCTTGATCACATCCCCAGGATGATAATCGCCACCCAAGATCGCTTGCGCCATTGGGTTTTCGATCTGATGCTGAATCGCACGCTTTAATGGACGCGCACCATAGACAGGGTCAAAGCCAGCCTCACCCAACAGATCCAATGCTGCTGCACTGACATCCAAACTCAAGTCACGCTCTGCTAAACGCTTATGCAGATACTGCATCTGGATCTCAGTAATCGAACGGATTTGGTCACGACCTAATGGGTGGAATACCACCGTCTCATCAATGCGGTTGATGAACTCCGGACGGAAGTGTTGACCCACAACACCCATTACTGCCTCTTTCATCTCATCGTACTGACCATCACTCGACATGGTCTGAATCAGATCCGAGCCTAAATTAGAGGTCATCACGATCACCGTATTACGGAAATCAACTGTGCGCCCCTGACCATCAGTCAGACGACCATCATCTAAGACTTGTAACAATACATTGAACACATCGGGATGAGCCTTCTCCACCTCGTCCATCAAGATCACACTATAGGGACGACGACGAACAGCTTCAGTTAAATAACCACCTTCGTCATAACCCACATAGCCAGGCGGCGCGCCGATCAAACGCGATACCGAGTGCTTCTCCATGAACTCAGACATATCGATACGCACCATCGCCTGCTCACTATCGAACAAGAAATTGGCTAACGCTTTACAAAGTTCTGTTTTACCAACACCGGTGGGACCCAAGAATAAAAACGATCCATTGGGACGATTTGGGTCGGACAAACCAGCGCGTGCACGCCGCACCGCATCGGATACTGCTCTCACAGCTTCATCTTGCCCCACCACACGCTGGTGCAAGGCTTCTTCCATTCTGAGCAGCTTGTCTCGGTCTCCTTCTAGCATTTTGGCAACCGGAATACCCGTCCAGCGAGACACCACTTCAGCAACCTCTTCGTCGGTCACATTGTTTCGCAGCAACTGACGTTCGGTATGCTCACTCTCTTCGGCCTGCGCCAGTAATTTTTCAAGCTCGGGTAATCTGCCATATTGCAGTTCCGACATTCGGCTTAAGTCACCAGCGCGTCGGGCGCTTTCCAACTCCAGCTTGGCCTGTTCGATATCGCTCTTAATTTGAGCGGCGCCTTGCAACGAAGCCTTTTCTGCTTTCCAAATTTCCTCTAGATCAGAATATTCCCTCTCAACCTGCTCAATATCTTTGTTCAACTGCTCAAGTTGTTTTTTGGCGCCAGAATCGGTATCCCGCTTCACCGCCTCGCGTTCAATTTTCAGCTGAATCAATCGACGCTCAAGCTTATCCATTGATTCAGGCTTGGAATCAATCTCCATACGAATGCGGCTTGCCGCCTCGTCGATCAAATCAATGGCTTTGTCGGGTAGTTGACGATCGGTAATGTAGCGTTGTGATAGTTTCGCAGCAGCAATAATTGCACTGTCCGTAATTTGGACACTGTGATGCACCTCGTAGCGCTCTTTCAAACCGCGTAAAATCGCAATCGTATCTTGCTCAGAGGGCTCGTTAACAAGCACCTTCTGGAAGCGGCGTTCAAGGGCAGCATCTTTTTCTATGTACTGCCGATACTCATCAAGTGTGGTGGCGCCAACGCAATGCAATTCACCGCGCGCTAAGGCAGGTTTTAGCATATTGCCTGCGTCCATCGAACCTTCGGCTTTTCCTGCGCCTACCATCGTGTGCAACTCGTCAATAAAGAGGATCACCCGCCCCTCTTCTTTGGACAATTCATTCAAGACCGACTTTAGCCGCTCCTCGAAGTCACCTCGAAACTTGGCACCGGCCAACAAAGCGCCCAAATCGAGTGAGAGCAAGCGTTTATCTTTTAAGCCTTCAGGCACTTCGCCATTGATGATACGTTGTGCCAAGCCTTCCACGATGGCGGTTTTACCGACACCGGGCTCGCCAATCAGCACTGGATTGTTTTTTGTGCGACGTTGTAAGACTTGTATCGTTCGCCGAATTTCGTCGTCTCGCCCAATCACGGGATCTAACTTTCCCGCTTCCGCACGCTCGGTTAAATCGATCGTATATTTTGCGAGCGCTTGACGAGACTCTTCCGCCTCGGGTTGATTGACGCTCTCACCACCTCTCACTTCGTTAATCGCTGCCTCCAGAGCCGTTTTGGTTAGCCCCGAGGTTTCTAATACTTTTTTAACCGCTGTCTGAACTTCAAGCGCAGCAAGTAAGACCATCTCGCTTGAAATGTAAGCATCATTTCGTTTTTGTGCCAACTTATCGCTGGTGTTAAGCAAGCGCGCCAACTCATGTGACATGTGGACGTCACCAGTGGCATTCGAAACCGTGGGCATTTGCTCGAATTGTTTAGTAAGCTCAACCGTTAAACTACCTATATTCGCACCGGCTTTTTGCAGTAGTGGCCGCGTTGAACCGCCTCGTTGGTCGACCAATGCTTTTATTAAGTGTACGGGCTCGATGACGCTGTGGTCTTTACCCACCGCTAAAGACTGTGCGTCGGCAATCGCCCCTTGTAACTGATTTGTCAGTTTATCCATTCTCATAACTATCTCCTTTCGATGGTGCTTGAGCACCCATCTCTCATGAAGTCAGATATGGGGACACAATAACCCTAATTCAAGTAGGGTTTTTCTTTGTCACTCCGCAGAGCAAACGAAAGGGTGTCGTATCGCGACGAAAAGAGTGCAGGGTTGGTTCGCACCGAGTGCACAAATCACTCAGCACAAGGCGCTTGACCCCTAAGGCACGCAGTTGTACCGCGGCCAACTGCTTAAGATTGAGGTAGTATTTGCCGACCTCGTCGCTGTCAGGCTGTATATGTGGGCCGATATCTATCATTTCAAACGCCGGTGCTTGTTCAAAGGCTCTAACAACATCACTACCGATTTGAAAACACTGATGACAAATTGCAGGCCCAATCCACACGCTTAAGGATTGCGCAGCAGCGGAAAAGGCCCCGATCCAATTGGGAAGTATCCCCGCAGCCAACCCCCGCCATCCGGCATGGGCAACGCCCACTTGCGAACCGTCTCCATCGCAAGCTAACAGGGGTAAACAATCAGCCGTCATAACACCATAGCCCCCCGCTAAGCGACTGACACAGGCATCCGAATCTGGTATTTCAGAGCAAACTTGTTGAACTTCCTGACAGTGACTACCATGCACTTGACGCATGCGGGTAATCGTAGCCACATCGATCTCAGCGGCCAAAGACCGCAGTGTACGTTGTCCCGAATCACTCCAATCGAACGATCGGATTTGCGAGCCCGAACGCCCTCCAGCCCACCAAAACTGAACGCCCGCGGGCAACTCGTCACGTAAAGGAAAATGCGTAACCAAGGAATTACGGCGCATCGTATTGCTCTAATACTGCCAGTAAATCTTGCATATCATCTGGGATAGACGCATCAAAGGTCACCCATTCACCAGAGCGAGGGTGGAAAAACGCCAAAGCCCTTGCGTGCAGTGCTTGACGAGGAAACTCTCGAATCGCGCGCACTAATTCGGGCGCACTATTGCCCGGTATCCGCGCACGGCCTCCGTACAGAGCATCGCCGATTAAGGGATGTTTTTTATGCGCCATATGCACTCGAATCTGATGTGTTCGCCCGGTTTCGAGCTTTAAATGAAGTTCCGTGAAGTGCTTGAATCTTTGTCCCAAACTGTAGTGTGTTCGGGCGTGCTTACCCGTGGCGACTACCGCCATTTTTTGGCGCTGGGTTGGATGTCTACCGATGGGAGCGTCCACAACCCCACCACCCGTCATTGAGCCGTGTGCAATCGCCAAATAATGCCTAGAAACCTCTCGCGCCTGTAAGGCCTCGACCAAGGCCGAGTGTGACTGCAGTGTCTTGGCCACAACCATTAACCCAGAGGTATCTTTGTCTAAGCGATGCACGATTCCAGCGCGCGGAAGGTGTTCTAACGACGCGTCGTATGCCAATAGAGCGTTCACCAATGTGCCATCCCAATTGCCTGCAGCGGGGTGAACAACTAAACCAACAGGCTTATTGACCACTAGGACGTCATCATCTTCGTACACAATATCTAATGGCATCGACTGTGGTTCCCAGTGAATCACTGGCTCAAGCTCAACGTAAAGACTTAATACTGCATCAACATCGACACTCTGCTTGGGCTTGGCGATTTGACCATTGACCAATAGCACCCCAGCTTTAATCCATTCCTGCAACTTACCGCGTGAAAACTCGGGCCACAAGCTTGCGGCCACCTGATCAACACGCTTGCGATGTAGCTCGATGGGAACATTTCCGCTACGCCGTATCACTTCTTTCATGCCATACCTGTTTATGTAGTGGCCGGCATGTGGTTAAATGCCGCTTTACCAAAACTAGAGTTTACCACTTTGATGACGCTTAAAAACTCACGCCTAGGGATCTTTTTGGCATCCAGCCTTATTTTGTTGATGGTCGGTTGTGCTAGTAACGATGAACTCGACAGCCAAGCCAATGCCGGCGAAGCGCAAATCTATTCTGAAGCGCAGAAGTATCTGCGCTCGAAAAATTACGACATGGCGATTAAAGCCCTTCAGCAACTCGAATCGCGTTACCCCTTTGGGAAATACGCAGAGCAAGCACAACTCGAAATCATCTACGCCCATTATGGCGCCTACGAGCCTGAAGCTGCCATTGAAGCAGCGGATCGCTTCATTCGCCTACACCCCCAACACCCAAGCATTGACTACGCCTATTACATGAAGGGTTTGGCGGCTTACTCGGGCAACACCAATATTTTTTCCCGGTTTCTGCCAACCTCCGAATCGTCTCGCGATACTAAACACATCGAAGAAGCGTTCACGGAATTTGCACAGTTACTCGCGCGCTTTCCCGACTCTGAATTCGCCGCGGATGCGCGAGCGCGCATGGTACATTTGCGAAATTTGCTGGCGCGCCATGAAATCGACGTGGCGAACTACTATTTCCGTCGCGGAGCATACTTAGCGGCAGTAAACCGAGGCCGTTACGTCGTCGAGAATTACCAGGGTAGCACGGCAATGGCAGACGCTTTAGCGGTGATGGCTCACGGTTATCTCTTGCTCGACATGCCAGAGCTTGCGCAGACCTCAATTGAGACTTTGAAGTTAAACTACCCAGAACATCCAAGCTTATCGAAAAATGGCGAGTTTAATGTGGCCCAAGTGGATGACGCCGACCAGTCCTGGATCAACAAAGTCAGCTTGGGTTTGTTTGATCCACCACAGCCACCGCAGTTCGATTACGAGCCCTAGACCAAGTCGCTCTAGATACCCGGTTTCCATTTAGACGTGATGGGGTAACGCCGATCACGTCCGAACCCGCGGCGCGTCAAGCGTACCCCTATCGGCGCCTGTCGTCGTTTGTATTCGTTTAAATCAATCAACCGCACCGCTCTTTGGACCTCGGCTTCTTTAAAGCCACGCTCGATAATCGCTTGGGCACTGCAATCCTGTTCAACATACAGATCAATAATTTGATCGAGCACCTCGTAGGGCGGCAGAGAATCCTCGTCTTTTTGATCGGGCGCCAATTCTGCCGATGGTGGTCGCGTAATGACGCGCTCAGGAATGCACGCACCCAGACTATTACGGTACCAGCAAAGCGCAAATACAAGGGTCTTTGGCACATCTTTTAAGACATCAAAGCCACCCGCCATGTCACCATACAACGTCGAATAACCTACGGCTATCTCACTTTTATTGCCTGTGGTGAGCACTAATTTACCCGTTTTATTAGAAATAGACATTAGAATCACGCCGCGCGCCCGAGCCTGCAAATTCTCCTCGGTGGTATCGGGCTTGCGCCCTTGAAACTCATCTTCAAGGGCACTCATGAAGGCATTATAGATGGGCTCAATCGGGATGACCGAGTATCGCACTCCCATTCGGCTCGCCTGCTCAGCAGCGTCGTCCAAACTCATTTGTGACGTGTACTTAAAGGGCATCATGACGGCCTGAACGCGGTCTGCACCCAACGCGGCCTCAGCAACCGCCAGAGTTAACGCTGAATCAACGCCGCCGGATAAACCCAGCACAACGCCCGGAAAACCATTTTTATTAACGTAATCGCGAACCCCAACCACTAGTGCTTGCCAGACCTCTTGCAAGTCACTCAGCGCAAATCCCGCCAAACACTCTGACGACGCCGCGGGTATAGATTCTTCGCGTTCAAACGGATAAGCAACCACCTCAAATGCGTTGTCGAACCTGGGTAATTGCCTTACCACTTGCCCTTGGGCGTTCATAACGAAGGAGCCACCGTCAAAAACAAGCTCGTCCTGCCCCCCCACTTGGTTGACATACACTACCGGCACACCCGTTTCTGCAATACGCTGAGCCACAACCGCAATACGCTCATTCTGCTTGCTTCTATGAAAAGGCGAGGCGTTTAAATTCAGTATCAGCTCCGCACCCGCTGCTTTAGCGGCTTGTGCGGGTTCGGGCGCCCAAATGTCTTCACAAATACTAAGGCCTACCGGCACACCATGAATGGTGATCACGCACGCTTCTTTACCTGCCTGAAAGTAACGTTTCTCATCAAATACTTGATAGTTGGGCAAGCACCACTTGTGGTATTCAGCGAGCACTTCGCCCTGATGAAGCACGCCAGCGGCATTGTATAAAACGCCATCTCGGCGGCGCGGATAACCCACCACCACATAAGCGGTTGTCACTATCTCGCAAAGTTCACTGAGCGCTGCCTCAACGCGGGGTTCAATACTAGGTCGTAACAATAAATCTTCAGGTGGATAACCTGTTAGCGTGAGTTCCGGAAAGATGACAACAGGGCGAGAGCATTCTTGCTGCGCCCGCTCGACGATCTCCTTGCAAAGCGCGAGGTTACCCTCAAAATCGCCCACATGGGTATTGCACTGAGCCAGCACCAACTGCATCGATTCTGTCACCACAAACGCCTCACCGCCAAAAAAACGCGAGTATAGGCAATTCAGCCACAGAGTGCACCCATCTCTACCAGCAACGCGAGGGATCAGAGCCCGTCGCCCCCTTTGCGCCTGTTCGGCTTAGACTCAAGGTCGCGCACTGTGTGTCATTCACCTGCGAGTTGAATGGCTCCGCCTCGAAACTGTCCCATTGTCCACTTTCAGATACTAAAACAATCTGGTAGATGGCATCGACTTCTGCACTGGCATCGGCATTAGCATTGACGTAAAAGGGATCGGGTAATCCAAGCTCGTCGAGACTCGTAGCGTAGGCTTTATTGTTCACAAAGTATTGCGCTTGCCGCGCAGACGTGTCAGTCAAGATCCCCTGGGCAATGAGGCGATGACTTCGAATCACCGAGCTCTGATAGCTGGGTACGGCAATGGCTGCCAAAATCCCAACAATCACGATAACCATCATTAACTCGATCAAAGAAAATCCGGCTAGGTGTCGAGATCCCATCTGACGGTACTCCACAGCCTCATTACAAATCATCTAAACCTAACTCCCGGAAATACGCACGCCATAAGAAACGACCCTCTAGATCTCTAATATCCCCACCGGGCACTAAAATACCGTAACGCCCCTCAACCGCAATGGGCGTAATTCCAGCAGGTATGCCCGGCGAATCCAGAGTTGTGTAACGATCACTTAGAGTTATAGTCTCAGAATCCCCCTGCAAATTCAGTATCGGAGAGCCATTGGCAAAAGCCACGGCGTACAATCGACCGCTTCCCACACCAGGAGCGCACTGCCCTTGCACCGTTTCGCCCTCAGGCAAATAGGTTGTAAAAAAACTGACGCCCTCAGCGGTGATTGGGCTCGCCAAACCTTTTTCACCCAGCTGCCCTAACGATAACTTCCAGCCATAGGGCAAGTCACTCGCCTCACAATCCGCATCTTCGAGAGAGCCGCAAATTGCTGTGATATCCAGTAAGTCATTATGGGTCACAGTATCGCTTCGAGTATCGCCATCGCCCGAGCTGACCAATGTGTCTTTAATCATGTAGACAAAGTCGCTTACAGCTGTACCTCTGGGGTTGGCGCGGTCGCCGCTGCTTATTACGACGCCAATGTACGGACGACTGCTCTCAACCGTCGTGCCCTCGGCGTCGACGCTACTGACATCCTCTTTCGCGAATACCACGTCAGGCGCATGGAAGAAACGTCGGTCCGAAGCACCAGAACCACCAAGCTCAGCCAACAAACTGGCACTCCACGCAGTCCCATCCTCAGGAAAATCTAAACGCCACAGGTTGCCACCCGTATCGCCCACGTAGGCGATGTCTGTCACCCCGTTCAAGTCGACATCAGCGATCGTGACATCTGACGCCACGCTGTGCTGTAGGGTAACCGAGCTACTTGCAGACCACAGCAGGGCGCCAGTCCGGGCATCGACCACATAAATGTCGTTGCCGATCGGGTCAGTAATTGTGGCATTCCTGGCGTCTTTGCCAATGCGTGACTGGTAATCATCGGACCAGCCTCCATGATAGCCCGCTCCAAAAATAAGCACCGGGCGCAGGCGCCCGGCCATTCGCAATTGCGTCACCACCGGTTTGGAGAACGTGAGTCCCATGCGCTCGAAGCCAGCTGTGTCCGGCGTGATCGTCCACATAAGGTAAGGGGCGGCATCGGGGTTGCTGACATCCAGCGCATACACCGCCTTACCGCCACGCCGCAAACCAAAATAGATAATCGCCTTGTCGCCTTCTCCCGACAAATTACCATCGTTAACACCGCCTCGAATGCTGCCATCGCGATTGCGATCGATTAACAAAGAGCTCACTTCCGCGTCAACGCCATAGGGGTGATAGCCGGGCGCAGGCTGGGTATTACTGGCCAAGTAATACTGCGCCGCCAATACCTCTTGGGGCATAAATGCCCACACTTCTTGGCCCGACTGAGCGCCGCTAGCATCCGTATTCTTAATCTGGCGTAGCCATCCATCGTTGCTGCCAAAGAACAGTCGTATATTCGGGTTTGTTAGGCTGTAGCCACCCCCCTCGGCGTCAGAATCGCCGTAGTTCATAGGCAGGGGCTTAGAGTGCAAGACATCGCCCATCAGCCATTCTCTGGGCGCTTCGGTGTCTGACAGCTGAGTGTCCAGCTCTGTCAAACCTCGCATCCACGCGATCATATCTGCCGCCGCTTGGGTTTCGGATCCCGCGAATTGCCCTCCGCTGTGGGTTAAGAGTTCAGAGGCCAATCCACTGGCTAGGCTAGTGTCAAAATTGACCAACTCCGATGCATCGAACGGGTTCTGGACATATAAATTGCGCGTACAGTCGGCGCCCAAATTATTGGTTGACGCAGGAGTGCATTCGTTAAACGAAGTACCCGGCAACTGTTGTCCAGCCCCGCCGCGTTTCACTGAGTGGCCATCTCGCCCAGATATTTCATTCAAATCAGGGTCTGCAGTAACCACGTCAGCCAAGCTCGCATCAGTCCAATACGTCAAGGCAGTATTCACAATCCGCCCATCGGTAGCATCGAAAGCTCGTTGACTATTCACGTCTTGAATTTCAGGTAGCAGAATCGTGTCGCCGTTGGCATTGGTCGTGCTTCGACGTCCAATCTTCAATTTTTTGATGTTTCCGGGCCAACGCGCTCCCTCTTCCACCTGAAACAGCGCTAAAAACACGTTGTCATAGGTTTCAGCGCGGTTAAATACGTTCACCGGGACCGAGGCTGCAACCAAGGTTGAGCTTTCAGTAATAATGGAATTAAAAATCGCGGCAAACGCAGCGGTAATATCTGCACCCGAGCCCAGCGAGAGGGCGTTATCCGTACCACCTGCGCGAGCCCACTCATCTTGGGTTCTGTTGGTGGTGTCCGAGATAAAGTAAGACGTTACCGACTGATCACCCTCTACAACGGGTAAGGTATCGGCATAGTCTTCACCCGCATTGGGCGCGATATCGATAGCCTTTAAGGCCGCAATCACGTCTGTCTCGTCTCTCGCATCAGACAATCCAAGCCCGAGGGGTCGCAAGGCTTTAATCGCATCATCAGAATCATTACCCGCCGTCGTTGTACCAAACACCGTATTAACCATAAAGACCCGCGAGCAGGCCCAGTCATCCGAACTACCCTGCTCAAAGGGTGACTGGTAATTCAGTGTCGAAGCGCCGCCGGTGGCAGACCACGCCCCAGTATCGGGTGCGAGCAGGGTATTCCATGGCTCTGCAATATCGTTGTTGGCTGAACCCATGGCACTGCGACGATCACCACTGTTGTAATCGGAATAGCTGAGATACCCGTTGTATGCGGCTTGCCCAGTGATGTAGCGGTAAAACTCTAGGTAAATTTCTTTGAGTTGATAGGGGTGACCTGCCCATGTACCCTTACTGCCAAAACTCGAGCTCGGTTGCGGGATACGGCCTAAACGCTCGAAAAAGTCGTCGCGTTCCGTGGCATCGGCAACCTCAAAAAACCCCTTTAAGACGTAGGCACCATTGCTACATCCTTGTCCTGTACCCAAAGGGATTTCATCTGGCCCCGAAGCTCCATTGCCCGTGCAGGTATCATCGTGGGCAACCATCAGTCCAATGTGAATACCGCTATCCATCACGATATCGCTGGTAAGAACCACTCGAATGGCGGCGCGTAACACATCGAACAAGCTAACGCGCACCCCCATGGCCTGCCACTGACTGGTCAAATCAGGCAAGGTCACAAAATGAGTCGCATCGACGATACCGTCACCACCTTCGCTAAACGTGCCATCGGGATTGCGAGTCATTAAATCTAACTGCTGATACAACTCGTCACCCAAGTTACTGGCGCAACTCGCACTCGCGGCTGATGAGCACTCGGTCGAGCCTAAATTCGAGCGTAGATCTAAGGTGAGCATCACTAAAGGTTTCGCGGAACCGCCAAAAGCAGAATAGTAGATTTCGACGTCATCGCCCCACGTGCTGACCGCAAAACTCAGGCTTAAACAGGCGCAAACTTGACGGAAAAATCTTGGCAAACTACTCATTAATCGTCACCTCTCCAGCCTCGGGAAGAACTCGGATCAAACCTTGCACCAACTGTGTACGCCCCCGGTTGGTAGATGTTCGATCGATGTCGACAACAATTTCATGTCTGGCCAATTTAAACCTAGCAGCACTACCTGCTCGTTTCGCATCGACAAATGGTAGGGGCACCTCTTCGGGTCCGACGCGGCGAACATAGAAGCTCACCTCGGCATCGTTGGGGACAACACCAAGATCACTCAAATCGATAGTGTTCTCATTACAGGCTATATCCGCAGGCCCTAATGCCTCTGAAACCGGACAAACGGTATATCCGATATCGCCCAAAACGGGGGCTGAACCAGAGTTATCGATAATAGCCTCGACAATCGCCAAAGCCTCATGGGTGGATTCCAGCTTTGCTTCGTCGTTACCCGACATTTGCACCTGTAGCAAACTATTCTCGGATACCGTGGTTGCCAACAACCCCAGTAAGAGCAGTAAAATCATCGAGACAATTAAGACCGCACCCCGCTGATTAGCCATTCTGCGGGAAGGAGGCCGAAATTGATGCCTGCTGCACGTCTGTCTGCTCATAAACCCACCGCATCCATATTTCGCAACAACACGGTCGAACCAAACATCGAGCGCCGAATCCGGTCATTGCACGAATTCTCATCCGCAGAGGGCGTAAACGTCACGCTGCCGAGTTCATAGCTCTTATCATCGATGTAACGCGAGTCCGTCTGATCCGATCGAGCTAATACGGTCAAGCGAGCACTGATAGCGTTTTCAAGTTCTGCCGGAGTGGGTTGCTCTGTAAACATATCAACAAACAGATCGTCATCGGTATCTAATCCATACACGACATTTATTCGTTCTACGCCCTCTACCAAGCATTGAGTTGGCGCCAATCCCGACCCAGATTGATTGAGACGAAGTCGACATAACTCGACCGTCTCATAGGTATCGCTCGCGCATTGCCCTGGATTGCGGACCCTGACATACAGCAGTTGTGGCATATATTCCCACAGATCGGTTTCCGACCAGGTATCCACACTGGTTTCATCATCAGCCAAATTTGAGGCGGCACCAGTATTCAGAGCAAACAGTTCGTTATAGCGAACGATGGACAAATAGGTAGCACTGGCGTTCACAGACGCTTGCTCCCCACCCTGAATTACAGTCGGGCTGTCTTTTACGCGTCTGACGACGACCACGTCACTGCCCTGCATGAGGGTCTCGCTATCCGAGAAACAATCAGGCGGCAACGATCGTCCCGTGGCCGTTCCATTACCATCGGTCTCTAAGCCTTGCTCCGTCACATTGTTATAGTGTGATAGCCCCTCAGGAACATTGAGCAACAAATGATAGCAACTACTGCTTGGAGCGAGTTCAGCGCCATTCAACAGAGTTTGCTCGACTTTTATAAGTTCAGGCTGTTGCACCCCGCCCATAAATCCTGCCAAGCCCAATTCTCGGCTTAAAAAGCGCAAACTGTAGCGTCCCACTTCCTGAACGTAAGCCGCTTGTTCGTCTTGCACATAGGATTGTCGTGAATTTAAAAACAAGGTGGCCCCCGCCAACATTAGGGCTGCACCAATAGCCAGCGAAACCATCAGTTCGACCAGGGTCAGGCCCAGACTTCTGCGTAATTTTGGCGTCATTGTCTGGTACCTGCGACGAAACTTTCGAAAGACAACAACTGGCGCTTCAATCCCAAAACTGCACCACAGCTATTTGCACCGTTATAACCCAAGTCCCGAAAACCCTCCCAAGCAACCGTGACTTGCACTCGCCCCGCCTGCCCACCTAAGTCGGTAACAACGCAACCGTAAGGCAAATATAAACCACCGACTTCGCGGCTGACGTCGTCGGCAACACGCGTCTCATCGGCACCATCTAGCGCCTGTTGCCATTCCCATAAGTCACGCGCCGCGACCTCCGCTGGGCCACATGCAATTTCTCGACAGTTAGCGGGTTCATCGGCAATACTCGCGCGTCCCACTTCCGCACCTTGATAGGCCGAAAACCCCCTTGGGTTGGCACGCATTCGCTCTAGCATATCAGACGCAAGTGATGCAGCTTTGGTGCGTTGCAAAGCTTCCTGCGCCACACGCTTGGCATTGATTTGCACGTTCGATAAGCCGATAACACCTACCGATAAAATCAACAGTGAAATTAAAATTTCGATTAGGGCGACGCCGCTAATTTTCTGGTTACGCACCGAGATCATAAGCCTAATCGCACCCCAGAACGGCAACTTCTTCGACTTTTAAATAGCCCGCCGCGTTTACAGTCAGCCGCCGCTTGCGATCCGCATCCGCGGAGAAACACAATTCCCACTGGATATCACCACCGCGTGTTGACCCGTCGCGACCGTAGACGAGCGGGCTTGCAGTCTCGGTGCCATTGGCATCCGTGAAGTAGCGCTCACCTATGCCCAGGGCTCCACTTCGAATTAACGTGTCATTGGCGCTTTGATAAACGCCGTCACCATTGGCGTCTTGAAAGACTAACCAGCCTTGTTTCAAATCGCCGTCACAGCTCGTCCCATCGCTTGAGCCGCACAAGCTTACATAGGCTGATCGGGTAATTGCCTCTGAGCGCGCTAAGCGAATGTAACCGCTTAACTGATTAATGGCCGTTCGTTCACGATAGTTGGTCATTAGACTTTGCATGGGTGGCGCCGCTAGCGACGCCATAATGGCGAAGACCGCTAGCGTAATCATTAGCTCGATGGCGGTAAGACCAGCGGATCCCGCTTTGAACCCTGAATGTGAAAATTTATTAACCATGCGATGCAGTTTACGCTCAGCGACTATTAAGCACCATACTGTTAGCGCTTACTGCAAGCGCTAAAATGACTACGAAGACTGATACGTCCTATGTTGTTCAATACAAGTCCAGCGGCCTGTTCAGGCAACTCATTTTTGCAAGCGACTAAAGTCATTGCCGAGCCAGACACCCCGTTCCCCCTGAACCATATCGTTCTGGTCACCGTATGGGTCCCCGTACGATTTTTGAATACGACACTGGAATTGCTCAACCGCTTGATCCTCAGTAAAACATCTCCCTTACCATAACGGCGGTTGCGATTGACATCCTCAAAAATCAGCCATCCTTGCGAGTAAGAATCACCGCAGTGCGCAAGATTCGAGGGATCAAGGGGGCAAACACCTACCCTGGTAAAACGTGCAATGGCCTCGACTCGCGCCCAATGCAAATGATGCGACAAAGAACGAACCGTAGCTTGTGTCTGAATTTTAGCGACCCAACCCGACATCAAAGGAGGCATAATGCCGAATAAAATCGCAAGAATCGCTAGGGTTATCAAAATTTCAATTAGCGTTAGACCGGCGTGTCTCATACAAGCTCCGAGTAAAACCCGGAGCATGCGGTTTTAGCCCACCGCTTTAAACTTTTTGCGCGCTTAGCGCCAAAGACGAGCCGAAAAGATTTCTAGCTCAGTTGCTTAACCGGAATTCGGAGCTCTTTCGGCAAACTGAAGGTGATGGTTTCTTGGCGCCCGTCGAGTTCCTCCGCTGGTTCACCACCCCATTCCCGCATCGCAGCTGCCACCGCCTGCACTAAATGTTCGGGTGCTGAGGCCCCTGCAGTGATACCGACGGTTTGGCCACTGTCGAACCATTCGCGTTTGAGGTCTTCCGGGCCATCGATTAAATAAGCCGGCGTCCCCATGCGGACCGCAAGTTCTCGCAGACGATTAGAGTTAGAGCTATTAGGCGATCCTACGACCAAGATACAATCGGCTTGCTCGGCCAGAGTTTTGACCGCGTCCTGCCGGTTCTGAGTCGCGTAACAAATATCGTCTTTTCTCGGACCCTTGATCTTTGGAAACCGTATTCTCAAGGCATCGATGACTCGCGCAGTATCATCAACAGACAGAGTCGTCTGCGTCACGTAAGACAAACGCTCGGGGTTGTTGACCTGCAGGTTCGCCACGTCATCTTCGTCCTCGACCAAATACATGGCACCGCCGTTCGAGACATCATATTGCCCCATGGTGCCATCGACTTCGGGGTGCCCTTTGTGACCGATCAAAATGCATTCATCACCCTCGCGGCTGTGTAGGGTCACTTCCATGTGCACCTTGGTCACCAATGGGCATGTGGCGTCAAACACTTTTAGCCCCCTGTCAGCCGCTTCAGCACGCACGGCCTGTGACACACCGTGTGCTGAAAAAATTACGGTCGCACCCTCGGGCACTTCATCGAGCTCTTCAACAAATACCGCGCCTTTGCTGCGTAAATTATCCACAACGACTTTGTTGTGAACCACTTCGTGACGCACGTAGATTGGCGCGCCCAGCAAATCCAGCGCTCGATTCACGATATCAATGGCGCGATCTACACCCGCGCAAAACCCCCGAGGATTGGCAAGTACGACTTTCATCAGTGCACCTCTTCAACAGCCACCGAATGGATTTTCACTTTGAAGATCACCGTGCGACCCGCTAAAGGATGGTTAAAATCGACAGTAACCGTTTGTTCATCTAGGCCGACGATCACGCCCGGCAGTTCACCACCCTCGGCATCTGCGAAGCTACACACCAGTCCCACACTCAGTTCTTCAGGACCGAACGAGGAACGCTTTACCTCCTGGATATTGTTGGGATTAGGCTGGCCAAAACCATCTTCCGGGGTGACCGCGATTTCTTTGGCATCCCCAGCCACCAAGCCGACGAGCTTCTGCTCGAAGCCGGCAAGCACATTGCCATCACCAAAGACAAAAGACACGGGATCAGACCCGAAGTTATTATCGATTTCGCTGCCGTCCTCAAGAATTAGAGCAAAATTAAGGTTGATTCGCGTGCCGGGTCCAATACTGAGTTCATCCATGTGATCTTCCGACTCCCTTTATGCGTTGGAAGGTTTTTTGAAACCATCCACCAACAGGCCAATGGCGCCTAGAGTGATACAACTATCGGCAATATTAAAGGTCGGAAAATACCAATGCTTCCAGTGAACCGAGATAAAGTCGACAACGTAGCCTAGCAGCATACGGTCAATAACATTACCAAGCGCCCCGCTTAGAACCAATGCCAAAGCCCACCCTAACCAGTATTCATCGGGTTTCAGGCGCGTCATCCATACGGTGATAACAATACTTACACCAATCGCTATTCCGGTAAAAAAATAACGCTGCCACCCGCCAGCATCACTCAAAAACGAGAACGCAGCGCCCTCATTATGATGCAGCGTAATATTGAGCCAAGAGAATACTTCGTTGGGTTGCGCGTAAACCAATTCGGCAGAAACCCACGCCTTAGTGGCCTGATCAAGTACCACTAAAGCCAGTGCAGTGCCGAACCAAAGAGCTAAACGAGAAGCCTTAGGCATAATGACGGATTTCTCCAGAACCATCGATATTCTCTACGCAACGCCCGCACAGGGTGGGATGGTGCTCGTGCTGACCCACATCCTCACGACGATGCCAACAGCGCTCGCATTTCTCGCTCTCAGAACGCAACACCTCGACCTTCAAGCCCTCGAGATCCGTAGCTTTGGCAGTGTTAGAAGCTTGCACTAGGGCTTTTACCTTGGCGCCTGAGGTAATTAGCACAAAACGCAACTCGTCCTCTAAGGCGTTCAATGCCTGGGCCAGTTGCTCATTCGCGTAAAGCACGACTTCTGCATCCAATCCACCTTTGATCAGCCCCTCTGAACGTGCTGACTCGAGCGCTCCATTTACAGCTCTTCTTACTTCAACAAGCTGCTGCCAGTAAGCGTCATTTAACGTGTCATCGGGCTGCAAGGTCACCACGGCGTCATACCACTGCTCACAGAATACCGATTCAGATTTGTCGCCCGGAATATGTTCCCATATTTCGTCGGCTGTAAAGCTTAGGATCGGCGCAATCCATCGGACCAACGCATGAATAATGTGATAAAGCGCTGTCTGTGCAGACCGACGGGCTTGGCTATCACTCTGAGTCGTGTACTGTCGGTCTTTAATGATATCGAGGTAAAAGCCACCCAGCTCTACCGAGCAAAAATGATGTACTTTTTGATACACCAAGTGGAATTGATAAGTCTCGAATGCCGCAGCAATCTCGCTTTGCAACTGTGCAGCGCGATAAACCATCCAACGATCCAGAGGCAACATATCGTCCTGCTGTAACTGATGTTGATCGGGTTCGAACCCAACCAAGTTCGCCAATAAGAATCGTGCCGTATTGCGGATACGACGATACGCATCAGAGGTTCGGTTGAAGATCTCATCCCCAAAGGCAACTTCACCGCGGTAGTCGGTCGCAGCCACCCACAAACGTAAAATATCCGCACCCCATTTGTTGCTTGCTTCTTTGATCGATAAAATATTACCCAAGGACTTGGACATTTTGCGGCCCTGATCATCGACGGTAAACCCGTGAGTCAGAACGGCTTTGTACGGCGCTACGCCATAGGCGCCAACACCCGTTAGCAAACTCGACTGGAACCAGCCGCGATGCTGGTCAGAGCCTTCTAAATAGAGGTCAGCAGGGGCTTGTAGCTCCTCGCGCTCGCGCAGTACACAAGCGTGGGTGACACCCGAGTCAAACCAAACGTCCAGCGTGTCGGTCACTTTGTCATAAAATGCAGCGTCAGCACCCAACAGGACCTCTGGCTCCATGTCGAACCAAGCGTCGATACCGCCCTCTTCGACCGCCAGCGCCACAGTTTCCATAAGCTCTTGAGTTTTAGGATGCAGCTCACCCGTTTCTTTGTGAACAAACAAAGCAATCGGGGCACCCCAAGTACGCTGACGCGAAATACACCAGTCAGGGCGATCGGCTAACATCGCATCGATTCGTGCCTTACCCCAGTCGGGCACCCAACTTACCTGATCGGCCGCCGCTTTCGCATCGTGCAACAGACCCTGCTGACTCATACTGACAAACCACTGGGGCGTCGCTCGAAAAATAATTGGGGTTTTGTGACGCCAGCAATGTGGGTAGGAGTGCATGAAAGGCTTGTGTGCCATTAGAGCACCCGAAACTTCGAGCGTTTCGATGATCGTTCCATTCGCTTTGGTCACATAAACACCCCCCACAAGCGGAGTGTCGGGTGCGAAAACACCGTTACTCATCACTGGGTTTTCGGTGGGCAGATTATAGTTAAGACCGACTTGGTAATCGTCTTGACCGTGCGCCGGCGCAGTATGCACGCAACCTGTACCCGCCTCGGTGGTGACATGATCACCCAAAATGACCGGCACATCGCGGCCAGCGAAGGGATGCATCAGCCTCAAATGCTCCAGCGCAGCACCTTTGACCGTTCCATTGGCAGAATAGTCTTCGATACCAAATCGTTTCATGCAGCTCTCGACTAGCGCTTCGGCCAACACAAACGCACCGCGCTGGGTTTGAACGACAGTGTAGTCAAGTTCGGCATTTAGGCACACCGCTTGGTTGGCTGGGAGCGTCCACGGCGTTGTGGTCCAGATGACAAACGAAACAGTCGCTAGGTCGTTGACACCAAAAACCGCAGCCACCTCTGATGGCGAAACCGCCGAGAAGGCCACATCAATCGCTGGGGACTCTTTGTCGGCGTACTCAACCTCGGCCTCAGCCAGCGCAGAGGCGCAATCCAAGCACCAGTGCACGGGTTTATAGCCTTTCAGCAGATGTCCCCGATCAATAAGTTTTGCCAAGGTGCGAATAATATTCGCTTCAAACTTGGGATTCATGGTGAGGTAGGGATTATCCCAGTCGCCCACGACGCCCAAACGTTTAAAATCCTCGCGCTGACCGTCGATTTGGCCACTGGCATACTCACGACACTTTTGACGAAATTCGGACGCAGAGATTTTTTGACCGGGTTTCCCCACCTTTTTTTCGACATTCAATTCAATGGGTAAACCATGGCAGTCCCAGCCAGGCACGTAAGGTGCGTCAAAACCTGCCAATTGCCGGGACTTAACGATCATATCTTTTAAGATTTTATTCACCGAATGACCCAAGTGAAGTTCGCCATTGGCGTATGGAGGACCGTCATGCAAGATAAACTTAGGGCGCCCTGCCGAGTGCGCGCGAATTTTTTGGTACAAGCCTTGTTGTTGCCACGCTTTTAAACGTTCAGGCTCACGCTGAGCCAGACCTGCTTTCATGGGAAAGTCTGTGTGTGGCAGGTTAAGGCTCGATTTGTAGTCGGTCATAATACTCTCTTACTGATCTTGCTGTTGGAACCAGCGGCGCGTATCAGCAATGTCCGCTAGAACTTGTTCTTTTAACTGATCGATGCCGCTAAACTTCAATTCGTCTCTGACTTTGTGTTGAAACGTCACCGTAATTCGCTTGCCATAAAGATCGACATTTCTATCGATCAGATGCACTTCTAAATTCGCTTCAATCGAATCGTCGATCGTCGGCCGCGTACCGACGTTAGCAATCGCCGCCGCAGCATTCAGCCCAGGGCCATCAACGCGAACCGAGAATACCCCATTGATAGGTGCTCGCAGTCGGTGTAAGCGAATGTTCGCCGTCGGAAACCCTAATTGTCGTCCTAATTGCTTACCATAGACCACTTTCCCAGACATCGAAAAAGATCGACCTAACAATTGAGCAGCTGCGCTGAAATCTCCTTGCGCTAAAACCGAACGAATACGGGTACTACTGATTCGCTCCCCTGCCAACGTGAATGTAGGGGTCGCCGCGCAATCAAAACCGTAGCGCTCACCCCGTTGCTTCATCAACTCAGCGTCCCCTTCACGATCGTTTCCGAACCGAAAATCGTCCCCTAGTACGACGTAATGCACACCCAAGCCCTGATAAAACACATCATGGATAAAACTCTCGGCTGTCATTTGCTGCACATTGGCATTAAAGCGAATACGCAAAACACGATCGATGCCACATTCCGCCAGAGCTAAAGCCTTCTCACGGAAGTTCATGATCCTCGCTGGTGCCTCGAGGGGATGAATGTATTCCTTGGGCAAAGGTTCGAATAAGATCACCGTCGTTGGCAGGTTTCGCTCTACGGCCCTTTCTTTTAGGTGCTCAAGCACCCACTGATGTCCGCGATGCACACCATCAAAGGCGCCCACCGTAGCCACACAGCCCCGATGCCTTTGACGTAAATTGTGTAGTCCGCGGATTAACTCCATGATCGGCTTTTGTCTACTTGAAAGCGCCACAGTATAACCAATTCGGGCGAATCAGCCTAACCCGATCACACCTTTTTATGGATTGGGCGAGCGTAATTGTGCCAGCCGAATCCCGCCGCCAAAAATCACGAAACCAAAAGACGCTATCCCAGCGGCCACAAGCACGCTCAGCTGCAATGCGCGCTGCCACCAAAGCAGCTCAACAAAGTCTTGCATGAGTTGTAATAGCAGCCAAAGCGTCAAGCTCATTGCGAGCAAAGCCAGCATCAGTGTAAGTAAAAATCGGCCCCAGCCTGTCTGCCAATCAAACAAATCTTGAGCCTTGAGCGCCCTCAGCAGCAGACCTGCGTTAATAAAGGCTGAGCACGAAGTTGCAAGAGCCAAACCAAGGTGTCCCAATTGATAAAACGTCATCAAAGGCAATACAAAGGCAAGATTCAAAACCATATTACTAACCATTGCAATAATGCCTATTTTAACCGGGGTTTTTGTGTCTTTTTGAGCATAAAATCCCGGCGCCAGTACTTTAATCAACATAAACGCCAACAAGCCCAAAGCATAGGCGCGCATGCTGAAGGTCGCCATCGCGATGTCATGGTCTTGCATCGCGCCGTATTGAAATAAGGTAATCAATATCGGCGTACTCAATAGCCACAGAGCAACGGTTGCAGGCAATGCGATCAGCACCACCATGCGAACAGCCCAGTCAAGCACTCGTTTCGCTTGTTCGGTATTATCTTGCGCTTTCAAATCTGACAGATTGGGCAGAATAACGGTCGCAATAGCGATACCAAAAACACCGAGCGGCAGTTCCGTCAAACGATCGGAGTAATACAGCCAAGACACCGAACCGCTGGGTAACAAAGACGCTAAAACCGTATCAAGCAAGAGGTTAATTTGGCTCACGGAGACCCCAAACAAAGCGGGCACCATTAACCATAGCACACGCTGCACCCCTTCATCTTTGCGATCCCAAACCGGCTTGGGTAAACGATGGATTCGACGGAGGAAGGGAAGCTGCAAGGTCAGTTGACAGGCACCTGCCGCAAACACGCCCCAAGCCAAAGCCATAATTGGGGGTTCAAACCAGGGGGAGGCAATCAAGGCGGCACCAATCAGGCAAACATTAAGCAACACCGGCGTCACCGCAGGAATCGCAAAGTAACCATAAGAATTCAAAATAGCGCCCGCCACACCCGTCAGAGAAATAAATAACAAGTACGGAAAGGTAATGCGCAACATGTCGGCAGTCAGCGCAAATTTAACGTCATCACCCATAAATCCAGGAGCAAAAATCGCCGTGACAACAGGAGCCGCCACCATCATAAAGGCGGTGACAGCCATCAATACACCACCCAGCATCCCCGTGATTTTGTTGATGAAATTTTGAATGGCGTCCTCGTCTCCACGTGCGCGATAGTCCGATAAAACAGGAATAAACGCCTGGGCAAAAGCACCTTCGGCAAACAATCGACGCAAAAAATTGGGGATTTTAAACGCAACAAAAAATGCGTCAGCGTTAGCGGTTGCACCAATGAAAGCGGCCAATACAACGTCACGGATGAGGCCCAACACTCGAGATAAAAAAGTCATGCTGGCGACGATTGCGCTTGACCCCAACAAGCCCCTTTTAGCCTTGCCATCGGGTACCGCGGTTGGAGCCCCACTCATACGCTCGCCCACCGACTCCGCAAGGCCTCATGGTTCAGTGCCAACCACTGCAGCGCGATTAATGTGTGACCATTGTTAATCTTATTTTCATTGAGCAAAGCAAACGCCTGCGCACATGAAAGACGGTGGACCTTGATGTCCTCGTGCTCTTCCTCCAAGCCAAAAACGCCTGCTTCAGGTGCATTCTTCACACGCCCGATAAAACATCGGATTTGCTCGGTACACGCTCCAGCACTGGGGTAAAAAGTCGCGATAAGCTCTAAGGCATCTAGGGTACAACCGGCTTCTTCGAGCGCCTCGCGATGAGCCACCTCGACATCTGTCTCATCAGGCTCGACAACACCCGCAATGAGCTCCAACATCCAAGGCGTGGACGCATCGGTCAGCGCACCCGGACGAAACTGTTCAATTAATACTAGCTCATCGCGCTCAAGATCGTAGGGTAATACCGCAACCGCATCACCACGTTCGAAAAGCTCTCGCGTGATACTATCACTCCAATCGCCATCAAACTTACGATGACGAAGCGTAACTCGACGCACCCCAAAATACCCCCTAAACACCCATTGCTGATCGAGCAATTCGACATCGGCCTGCGTGTATTGGGGTGAATACGTCATTTAAATCGTCTTGCTGTAAACCACTGAACCGGACGAGCTTCTTGCTCAACCAGATCGACCACATCCAAAATCAGAGCAAATAGGGCCATGCGAACCAGCACACCATTGTCTGTTTGCCGAAAAATTGCCAAGTTGGGGTTATCGTTAAGATCTACATCCAATTCCCTTGCGTTAGCTCGGCTATCTCGGGGTAATGGGTGCATGATTACCGTATTCGGTTGACAATTTTTAGTATAAATCGCCTGATTCAAGCGGAATCGGCCTCGGTACAGATCGGCCTCTTGCGTCGAGCTAAATCGCTCTTCTTGTAATCGCGTTGAATACACAATATCGACCTGACTGATCGAGGCTTCAAGCTGATCAGACTCGATTACGGTATGCCCGGCCTGACGCAAATGCTCGATAATGTGCTCCGGCATACATAGCTCTGCGGGCGACACTAGCACAATGTGCAAATTATTGAATACCGACAGCAGCTGACAAAGCGAGTGAACGGTACGCCCGTATTTTAGATCTCCCACCAAGGCGATGCGCAAACCATCAACGCCACCACCTTGATCCTGACGCTCTTTGCGAATGGTATATAAATCCAACAAAGCCTGACTCGGGTGTTCGTTACTACCATCACCCCCATTGATCACGGGCACTCGACTTGCTGCGGCAAATTCACTGACCGAACCCGATTCTGGATGGCGCATCGCGATCACATCGCTGTAGCCACTAATGACGCGCGCAGTATCGTAAAGCGACTCGCCCTTTGCGATCGCGCTGTGTTCGAACCCTGTAGTCTCTCGAACCTCTCCACCAAGCAAATTAAAGGCACTGCCAAAACTCACCCGGGTTCGTGTTGAGGGTTCAAAAAACATCGACCCCAAAATCGCACCATCCAACGCTTTCGTCATGAGCTCTCGCTCTGCAAAGGGACGCATTCGGTCGGCCACGGCAAATACGTGTTCAACATCAGCACGTTCAAACTGTGACACTGATAAAATATGACTGCCGGCGAACTTCACACAAACTCCTTTAGTAAATGACGCTATTCCTGCGCCAACAATGTATCCGCATAAGATTCCAAAGCATCCATGAGCTGTAAGGCTCGGGGGTCATCCTCTGATACCTGTCGAATCACCGCAATTTCCTCAAACAGACGCTCCATATGCATGGTGCCCAGATCTTCGCGCGTTATACGCTCAAAACAATACTCCTGCCAGTGCAATTTTTCATCCATTGATAAGGATTCCGGGAAATTGCGAGCGCGATAGCGAAACAACAATTCACCCATACGGCGATCCTCAAACGGAAAGCTACTGCGGGCAAGCACCTGTGGCGATGCGTTTTTAATTTGGTCGCACAAGCGTCTATCACCATCTGACAAAAATCCGCCGTACAAACCCCATTCAGGGTCGGTTGACTCGATTGCGCGTTTGTGACCGTACACCCCGCGTAACTGGGCCAGCAATTCGCCACCCCGTTCTTTCACCAGCGACTGCAAAGCCTTCATATTCTCGCGTAGTTCGGCTAAATCCATATTCGCTCGGGACGCAACTTCATCGGTCATCATTTTTGCGGGTGCTATGAACGGAGCGCGGTTTATATGAATCGATTTCAGCGCGGGACGCTCACCTTCGAGCTGATCAGCGGGGGTATACAAGCGCTGGCGTAACTCATCAGCGGAATAGTCCAAAAGTCTCTCGGGTGTCTGGCTCAAATCAATGCAGACAATCTCGTTTTTATTGGTCGGATGCTCAATCGCAGGTACCACCAAACCGATATTCGCGTGTCGCGCACCGAACATGCCAGACACGTGCAACACTGGACGCCACTGACCGAGCGCCAACTGCTCTTGCACAGCCCGTTTAGAGCGCAGTCCTAGGTAATAATCAAACAGCTTGGGTTGCTTCGCCTTGATCAATTTCGCCAATTCAATGGTAGCTTTCACGTCCACTAGAGCATCGTGCGCCCCCGCATGCTCGATACCGTTCGCTGCCGTTAAACGCTCGAGTTTCGCCGACAGATATCCCTCTTCGGATGTCGGCCACTCGATACCCTCAGGGCGCAGCGCATAGCTGGCCCTCACAAGATCAATTAAATCCCAGCGAGAATTGCCATCCTGATATTCGCGGCCATAAGGATCGTAAAAATTGCGGTATAAGGTGTAGCGAGTTACCTCGTCATCAAATCTAAGCGAATTGTAACCTACACCACACGTTGAGGGCTGAGCCAGTTCGGCATGAATTCTTGCAATAAAGTCCCGCTCCGAGAGCCCCTTTTGCAGTGCTTCTTGAGGCGTGATACCCGTGACAAGCACAGCCATAGGATGCGGCAAATAATCTGGGGTAGGACGCGCGTAGACGACCAGAGGGTCGCCGATGACGTTCAAATTAGCATCGGTTCTAAGCCCAGCGAACTGGCATGGGCGGTCCCTAGCAGGACTCACCCCAAAGGTCTCATAATCGTGCCAATAGAAAGTATCAGACAAGCTCGAGTGCCTGCTCTTCGATTTTGGCGCGCCATTCTTGTGGCCCGGTCTGATGCACGGACACGCCGTTGACATCAACTGCAACGCTAACCGGCATGTCTTTCACTTCAAACTCGTAAATCGCCTCCATGCCAAGCTCTTCAAAGGCAACAACACGCGACGAAGTAATCGCTTTGGATACTAGGTAAGCCGCGCCGCCTACGGCCATCAGGTACACGGCTTTGTGTTTTTTGATGGCTTCGATACCGGCTGGGCCGCGCTCGGCTTTACCGATCATTCCCAACAAGCCGGTTTTTTCTAAAATGAAATCAGTAAATTTGTCCATACGAGTCGACGTAGTCGGACCTGCTGGCCCAACAATTTCATCCCGGACTGGATCCACTGGACCAACGTAGTAGATAAAGCGTCCTTTCAAGTCGACGCCCT
>JALRFH010000211.1 GCA_023253715.1 Halieaceae bacterium
GGTGATTTTTATTTGCAAACCATGGTTAAAGCCTACAGCGCCTACGAAGAAGCCTGTGAACGCAGTAGTTTGGTGGATTTTGCCGAGTTGTTATTGCGTGCCCATGAGCTTTGGTTAAACCACCCCACGTTACTTAAGCACTACCGAAATCGGTTTCGCCATATTTTGGTCGACGAATTTCAAGATACAAATACGGTGCAGTACGCCTGGCTCAGAGTGTTGGCTGGGGCACATATTCCGGTAATGGCAGTGGGTGACGACGACCAGTCGATCTATGGATGGCGTGGCGCCAAAATCGAAAATATCCAACGCTTTAGCCAAGATTTTAGCGATACGCAAACGATTCGCTTAGAGCAGAACTACCGCTCCACTCAAACCATACTAAAAGCCGCCAATGGGGTTATTGATAATAACTTCGGCCGTTTAGGTAAAGACCTGTGGACTGAGGGCGACGAAGGCGAAAAAATCGACTTGTATGCGGGTTTTAACGAGCACGACGAAGCTCGTTTTATCGTCGATCGCATTGACGCTTGGCAACGAGAGGGCAATCCACGCGCGAGTGTTGCTGTTTTATACCGCTCGAATGCGCAATCACGGGTGCTGGAAGAAGCGTTTTTGCGAGCCGATCTTCCCTATCGTATCTATGGTGGCCAGCGTTTTTACGAACGCTTAGAAATTCGCAACGCCTTGGCGTATATGCGCTTGGTGCACAACCGTAACGATGACGCCGCCTTCGAACGGGTGGTGAATACACCGACACGCGGTATCGGTACCCGAACCATTGACACCTTGCGCACTTTTGCGCGCGATCATTCGCAATCTTTATGGCAAGCGGCGGTGCAGCTATGCGCTTCGGGCTTACCTGCTCGCGCTAGCGCTTCTCTGCAAGGCTTTTTGTCGTTAATCGAAGCCTTAGATGAACAAACGGATGGTCTGTCTTTGGGCGAGTTGACGGATCACGTCATAGAGCGCTCGGGCTTGATTGCGTTTCACCAGAAAGAGAAGGGCGAGCGTGGACAAGCGCGGGTCGAAAATTTACAGGAATTGGTGGTAGCCGCCGGTCAGTTTCGAGCAGATGACGAGAGCCTAACCCCCCTTCAACAGTTCTTAGACAATGCGGCTTTAGATGCAGGAGAGGGACAAGCAGAAGACTTCGAGGACAGTGTTCAGTTAATGACCTTGCACTCAGCCAAAGGCTTGGAGTTTCCACTGGTGTTTTTGGCGGGTATGGAAGAAGGTTTATTCCCCCATCAAATGTCGAGCCAAGATCCTGCTCGTTTGGAGGAGGAGCGCCGCCTTTGCTATGTCGGGATTACGCGCGCTATGCAAAAATTGGTTATGACTTATGCCGAAACGAGGCGTATGCATGGCACTGAAAATTACAATGCGGTCTCGCGGTTTGTTCGCGAAATTCCTGATACCTGCCTGCAGGAAGTGCGTTTGCAGTCCACAGTCGCACAACCTGTGAGTCGTGTGACGCAAAATGTTGCGGTACCTGATGCCGGCGTGAACTTAGGGCAGCGTGTTTATCATCAAATTTTTGGTGAGGGTATGGTGGTGAATTTTGAGGGGCGTGGCAGCCACGCTCGGGTCGAAGTAAACTTCGACACTGAAGGCACAAAGTGGTTGGTTCTTCACTACGCTAATTTACAGGCGATTTAACGACGATAAGGATAAAAAATGTCGGTAACAGACATAGAAAAACGCTGGAGCCCTGCAATTATTCTGGCTTTGGTCGCGGCTTTGGTGCTGGTATTGGGTTTGTGGACCTACGAGAGAATGTCAGGTCAAAGCAGTCAGTCTAGCGTCGACCCAACAGCCATCACAGCTTCAAGCCAGCAAATCAAATGGAAAATGGTGACTACCTGGCCTAAAAACTTTCCGGGCTTGGGTTCAGCGGCCGAGACCTTTGCACGCTTGGTCGATGAAATGAGCAACGGTCGAATGACTGTCCATGTATACGGTGCGGGTGAGTTGGTGCCGCCTTTTGAAGTATTTGATGCGGTATCGCAAGGCGTCGCTGATGCCGGCCATGGCGCGGCGTATTACTGGAAGGGTAAGGTGCCGGCATCGGTGTTTTTTACCGCAATCCCCTTTGGCATGACGGCTCAAGAAATGAACGGCTGGTTTCATTATGGTGGCGGCATTGAATTGTGGCGAGAGCTCTACGAACCGTTCAACTTAGTTCCCTTTAGCGGCGGTAGCACCGGGGTGCAAATGGCGGGATGGTTTAATAAAGAACTGAATTCCCCTGAGGACTTGGTCGGTTTAAAAATGCGTATACCGGGTTTGGCCGGTGAGGTGTTCGCACGGGCAGGCGGGTCATCGGTTAGAATCGCGGGGGGTGAGTTATACACTTCATTGGAAACGGGTGTGATTGATGCCGCAGAGTGGGTTGGGCCGTTTAATGATCTGACCTTGGGTCTGCATCAGGTCGCTAAGTACTATTACTATCCGGGTTGGCATGAACCTGGCGCAATGCTTGAGATTATCATTAACAAAACGTCCCTAGAGACCTTACCGCCGGATCTGCAGGCTATCGTGAATGCCGCGGCTCGGGCAGCGAACCAAGATATGCTGGATGAGTTCACCGCACGCAACAACACGGCCTTAAAAGAGTTAGTGGATGTGCACGGAGTTGAGCTGCGCCGCCTACCCGATTCGGTGCTTCAGGCCTTGGCGAACGCATCCAATGAGGTCTTAGGTGAACTGATTGCCACCGACCCTATGGCGGCTAAGATTTACAAGTCGTTCTCGCACTTTTACGGCAATGTGCGCGACTATCACCAAATCTCGGAGCGGGCTTACATCAATGCCCGCGAAGTGGTTTCCAACGAACTTTTGATTCAATCACCCTGATCGATCTGTCGTGTTCGGCCGTTCTGGTCGATCGCGACAAACACAAAAACGCCCTCGGTGACCTTAATGGGCTCGCCGTCGTGTTTTGAAGAAATCCACACTTCAACGACCATGCGGATAGAGCTGCGGCCCACCTCGAGGACATCCGCATAACACGACACAATCGCGCCAAGATGAACGGGTGTCAAAAACGACATGCCCGATACAGCGACAGTCGCGACACGGCCCCCGGCGACTTCGCGTGCAACGGCACCACCCGCCATGTCCATCTGTTGCAATAGCCAGCCGCCGTATATGTCGCCATCGGCGTTGGTGTCTTTGGGCATCGCCACAACCTGAAGGGCAAGGTCGCCTTGTGGCAAAGGGATAGAGTCTAGGTCGTTCATACTCATGGTGAGTTTCTCTTGTTAAGGGCTTACAACAGAGGGCAAATAGGTGGCTAAAGGAGGCCAAGCCCACAACAGCGCTAGCACTGCCAGCTGAATGATTATAAAGGGAATTACACCGCGATAGATAGCGCCAGTGGTCAGTGAACTGGGTGCTACGCCGCGCAGATAGAACAGGGCAAACCCAAAAGGCGGTGTTAAAAACGAGGTTTGAAGATTCAGCGCAATCATAATCCCGAGCCAAACGGGGTCGATGCCCATCATCAACAGTATTGGGCCTACGATAGGTACGACAACGAAGGTGATTTCGATAAAGTCCAGAATGAAGCCGAGCAGGAATATCACCAACATCACGACAAATACCGCCCCAAAGGCGCCGCCCGGCAAACTTTCGAAAGCAGCCTGAATCAGTTCTTCACCACCAAAACCGCGGAATACGAGCGAGAACAATGTTGCCCCGACCAAGATCAAAAACACCATGGCCGTCACGTTCAAGGTTTGACGCAAGGTATCTTGCAGCAGGGCTGTATCGATACGTTGCTTGAGCAAGGCTAAAATTAAAGCGCCAATCGCACCTACCCCTGCGGCTTCTGTGGGCGTGGCCGCTCCAACCAAGATGGAGCCAAGCACGACACCGATTAATACCAAGGGTGGCAAAAGGCTTTGCAACACCTCTGCCGTGGATGCAGGCTCGATATCAGCTGCGGGCGCGACCTCAGGGTTGATGCGCGCGCGAATGAAAATATAGGCCGCGTATGCCGCCACCAAGAGTACACCTGGGCCAATCGCTGCAATAAATAAATCACCCACCGATACCGTCTTGGTATTAAAAATACCCATATTCAGTTGCGCGCGCTGATAAGCGTTAGACATAACGTCGCCCAGCAAGACCAAAGCGATTGAGGGAGGAATAATTTGCCCGAGTGTACCGGTGGCGCAAATAGCGCCGGCGGCCAGTGAGGGCGAATATTTTGCTTTCAGCATACTTGGTAGTGACAACAAGCCCATCGTTACTACGGTGGCACCCACAATACCTGTGCTGGCCGCGAGCAACATCCCGACGAAGACCACCGATAACCCTAAACCACCGGGGTGGTGTCCAAAAGCCTTAGACATGGTGACTAATAGGTCCTCGGCAATTTTTGATTTTTCGAGAATCACGCCCATCATGACAAACAAAGGCACCGCGATGAGTGTTTCGTTGGTCATGATGCCAAACACCCGAGCCGGTATGGCCGCCAATAAATTGGCGTCGAAGGTCTGCGTGATAATGCCCACGGCGGCAAACAGCAAGGCGGTACCACCCAGCGTTAAGGCCACCGGAAATCCGAATAATAGCAGT
This sequence comes from Halieaceae bacterium, assembly GCA_023253715.1. GTDB lineage: Bacteria > Pseudomonadota > Gammaproteobacteria > Pseudomonadales > Halieaceae > Aequoribacter. The sequence continues at coordinate 4,588 of JALRFH010000211.1, forward strand.
GCGCAGATAGCGCCAAACAAGAGCAGCGCGATACTACCGTCCATCGTGCTCTCCCACTATCAAACGCTGAACACAGGTGATGAGTAAGCTTAGGCCCTGAAAGCATAGGGTCAGCATGGATAGGGGAATAAGCGTTTTTAAAATAAAGACCGCTGGAATACCGCCAGGCTCGGGAGAGACCTCCCGAATAACCCACGATTCGTGTACGTAGCTCCAACTGCTGAACCCGATGATGACGCTGACAGGCAACAAAAACACAATAATGCCAAGCGCATTGACCCAATCGCGATTTCGCTCAGACATTTTCTGGTAAAAGATATCGACGCGGACGTGGCTGTCTTGGCCCAAGGCGACACCGGCGCCCATCAAAAAGACGCAAGCGTGTAAGTACATCAAGCCCTCTTGAAGCGCGATGGTCCCCACATTAAACCCGTAGCGCAGTAGCACCACAGTGATGGTGACGATAGCCATTGCCAGTAATAGCCAAGAGAGAATCAGCCCCAGCATGTGCTGCAGGCGGTCATTAAATGTCAAAAAAGGTTGCAAGGGTTTATTCTCCGTTATCCCTTCGTCAAACTAAGACGTAAGCATAGCGTAAAAAGCCGAAGCCCAGTACCATCGTATTTGTTTTAGTAGGAGGACGCACAGACATGTTGATGGTTATTTCCCCGGCCAAGACTTTGGACTTTGAAACCCCAGCGGCTGTAGATAGCCACACCCAGCCAATTTTTACCGAATACAGCCAGGTCCTAGTAGAGGGCTTGCGAGCCCTAGCGCCTGACGATATTCAAAACATGATGGGTGTGAGTACCGCGATCGCGGAGTTAAACCACAAGCGGTTCATGGATTTCACACTGCCCTTTTCACCCGATAACGCCAAGCAAGCGATCTTTGCTTTTAAGGGTGATGTGTACACAGGTCTCGACGCCGAATCTTTGTCGCCCGCCGCTTTAGAGTACGCGCAAACGCATTTGCTGATGCTGTCAGGCTTGTATGGCGTGCTTAAACCATTAGATCTAATGCAGCCTTACCGTTTAGAAATGGGCACCAAATTTGGTGTGGGCGAAGCCGCCAACCTCTATCAGTTTTGGGGTGACCGCATTACCCAGGCGCTTAATGCTCAACTGCGAGCCGCCGGAGCAGAAACCTTATTAAATCTGGCCTCGAACGAGTACTTTAAGTCAGTTAAACCGAAGTTATTGACGGCCTCGGTGGTGACGCCCGTATTCAAAGATTTGAAAAATGGCCAGTATAAGATGATTAGCTTTTACGCGAAAAAAGCCCGCGGTTTAATGGCCCGTTACGTGCTCGAGAATCAAATCGATTCAGTAGAAGCATGCAAACACTTTGACCTAGAGGGTTATTATTTTGTGCCCGAGCAGTCGGATGCGAAAACACTGACATTCTATCGGGACCACGATCCCGCCTAATAACAATACGAAAGGAAAACAGCGTGACAACAAAACAAGTGGTGATTATTGGCGCCGGTATGTCGGGGCTGTGTATGGGCACGCAACTTAAAAAACAGGGCATTAATGATTTTGTCATCTTAGAGCGCTCTAACGATGTCGCCGGCACGTGGCATTACAACACTTACCCAGGATGCGGCTGCGATGTGCCTTCGGTTTTTTATAGCTACTCGTTTTACTTAAACCCAAACTGGAGCCGGGTGTATTCCCTGCACGATGAAATTAAGCAGTACTTTCGCGACTGCGCGGCGCATTTTGGATTGAACGACCATATCCAATTTAACACCGAAGTGACGCGCGCTGATTACGATGATGAACGCGGTTCATGGACTGTCACTACCCAAAGTGGAGAGGTCATCGAGTCTCGCGTTCTTGTTTCTGGTTTGGGTCAATTAAACGTTCCCTTCACACCGGAATTCGAGGGTGCCGATACGTTTGCAGGTGACACGTTCCATTCGGCGCGCTGGAATCACGACGTTGATCTTGCGGGTAAAAAAGTCGCAATCATAGGCAATGCCGCTAGCGCTTTGCAGTTTATTCCGCATGTGGTGGAAGCGGCTGAGCAGGTTCACGTATACCAGCGCAGTGCCAATTACGTGGTTCCTCGTAATGATCGCGCTTACACCGAATCCGAAAAACAACGCTTTGCTCGATTTCCCTGGTTGCAGCGTTTGCATCGCTTGGGCGTATTTTTGCGTGGCGAGATCATGTATGGCGCCATCGCGAATAAGAAATTTTTTCAGTGGTTATTGGCTAAAGACGCCAAAAAATATCTAGAAGAACACATTGCCGACCCAAAGTTACGCCAGAAATTAACGCCCGACTACGCCATTGGATGTAAGCGGATTTTGGTATCCGATAACTACTATCAAGCCATGGCGCGCTCCAACCTGAACTTGGTGACCAAGCCCATTCAAAGCATCACCCCGGCAGGCGTGCAAACCGAGGACGGAGAGGTGTTAGATGCCGATGTATTGATTTACGGCACGGGCTTTAGAACCACGGATCTTATGGCACCGGTGGACTTTTATGGTCGCAATGGCCTAGCGCTTAAAGACGCGTGGGCCGAAGGTGCGGAAGCCTACCGCGGGGTGTGTACATCCGATTTCCCCAATCTTTTTATGCTATACGGCCCTAACACTAACTTGGGTAGCAACTCGATTATTTTCATGGTGGAACAACAGGTTAATTACATTGTGAAGTGTATTACCAAGCTGTTAACGCATCAGCTAAAGAGTATGGAAGTGAACAAACAGGTCTTGCGCGCGTACAACGAAAAAATGCAAGGTGATATGGCTAAAACCGTGTGGGTAGCGTCTTGTCAGAGCTGGTACAAAAATGCCGCTGGCAAGGTGGTGAACAACTGGCCACACAGCGCCACCAATTATTACTTTCATATGCGCGAGCCCGAAATGAGCGATTTTGACCTCGCGGACGGTTAAGGCGCTTTTTTAAACGGTAATAGTGCCTGTGCGGCTACCTGATAGTCGCACACGTGCTCGACCTCTTCTCGGCAGAACCGTGCAACTGCGTCATCAAAGCGCTTGTCACAGATGTAATGGTGTGAGTGTGTTCTGATGGGTTCAAAACCGCGTTGAATTTTGTGTTCGCCTTGTGCGCCTGGATCAAAATGTCGAAAGCCGTTGCGAATACAATACTCAATACCTTGGTAATAGCAGGCTTCAAAATGTAGCCCGTCGAATTCAGCCAGTGCACCCCAATAGCGCCCGTACAGGTTGTTTGAATCTTTAAAATACAGGGCGCCAGCGACGGGGGTATTCTCTGCATACGCAAACACCAGTAGTACCTGATCGCGGAGTTTGGGCAGCAGCTCGGTAAAAAAGCGCTGTGTTAAGTAGCCGCCGTGACCGCTGCGCTTGGCGTATGTAATTTGGTAAAAGCGATGAAATTGTTCGCACACTTCGGGGGTAACCGCCTCGCCCTCGATGGTCTTCATTTCTATATTCTGTTGGTCGATTTTGGCGCGTTCCTTTTTTAAGTTCTTTCGCTTTCTGCTGCTAAATGTTGCCAAAAAATCATCAAAAGTCGTGAAATCGTAATTAAACCAATGAAACTGGCAAGTCTGCCGCTCGTGCATTCCACTGTTTTCAAAGTGACTGCCGTCTGCGTCCGAATGAAACAACACATGCCAGGAACTCGCGATGTCGGCCGCCTCTGTTTGCAAGCTCTGCACCAATGTTTTGGCGACTACGTCAGGCCTTGCTGTTTGAGGGTGGATTAAAATGCGTGGCCCAGTGCAGGGCGTAAAAGGAATGGCAGAGACTAACTTTGGGTAATACTGTAAACCAGATCTTTGCCAGGCATCCGCTAAGGCCCAGTCAAACACATATTCGCCATAGCTGTGGGTTTTAAGATAGGTTGGAATTGCCCCAACTACAGTATCGCCATCCATCATTAAGCAGTGATGTGGCTGCCAGCCCGAGCTGGCGGTAGTACACCCGGTATCCTCTAAGCCCAGTAGGAAGTCGTGGCGCAAAAAAGGGTAATCGGTATTGGCACACGCATCCCATGCGCTTACGTCGATATCGCGTATCGAGCTGATAAACCGTAATTCCATAGTGCTACACCGCAGCAGGGTACAAATACAAATCTACGGCTAAACCCACAAAAACGATGAGTCCGACAAGGATATTGTCTTTGAATGCTTGAAAGCAGGCCATACGGGCTCGGTCTTTGATGCGCCATTGCTGCCAAATAAAACCCAAACTTGCCACAATAATACCGATGTAGGCGGGCTCATGGCGCTGGAACTGCCATGCCATTAATAGCCACAGAGCCGAAGTCATGACTTGCAAGATACCTATGATTAAACGATCCGCTTGTCCAAACAGTATGGCGGTCGATTTGATACCGACGATTAAGTCGTCATCGCGATCGACCATGGCGTACAGCGTGTCGTAAGCCATCGTCCACAAGAGGTTGGCCAAGAATATCAGCCACAGCGCCGACGGTAGGGCATTTTGTGTGGCGCTAAAAGCCATGGGTATTCCAAACGAGAATGCTGCCCCCAACACAATCTGAGGCAAATGACTTACGCGTTTAACAAATGGATAGATGGCCGCAATGCCTGCGGCGCCCAGTGACAACAGTATCGTTAAAGGATTAGTCAGTAATACTAAAAAAAACGAAAACGTGATCAGGGTAAAAAACAAAATGATGGCTTCTTTGGGTGTTACTACGCCTGTTACTAAAGGTCGTGATGAGGTGCGTTTTACACCGCCATCCCAGCCACGGTCAGCAAAATCGTTAATCACGCAACCCGCGGCTCGCATCAGAAAAACGCCTACCGTGAAGATCGCGAGCAAGCGCCATTCGGGGAATTGGCCGCTGGCTAACCACAGCGCCCAATAAGTGGGCCACAGTAGTAGCAAAGTACCGACGGGTTTGTCGATGCGCATTAATTGCGCAAAGCCTAATAGTTTGGTTGGCACGAGGATTCCTTTTTGGGTGCCGTGCAAGCTTAAGTGTTTTGCCCAGTCAAAAAAAGCCCTAGGTTTGAAGATCGCTTTCCAAGCGCTGGAGGAAGGCCGGCAAGTAAAACTCCGCCACAATGAGAGGTTGCTGGTTTAAGTAAAAGACCGAGCGACGTGCCCACAAAGGTGCGCTTGAATGCAGGTCTTGCGGCAAGATGGCATGATCTCCAGTCATGCGGGTGTACTGGAACATGCCCCGATGACACATGCGGTGGCTGAAAAGGAATTCCCCCAAGGGCCGTGAATCCCAGTGGCGTAAAAATCGATTGGGCCCTTGAAGAGTGCTGTTAGGAAGAATGCTGCGTGCAAAGACAAAGGGTTCGCCGTTGACATGCAATGATACCTCTCGAGTCAAGGCCAAATCACGACTCGCCTTGGTGTGTAGCAGCAACTGCTCATCCAGGTAGGGAACACTCCAGGTCTGCAAGCGTTTACAAACTCTTAAACTGCCCAAGCTTCGTAGCACTTGGGTGAGCGAACCCGGGTCGAAAAGTGCATTCGGTGGCCGCTCAGCAAAGCCAATGCGTTGATGTTCTGAACGCCAAATAATGTCGGAAGTGACGGCCATGCTACTCCTCGCTAATTTGGTGCGAAGCCTAGCACCGAATCGAAAGGTTTGCCATTTAAGCAATATGCAGGTTGCACAAAAACTTGAGACTTATATAGTGTGCCGCAATGGACTGAGTTGTGGAGAACACGCGGTGGCACGTTGGGAATGCATTGTTTGTGGTTTGGTTTACGATGAGGCTGAGGGATGGCCAGACGATGGCATTCCTGCGGGTACTTTGTGGGCAGATGTTCCTGAAGATTGGCTCTGCCCTGATTGTGGCGTGGGTAAAGACGATTTTGAGTGCATTGATGCCAGTCCAATCACGACAAGCAGTGACACAAACGTCCCTGCGCCAGTTGAAGCCCCCACCGCTGACGCCGAGGAGCAGGCGCAATTGCCCGCAGTCTCGGATAAGCCTTGGTCCAAGTGGGAATGCATTGTTTGCGGACTGATTTACGATGAAGAATTGGGGTGGCCCGATGACGGCATTCCACCCGGGACGCGTTGGGAAGACGTGCCTGAAGACTGGTTATGCCCAGATTGTGGCGTGGGCAAAGACGATTTTGAGCTGCTTGAAGGGTCGGCGCCTGTCGGTGCTCCGGCCCCCGCCAGCGACGAAGCCGGTCTGGTTGTTATCGGTACCGGCATGGCCGCTTACGGATTGGTACGAGAGTTCCGTAAATACGATGCCGAGCGCAAAGTCACCTTTGTTACCTTTGACGATGGCAGCAACTACTCTAAGCCACTGTTGTCGACGGGTTTCACCAAGAACCTCAGTGCTGATAAGTTGGCGATGCAATCGGCCGATGACATGGCCCGAACCTTAAACGCGACGGTACTGACGCACGCTGTGGTCACGGCCATTGATACCGACGCTAAGACGCTGAGCTTTCGCGATGGCGCTACGCTTGCTTACGATCAGTTGGTGATGGCGGCAGGCTCCGAAGTGATTCGCCCGCCTTTACAGGGCGATGGCCTAGATCGAGTTTATTCGGTTAATGATTTGCAGGACTACGCCGCATTCCGTGAGGCCGTAGAGCAACACCAAGCTAAGAAGTTTTGTATTATTGGGGGTGGCCTCATTGGCTGTGAGTTCACGAATGATTTGTTAAATGGAGGGTTCGAGGTTGAAGCCGTCGATCCACTGGGCTACTGCTTGCCGACCTTGCTCCCCGAAAAAGCCGGTCACTCCGTGCAAAACGCCTTGGAGTCGCTCGGTGCCACCTTCCACTTTGGTCGCTTGGTCAAAGCCGTACACAAACGGGATTCTGGCGTGGTGGCAGAGCTTGATGACGGCACCATGATCGAAGCGGATATTGTGGTTTCTGCGGTAGGTGTGCGCCCACGTATTCAGCTCGCGGCTGACAGCGGGTTGTCGACCGGTCGAGGTATTATCACCGATCGTTATTTAGCGACTAATGCTAAAGATGTCTATGCCTTAGGCGATTGTGCCGAAGTGGCGGGTCATGTTCTGGTGTACGTGGCTCCGCTCGTTGCCGCGGGTAAAGCCTTGGCAAAAACGCTGACGGGCGAGCCCACCGAAGTTGTTTATCCCGCCATGCCTGTTGCTATTAAAACGCCTGCCTGTCCCTGTATTGTCGCGCCGCCTGCTCGCGGTGCCGAAGGTCAATGGCACGAACTTGGCGAGGCGCCTAATATTCAAGCGGAATTCCGTGCACCGAATGGTGATTTGTTGGGCTTTGCTCTAACGGGTACCGCGATTAAAGAGAAAATGACACTGCAGAAGTTGTTGCCGCCAATCCTTGACTAGGCGCCAGCGTAAGCGGCGCGTTCGCCAGTCCAGCGCCGCGCTAAACGCCTTGCTACCGCGGGGCGTTGTTGCATCAGCTCGTCGGCGATGACCGCAGCGCTGTCCAGCAAATCTTCATGTAAGGGTAGCTCGGCAACACGGAATGCCATCAAGCCCGTTTGTCGAGTGCCGAGAAGCTCGCCGGGACCTCTGAGCAACAGATCTTGCTCGGCAATATAAAAGCCGTCTTGGCTGTCTTTAAGCACTTTTAAGCGCGCTTTGCCGGTCTGAGATAGGGGACTTTGGTACATTAGCACGCAATGACTGGCGATCGAGCCGCGCCCTACTCGGCCACGTAATTGATGCAACTGCGCGAGTCCCAAGCGCTCGGGATTTTCAATAATCATTAAGCTCGCATTGGGTACATCGACCCCAACTTCGATCACGGTTGTAGCCACTAGCAGATCTAAGTTGCCGGCGGCGAAGCTTGCCATAATTTGCTCTTTCTCGGCGCTTTGTAAACGCCCGTGTATCAAGCCGATACGCAAATCGCTAAGTTGCGTCTGTAAAGACTCACTTACTGCTTCAGCCGCCTGTGCTGCCAGCTGTTCGTTCTCTTCGATGAGTGTGCAAACCCAGTAGGCTTGGCGACCCTCTCGACATGCGTGGGCTACTCGCTCAATGACCGAGGCCCGGCGGGTAGAATCGACAAGCACCGTTGAGATGGCCTGTCGCCCCGGGGGTAGTTCATCAATAACCGAGCAATCTAGGTCGGCGTAAGCCACCATCGACAAGCTTCTAGGTATGGGTGTGGCGGTCATCACCAGCTGGTGGGGCCTAAGTGCTTTGCCCTTGCGCGCTAGGGTCAGTCGCTGCTCGACACCAAAGCGATGCTGCTCGTCAATAATGACAAGACCTAAGTGCTTAAATTCGACATCTGCTTGAAACAAGGCGTGAGTACCAATCACGATATTGGCTTCTTGAGTCGCGATCATGGCCAGAGTGGCTTCACGCTTTTTGCCTTTGGTTTTGCCGCTGAGCCAGGCCAGCTTCAACTTGCTGTCGCCAAACCAGCGCTCGAAATTGCGCCAGTGCTGCTCCGCTAACAATTCGGTAGGCGCCATTACCGCCACCTGGAACCCTGCTTCTGCCGCTTGTAAAGCGGCCGCTGCTGCCACGAGGGTTTTGCCTGCACCGACATCGCCCTGCAACAGTCGCAACATCGGTGTGGGGCGCATTAAGTCCTCCCCAATCTCGGCAATGACGCGTTGTTGTGCGCCGGTGGCTTCAAAAGGCTGTGCGTCTAAAAACGCCGCCGTGAGTGTCTGTCGATAAGGAATCTCGGGTGCTTGGTATTGGGTTTGCAGAGTGCGCAGCTCCCCCAGACTAATACGATGCGCCACCAACTCTTCGAGTGCCAGCCGCAATTGCGCTGGGTGTTGTTTGTTCGCCAACGCAGACAGCGAGACAGTTGGTGGTGGCTGATGCAATATCTGAATGGCTTGAACCAGCCCTATGCCCTGCGTCTGTTCATGTGGCAGGAGTTCGTCGGGAGGGTTAACACGTAACACGTGAAGCGAGGCTAGACAAATCTTGCGCCAGGTGGTTTGTCCGATTCCCGTAATTGTAGGGTAGATAGCGGTCAGTGCCTCCTCCATCGCCGCCCCTTCTTCAACTCGGCGGTACTCTGGGTGCACCATTTCAAAGCCACTGGCACCGCGCCGGACTTGTCCGAAACAGCGCAAACTAAGCCCTTGTTTCAACTGTTGCTGTTGGGCCCGCGAAAAATGAAAAAACCGCAGTACCAGCGTACCTGTGCCATCTTGCAGTTTAACCACCAGGCTGCGGCGACGCCCGAGTGTCACTGTCGCTAGACGAATTTCGCCCTCGACAACCACATCGCTACCGTCCTGTAGGGCACCAATTGGCGTCAACCGAGTTCGGTCCTGGTAGCGCAACGGTAGATAAAACCACAGATCTTTTACTTGCTGTAAGCCCAAGGTTGCCAGTTTCTCCGCAAGCTTAGGTCCCACCCCCGTCAGCTGTGATATCGGACTGGTAGCGTTTAATGTTACCCTTCTGTTGGCGTTTGGCTTTGACATGCAGTACTACGATATTGGAATAGGGACAGTGTAGCGTGGCATCAATGGATAACAAGCTTCGGGTTGCACTTATTGGTTGTGGCGATATCGGGCAGCGTTTAAGTGATGAGCTTTCAAGTGAGCGTTACCGGTTTTTAGGCTTACGTCGAAGTCTTCCTGAGGTCGCTAATGGCGCGATTGACTGGGTTCAAGCCGATTATTTAAAACCCGAGACGCTGGACGTGCTCAAAGAGTTCTGTCCCGATTATGTCGTCATCACCCTAAAGCCCACTGCTTACTCAGAGTCTGGGTATCGGCAGGGATACGAACAGGGCGCAGCCAATATAGCAGCGGCGCTTCATGATCTTTTAATCAAGCGGATATTTTATGTCAGCAGCACGCGTGTTTATGCTGAAAGTGCCGGCGCGTGGGTCACTGAAGACTCACCGCTTGCGCACGAGGGCTATGCCGCGCTGAGCTTAATTGCTGCCGAGCAGACAATGGTACAGACGGGCTTGCCCGTAACGATTGTGCGATTTGCTGGGATATACGATGGTCGGGCGCAGTTTTATTTGAACCGTATGAAGCAAGGGCTTTGGTCTCCGCCTGAGCCTAAGGTGTACACCAATCGCATTCATCGCGACGATTGCGCAGGATTTCTTGCTCACCTGATCAAAATGTCGGAACAAGCCGACACGGTGGCATCTGTCTACAATGGCAGTGATGGTTCGCCGACTCCGCGCTACGAGCTTGAGCAATACTTGGCCTCGCGCGAGGGCATCAAGCCGCCATTGCAGGTCCTGGAGGATAGCGGGCCCTATGATCACAAGCGTATTGCCCACAACGCACTGCAAGCCAGCGGCTACCAGCTGAAATTCCCGAGTTACCGAGACGGCTACTGATAAAGTCGAGGTCTCCCCCAGTGACATGGGTATACTGTTAATTGGTTTACTTCGGGTAGGTAATGGTTGTCGCTTATACCGCCAAAATAGCTTCGACCTCAATCGCTACGCCTTTGGGTAGCGCTGCGACCTGCACGCATGCTCGCGCTGGGTATGGCTCATCGAAAAACGATTTCATGACGGTGTTAACCGCGTCAAAGTCACCCAGATCGGTCAGTGAAATATTAATTTTTACTGAGTGGTTTAAGCTGCCACCCGCCGCTTGCGCTATCGCACTTAAGTTTTTGAACACTTGTTCGGCTTGGGCGCTGATATCACCCTCAACTACCGTCATGGTCGCTGGATCGAGTGGGATCTGGCCGGATATCCAGACGGTATTACCAACTTTAACGGCTTGCGAGTAAGGTCCGATAGCGGCTGGCGCTGCTTCGGTGGCAATGATAGCTTTGTTGTTCATGGGGGCCTCTGTTTAATTTTTGACGCGCGTGACTTTGCGTACGCCATCGATAATACGCAGGCGTTTCATGACACGCGCTAAATGTACTCTCGATTTGACTTGCAGTTCTAGATCCACCAAGGCGAATAAGTGGTCTTTATCGCCCGTGGCAATTTTTTCGATATTGATGTCCATGCTATTGATGCGTGTTGCAATAACTGCGATCACACCGCGGCGGTTTTCGACTTCCACTTTGAGTGCAGCGATATAGTCGCCTTCGATCTCATTGTGCCAGCGCAGCGATACAAGTCGCTCGGGCGACTCGCGAAATTCCCCTAAGTTTTTGCAATTTCCAAATTAAAAAACTTTACTATAGGGGAAAATATCATGGGAATACTGATCGTTTGAAAAACTAATTAATGTTATTATATCTGAGTGATGGTCTGTTTTAGAGTAACTAAAAACGCATACAATTTAAGAGGAGAGCTGTTAAAGTTTTGTTTGAATCTTCCAGATTTTTTGGTAGCAAATTAGATTGCTTACTTTTGAAGAAAAAAGAAAATGAAAACAATCTATCCCCTACTGCTTATAATGTTGCTAACACACTGTAAAGGCAGCTCACAAGACACCGAACGAAAAGCCAAAAAAGAATACGCTGTGGTCAAAACAGATGCAGAATGGAAAGCTCAACTACCTGAAATGGCCTATTATGTATTAAGAAAAGCGGGTACAGAACGTGCTTTTACAGGTGAACTCAATTACAACAAAGAAAAAGGTATTTATGTTTGTGCAGGTTGTCAGTCTCCTTTGTATG
>JALRFH010000216.1 GCA_023253715.1 Halieaceae bacterium
GAGCGGGTGGCGATTATGTCTGACCCCGAGTTTAAGGAGCGCTTGTTGCAAGAAAAGTCTGAAAAAGTAGCGGGTGATGGGACCTCGGTGCCACCCATCACGGATTTGCTGTTGGCCGCGATAGATTATGTAGCGGGTAAAACCTTTCTGCTAGATGATAACCCGAATTACGAGCAAAGCGCTGAGACGTCGGTGTACGCCATGGCGCAAGCGCAGGGGCAGTCGTCTTTGGGCATGCTCTACGACTTGATGTTACAAGATGGCGGTGAGCAGCTGCTGTATTTCCCAATTTATAACTACACCGATATGAATTTCGATGCTGTGCACACAATGATGACGCATCCACGAGCGATTATGGGGCTCTCTGACGGTGGTGCGCACGTGGGAACGATTTGTGACTCGAGTTTTTCGACCTACCTGTTGACGTACTGGGCGCGAGATCGCCACAGCGGGCCAAAGCTTGGGGTCGAGGAGGCAATTCGAAAACTCACCTCCGAACCTGCCGATTACTTGGGTATGACGGATCGTGGACGTTTACAAGTTGGTCTCAAGGCGAACATCAACGTCATCGAATTCGACAAACTGCGTTTGTTTGCACCCCAGATGGTTAAAGATTTACCGGCGGGCGGTCAGCGCCTGTTACAAGATGCCGCCGGCTATCGATCGATGTTGGTAGCAGGTCAAGAGGTGCTAACCAACGATACCTTGACGGGCGTCTACCCGGGGACTCTGTATCGGGCAGGGCAGGCGTAAAACTACTGTTTCACGTTTTCTCGAACGATACGTTGTTTTTGCCGATTCCAATCGCGCTCTTTGGTGGCGTCGCGCTTGTCGTGCGCTTGTTTACCTTGAGCCAAGGCGATCTTAGCTTTGACGAGATGCCCCTTCCAATAGAGCCCAGTACAAACACAGGTTTGGCCTTTTTGTTGGATGGCCGCCAGTATGCGCGCCAGTTCCTTTTTATGAAGCAATAACTTACGCGTGCGCGTTGGATCTGTCACAAAGTGCGTTGATGCGGTCGCAAGCGGTGTGATCTGCGATCCGAGCAAATAAGCTTCACCATTTTTCATGATGACGTAAGAGTCGGTCAGCTGCACCTTGCCCGCTCGAAGGCTTTTGACTTCCCAGCCCGTCAAGGAAATACCTGCCTCAAAATCATCGAGCAGCTTGTAATCAAAGCTGGCGCGTTTATTGGAAGCAATTTGGTTGCTACTGTTTTTGGGTTTCTTTTTGCTCATCGCCGCATTATACGTGAACCATAGCGTGCGAACAGTAATTCTTCTCTTTTCAAAGCGTCTGTCCTGCGCCATGCTTAGCGAACGAAAAGGAGATGCCATTTGTTTTTTACTTCATCGACGAATGATCGTTGGCAATCACGAACCACTTTCTTTTTTGGCTTGATCGCTGCGACCCTTGGGCTGGGGAATGTCTGGCGCACTGCGGGTTTGGCTGCGGAGCATGGGGGCGCTGCGTTTTGGATTCTGTACGTTGTAATGCTCGTATTGATCGCCGTCCCATTGGTGTTATCAGAAGCCGTTGTGGGGCGTGCAGCGCAGGGTGGAGTGGCGAGTGCGATAGAGGTTTTTGCCCAACGTTCCGGAGCCTCTCGGTGGTGGAGTGTCTTGGGGGTTTTTACGACACTGTCGGCCTTAATTGCGGCACTCTCATTGCTGTTAATCGTCGGTTGGGTTGTGCCGGTAGGTCTTGATTTGGCGCGGGGAGAATTTGCAGCTGTCAGTCTTTTACAGGTCGGCGAATACTTTCAAGCGTTAGACCAGACGCCCGACCGAACGTTTCATGCCAGTTTACTGGTCTTGGCCGGGTTGATTGCCGTTTTGATCACGGGCGTTAAGCGAGGTCTTGGTTTTTTTGTGTGGTTGGTAAGCCTCGCCGTCTTTGCTTTGGTATCGATTTTGGTCTATCACAGCTTATTGGTGGGTGATGTGACAGCTGCCGGCAGCTATTTATTTGATTCACAGCTCTCCGCGCTTTCGTGGCGAAGCTGGCTTTATGCTCTGATTCAAGCGATGACCACTTTATGTCTGGGTCTGGGCGTTTTTAGCACCTATTCGGCTTATGCTTCTAACGAAGTGCCCTTAGGTCGGGTAATGTTGGCCGTCTGTGTTTTTGATGTTGGCTTCGGCGTGTTGGCTAGTGTGATTGTGTATCCATTGATGTTTGCGCAAGATATTATCCCGACCAACGGCTTGAGCCTATTGTTTATCGCGATTCCACAGGCTTACGGTAACGTCGTACAGGGCGATTTGATGGGGACGCTGTACTACCTAATGGTATTACTGACGCTACTAGGTACCCTGATTGCTTTGCTACAAGTGGTTGTCAGCGTTGTTGGGCAATGGAGCCGATTGTCTCGTTTTGTTGTGGCGCCGATCGTAGGTCTCGTGGTTGGCGGTTTACTGTGGGGCTTGAATCAGTGGGTAGGCTCTCAAGCCGGCTACAGTACTTGGTTGATGGTGGCGTTAAGCGATCGGCTACTGAGTACGGTGTTAGTGCCCCTAGTGGCATTGGGTTTTGCCTGGCTTGTGGGTTGGCATGCGAATACCATAGGTCTTGTGAGAGCGCTCGATCGCGAAAGCCATACCTTTATTCGGCTTTGGATGGGGTTGCTCAAGTATTTGGTGCCCCTCGCCAGCGTGACCCTCTTGAGCGTTGGTTGGTTGGCGTATATTTAATATGCCCGTCATCGTAGTATTCGAGTAAAATGCGGCATGATCCAGATAAACCGCAGTGCATTACTTCCATATTCCTCGCGCCAACTTTTTGATTTGGTGGCTGATATCCGCTCGTATCCGGATTATATTCCGGGGTGCGTTGATGCTAGATTTTTGTCGGAGTGGGAGCTGGGTGTCGAGGCGGAATTGACCGTGTCAGCCATGGGTGTCAGACAGTCTTTCGCCACGCGTAATACAATGTTGGATGGTCAAGAAATCCGTATGGAATTATTAGATGGGCCCTTGAAACACCTAGTGGGAAGCTGGGTTTTTAAAGCCTTATCGGATAGCGCGTGCAAAATTGAATTGAGTTTATCGTTTGAAACGGCGGGGTCTTTAAAGCGACTTGCTGCGCAGCAGCTTGTTGAACGGACGAGCACAAACGTAGTGGACGCCTTGGTACGACGTGCTCACGAATCTTTTGGTGATCGCTCGTGAGTCATACCATTACGGTTGAAGTGGCCTATGCTTTGCCTGAAAAACAGGTCATCAAGGTGCTCAGCTTGCCATCGGACGTCACTGCGTTGCAGGCGGTGAGACAAGCTGCGATTGAGCAGCTTTTCGATACTTGTTGTTTGGATGACTGTCCCTTGGGGGTGTTCGGCAAGGTGGTGGCAAATGACCATGTGTTGCGCGATGGGGATAGAGTAGAGATCTACCGACCGCTGATTGCAGATCCAAAAGTGGTCCGCAAAGAACGCGCAGCGAAGGCGCGTCTTAGCCGGGCGCAGTCTAAGGTCAAACCCTAGTTGTCGCTACTATCGGTTGTCTCTGGAACTTCACTGCTCGGCGGGATTTTGCTGTCAAAATGAGTGAGAACGTCACCTTCAAAATACACGGTAAGACGATTATCTAGGATTTGAGTGTCGCCGCGCGAAAAAATATAACGATAATCCCAGCGGTCTTCGTTAAACGAGTCTTCCACTAGTGGTGTTCCCAACACAAAGCGAACTTGCCGGCGTGTCATGCCGGGCTTGAGTTGATCTATCATTTCTTGCGTCACCACGTTGCCTTGTTCAATACCAATTCGGTATACGCCGGGAAAACCAAGGTAACCACAACCAGATAGGGTAAATGTGGTTATAATAGCGATGAGAATGAGACGCATTGTAAGAAACCTTTAACTAGAGTCAGTGCAGTGGCATCATACTGGCCTTAAGCGATAGAGAGAACCCCTAATATGTCTTTTGAAAACCAAGAACTGAAAAAAGCGGGTCTCAAGGTCACTCTTCCACGCCTTAAGATCTTGCAAATTCTTGAGGCGAGCTCGGAGCAAGGTCAGCACATGAGTGCTGAAGACGTCTACAAGGCCTTGTTGGAGGCAGAAGAAGAGGTTGGCTTGGCTACTGTTTATCGAGTGCTTACTCAATTTGAGTCCGCGGGCTTGGTCGCGCGCCACAACTTCGAGACGGGACATTCCGTGTACGAGATGGCGAAAGGTGAGCATTTCTGGTGTGTTACCGAAAATGTCTTTAGCATATTGGGCGTAATCTTTGTCGAGATAATAAAACACTTCTTTATCATTCCAATAGTCCTTTACTTCGGCAAACTCTCCGATTGCAATCATCACCAAATTTCTCAGAAAAACCCATTTCCAGCGCTTTGGAAAAATTTGCCCAAAGCCAAAAAATGCAACAATAACAAGGA
>JALRFH010000242.1 GCA_023253715.1 Halieaceae bacterium
GCGGGTCCACCGGTCTCTTTATTGGTCGATTCGTATTGGGATAGAACCTTTGCCCAAAGCTCAGATCTGTACTCGGTCTTCTTCCAAACCGATATTCAGCTAAGCGACAAATGGGAGCTGACCTTAGGTGCTCGCTACTCGAATGAAGATAAAGACGGTTACCGTAAAGTGACCATCGAGGCGCTTCCTTCTAACAACGCCCCGGCGGCGACCCTTGCGGCTTTGTGGGGCGCGGTACTGAACACAGGCGCACACGAAGTGTCCGGTAAACGTAGCGAGAGCTCGTTCGACCCCTTGGTCCGTTTAAGCTACGACATTAACGACAACATTACCGCACACGTGTCATACACCGAAGGCTCCAAAGCCGGTGGTTTTGACATTCGCGGCAACTCAATTCCTGGCACTCCGGGTGTCTCGGTACCCGGCACCTTCGAGTTTGAAGACGAAAGCGCCGAAAACATCGAGTTGGGTGTAAAAATGCGCTGGGATCGTGCTGAGTTGAACGCAACCTATTACTCAACCGACTACACCGATCTACAAACTAATATCTTCGATGGCACCTTGAGCTTCTTAGTTCAAAACGCCTCATCTGCGGAAGTGACTGGTTTTGAAATCGACGGTCGTTACCTGATCAGCGAAGGTCTTGAGTTGTATGCCTCGGCTGCACGTCTGGATTATGAATACAGCGACTTTAAAGACAGCCAGTGTGCCTACGGCGAAGCGCCCACCAACGGTATTTACTGTGACCGTTCAGGCGAAACCGCGCCATACGCACCAGAAACCACCACGAACTTCGGCCTGGATTACAACCGTGATATGGGCAATGGTTTAGTGTTGGACGCCAACCTGAATGTCGACACCTCGTCTGAGTACTTTATTACCACCAACCTCGATAAGAACATCGACGAAGGCGGCTACACCAAGTACGGCGCCTCGATTGGCGTGGGTAGCGAAGACGGCAAATGGCGCGTATCGGTCATTGGCGACAACCTAACCGACGAGCGTATTCGCGTTATTGGCGGCACCATTCCTTTGGCTCGCACCTTCGTGCGTCTAGCCTCGGGTGGCGCCCTGGACGGTATCGCATACGATGCTATCTACGCCCGTCCTCGCAATGTTGCGGTTAAGTTTGAATACAATTTTTAATTGAGTTGTAGCAACTCACCCTAGCGGGCCTTGTGCCCGCTTTTTTGTACCTACGTAATCCATAGCATCTGCACCGACCTGACATCTAATCCATATTGTGGAAGTATCCGCTTATTCGTTGTGTCACGCTGTCACCACCGAACGCAGGATATACTCTCATGCTTAAGCTCATTTACGCCGCACAACGCAACCCGAAATTGTCGCCCTCGGACTTTATTCGACGCTGGCGCCAACACGGCGCGTTTACTATGAGCTTGCCGAATTGGGAACACGCACTGACCTACGTACAGGCGCTGCCACTAACGCGTAACAAACCTGCACACATCGATGCAATCGCAATTTACAGCGCCAAAGACACGCTGTTTGACGACACCAGCACTGCCGGACAAGACATCATAAAGGCGATTGAAGCGGACGAACGCGAGACTTTTTTCACACAAATTCCAGCGGTGGCGATGTGGGTTAGCGAGCACGTTTTAAAGGAGGGACCTTTTGGCGGCTTTGGTTTGTATGTGTTTTTCAATGCACTTGCCGATGCCAGAGCATGGCTTGTCAACATCAACACCAATGAGGTAGGCCGAATTGTGTTAAATGTCCGTTCAGACATTGCTTATGCTGCGGGCGACACCAGCGTTACAGTAATTCCATCTGGCTTACCTTACGAAGCGGTTGTCGAGGTCAATTCGCTAAACGTATCGGTTTTAACTGCCTTGCATGATTCAACGCCCGTGGACCAAGCACTCTGCGTGCTGACGCAAGAGGCGCCGTTGTGGCATGCGTCACACAAGAAAAGTTGATCACGCAAGGTGTCTCTCGAAAAGATGAATGGCATCAGCGCCCAACCTGACGTGCGGTGCAAGCACTCACCGCGGTAGACCAATACCTGGCGCATGGCGAACGCTTAGCCGACATGGGGCTCGCTAAGCTGGCAGAGCACGCCATTCACGAGTCCGATCATGAACGCGAGCACGCTCGAGCCCTCATCCAACGTATCCTGTTTTTAGAAGGCACCCCCAACCTAGCCGACCGCGATACCATCAATGTTCAAACCGACGTTAAAGCCATGCTCGA
>JALRFH010000068.1 GCA_023253715.1 Halieaceae bacterium
ATCTACTCACCGATCAGGCTGAGGTCGTTGTCCGTTTTCAGGGCGGCCATAATGCCGGTCATACCTTGGTGATTAATGGTGAAAAAACGGTACTGCATTTGATTCCCTCGGGTATCTTGCGCGATCACGTGCAGTGTTTGATTGGCAATGGCGTGGTACTTGCCCCTGACGCCTTACTGACCGAAATGCGCAAACTGGAAGCTACAGGCGTTCCCGTTCGAGATCGCTTGAAATTGTCGGCCGCTTGTCCTTTGATTCTGCCCTACCATGTATCCCTAGACAAAGCCCGCGAATTAAAGCGCGGCGATGCCAAAATTGGCACCACGGGGCGTGGTATCGGGCCCGCCTACGAAGACAAAGTGGCCCGACGTGGTTTGCGCTTGGGCGATTTGAATAGCCCCAAGCGATTTGAAGAGCGCTTGCGCGAAGTGTTGGATTATCACAACTTTGTCCTAACCCAGTACTACCAGGCCGATGCGGTCGATATGCGCCAGTGCTTCGATGATGCGATGGCAATGGGCGAAGAACTTTTGCCCATGACAACGGACGTCACCGCAGCCTTGCAGGCCTATCGTGCTGCCGGGGCGAAAATTTTATTCGAGGGCGCGCAAGGCTCCCTGCTCGATATTGATCATGGTACCTACCCATTCGTGACCAGCTCGAATACGACCGCGGGTGGTACGGCGACCGGCTCAGGTTTTGGCCCCCTGTACTTGGATTACGTGTTGGGTATCACTAAGGCTTACACCACGCGTGTTGGCGGCGGACCATTCCCGACGGAATTATTTGATGCCACGGGCGCGCGTCTGGCCGAACGAGGACACGAATTTGGAGCCACTACTGGGCGACCACGCCGCTGTGGCTGGTTTGACGCCGTCGCCTTGCGCCAAGCAGTGAATATCAACTCGGTATCGGGTTTGTGCTTGACCAAGCTCGATGTGCTCGACGGTTTAGACACCATCCGCATTTGTGTCGCGTATCAGGATGCCGATGGCAATCCGATTGCCGCACCGGTGGACGCCGAGGACTACGCCAATGTTGTGCCGGTCTATCAGGAAGTGCCCGGTTGGACCGAGTCAACGATCGGAGCAAAGTCTTTAGACGAGCTTCCGGCAGCCGCCCGTCACTACATCGAGTGTATCGAGGCGACGGTTGGTGCCCCGATCGACGTGATTTCGACCGGCCCAGATCGAGTCGAGACCATTGTGTTGCGTCACCCCTTCGCCTAACGCGTTTCGGTGCCAAATAATTTGGCACCTAACGGCGAAATGGGGGGCAGAGGATAAGCGGTATGGCCGGTTAGACGCTCGACATCGCGCAGCAGCAAGGTGGCCAAACCTTGGCGTCGATACAACCCACGCACAAAAATGTATTCAATACCGCCATCACTTTGGTAGCGCACGAAACCCGCGGTTGAGTCTTGGGTCTTGTAGGTGATTACGCCCTCAATACGGCTTACCTCCGCAATATAATGGGGAAGGTGATCGTGTTCGGTTGTGACTGCGGCAGCGTGTACCATCAGCAAAAACTCTCTAAGATTTGCAGGGTATACGCCTTGCCACAGGCTCTGGATTAGCCTTGCTCACGAATTTGTTTCGCGCCCAGACGCGGGTAAAACGTCGGCAACACGAATAGGGTAAACAAGGTTCCCACACACATCCCCGCGGCAATCATTAAACCCATGGCAAAGCGGCTAGCGGCGCCTGCACCATCGGCCAGCAACAAGGGGACAACGCCCAAAACAGTGGCGAAAGTGGTCATCAAAATGGGACGCAGTCGAAGTGTTGCAGCCTCTGCAACGGCTTTGAAGCGATCTTTGCCTTCTTGCTCGAGGCGGTTGGCGAAATCGACAATTAATATGCCGTGCTTAGCGATTAGGCCGACAAGAGTAAGTAATCCGACCTGTGTGTAAATGTTTAGGGTTTCGTAGCCTAGGGCGAGCGGTAACAATGCACCAAAGAGGCTCAAGGGTACACTGACCAGCACCACTAAGGGGTCTCGGAAACTGTTAAATTGGGCGGACAAGACCAAATAAATTAGTACCAGTGAGGCGCCAAACAAGTATAAAAAGCTATTGCCTTCCTGAATGTAGCGTCGCGACTCGCCTTCGTATCCCGCGCGATAGCCCTTGGGCGCGATCGCTTTCAATTCTTGCTCTAGCAAACTCAGGCCGTCACCTAATGTATTCGGTGGCATCATCATGCCTTGGATCGTGATGCTGTTCAGTTGCTGGTATTGCGATCGAACGTTGGGCTGAACCACAGTGCTAACGGAAATTACCGCCGACAGCGGAATCATTTGCCCAGATAAGCTGCGAACATAGTACTGCGATAAATTTGATCCGCTCAGCCGAAAATCGTCGTCTGCTTGTGGAATTACACGGTAGGTTCGTCCCTCGATGGCAAAGCGCCCAACTTCCGCATCACCTAACAGTGTTTGCAGCGTATCGGCGATCTCGGGCATTTCAACACCGAGTGCGGCAGCCTGCTCCCGGTCGATTTGCACTTTAAGTTCTGGGCGCGAGTGACGCACGGATTTGTTGACGAAAATAAATTTACCCGACTCACGCGCCTTAGCTAATAAGGCCTCGGCTACCCCTTCGAGCGCTACGTAGTCGTCGGTTGACGCCACGACAAAATTCACAGGTAGGCCTGCATCCACGCCAGGTAGAGCCGCCCATGCGAAGGTATAAATTTCTAAACCGCCAACGGTCGAGTACTTTGCTTGCGCTTCGGCGAGAATCTCGGACTGGTGGCGCTGGCGTTCGTCCCACAGTTTAAGTTCCAGGCCACCGAATATTTGATCCTGTTGATTGACTTGCCACGCCGTGCGTATCTCTGGAATCGTGCGCCACAAATCGATCATCTGTTGAGTGTACGCATTAACGTAATCAATATTGGCGTAGTCAGGCGGGCTTGCAAAAACGAAAATACTGGCATTGTCTTCTTCCGGCGCAAGCTCGCGCTGGGCGAGTAAAAAGGCCACGGGTAGGCTTAAAAAAATCACACCGGCGAATAACCAGACCGCACCGCGATTCGCGAGGCAAGCGTCGACGCCTCGGCGATACACGTGATCTAGACGATGGAATTGGAGGTCAACCCAGTCGGCCGCTTTGCCTTGCTCTTTTAGGGGGCGCAAGATCTTAGAGCACATCATGGGGCTAAGTGTCAGTGCGATCAGCCCGGAGACAATCACCGCACCTGCTAAGGTCAGCGCGAATTCGCTGAATAAGGTGCCCGTAAGACCACCAACAAAAGCGATCGGGGCGTATACGGCTGCGAGCGTTAGTGTCATGGCAATTACTGGCAAAGCCACCTCGCGTGCACCCTGTAATGCCGCGTTAAAGGGCGTTTGACCCTCTTCAATGTGCCGGTGGATGTTCTCTACGACCACGATGGCGTCATCGACCACCAAGCCGATGGCGATCACCATGGCAAGCAGGGTGAGCAAGTTGACGGAAAAATCGACGACCCACAAGCCAAACAATACGCCGATCAAACTTAAGGGAATAGCCACTAGGGGAATCAGCACTACGCGCCACGACCCCAAGAACAACAAAATCACCGCAATGACGATCAGTGTGGCTTCGACCAGGGTCATGCCCACTTCTTGAATGGCGCGCTCGATGTAAATTGATGCATCTGAGTCCGCGTCAGCGCTTAGGTCGGCGGGCATTTCGGGGGCGATATCGGCCAGCTTCTGCTTCACTCGCTGAGCGACAGCTAGGGGGTTGGCACCCGGTGCGCTGGTAATCGACACGAAAACCGCCGCTTCGCCATCGGAATAGACCGTGACGTTATAGCGCTCGCTGCCAAGCTCGACTCGGGCAATATCCTTAAGACGGATACGCTGATCCCCGGTCTGGCGAATGATGATTTCGCTGAACAAGTTGGGATCTTCGATATCGGTTTCAACGTCGACCGAAGTGCGTGTCCATGCGCTTTCAACGCCACCAGGTGCAGCGCGCACATTATTGCGCTGTAGGGCGCGATTAACCTCTGCCGCTGTGACCTTGTAGGCAGCGAGTTTTTCCGGCTGTAACCAAATGCGCATGGCAAATACCGAGCCAGACATCACTTGGGCTTGGCCAACGCCTTCAATGGTTGCAAGTTCGGGTTGAACCGCTCGATGCAAATAATCGGTGATTTGTTTGGTGTTCAATTGTTCGCTGGTAAAGGCGATGTACATCATCGCATCATCGCCCTGGCTGGTCGTGACCACGGGATCTTCAATCTCGCGCGGCAGTTCGAACTTGGCTTCGTTAATTTTTGCAATGACTTCGTTTAAGACCATGGTAGTGTCTTCGTTCAGGCGCACGTGAACCTGAATCGTCGACATGCCGGGGGCGCTGCTCGAGGTGAGATAATCTATGCCGCGCGCTCCGGCAATCCGTCGCTGCAGCGCGTCGGTCACATAAGCCTGCACGGTCTCTGCACTGGCACCCGGGTAGGGTGTTTGAACCATAATCAAGGACTTTTCAACTTCTGGGAATTGACGCAGATCCAAGCGGTTGAAGGATTGCAGACCTGCGACAAACAGCAGGGCACTGATGACAATGGCGAGGACGGGTCGGCGAATAAATACGTCGGTAAAGCTCACAGTGGGCTGTCCTCGCTGATGGTTACAGGGGCGCCGGAATAGAGTTTGTGTTGTCCTGCGGTGACGATCGTTTCACCCAGTTGAAGCCCCGAACGTATTTCGACTCGCTGATCGAATCGCTCACCGGTAGTGATCATGCGCATGGTGGCAAGGGGGCCATTGTCGCCCTGTTCAACCACGTAGACTGCGTCGCCTCTCAGGGCATAGGTGACCGCGGTTTCAGGTATGGTGATGACCTCGGTTTGTTCTTGCAATAACACTGCAATACGAACAAATTCGCCGGGGAAGAGGTTGGTTTCCTCAAGGCGCGCGCGAAAGCGCCGAGTGCGGTCAATGGGATCTAACCTTGGATCAGCCTCGGTGATGGTGCCTTGCGCTATGGGCAATTTTTCAGCGGTTTCAATACGGACGCCAAGCCCGATCTCGACGTCACGGGCCTGAGTGGCTGGAAGGCTAAATTCGACTTCCAAGTTTTGAGCGCTGGTGATGTTCACCAAAGCGGATCCAGCGCTGACATAATCCCCGACGTTGACCATGGGTACGCCCACTGAGCCCGCAAAGGGTGCTAGGATGTTTTTTTGGCGAATACGGGCCAGAGTTTCTTCGACTTGTGCGCTCGCCGCTTCATATTGGGCGGCACGAGTATCCAGTTGGGTTTGCGAGATGGCTTTTTCTTTGGCGAGTGCTTGATCACGTTTTAACAGAGTTTCAGCCAGTACTTGTTCGGCGCGAAAACGACTTAATTCGGCCTGCTCGATGCTGTCATCCAAGCGCATGAGGATTTGATCGCTTACGACTGCTTGTCCGCCCTGGAACAAGAGTTCTGAGACACGTCCACCCACCTCGGCCTTCAGAACACTCTCCTGCTCGGCTATGACAGTCCCGACGGTTAAAATCGTGCGTTGAATGGTTTCAGCGTGTGTGACGTCGGCGTTAACGGTGACTGGCGGGGGGCTAAAATCCATCGTCGCCAGGGCCGAAAATTTTGAATACAGATAGGTGCCAATGCTGCCGAAAATGGCAATCAGTAAGCTGGCCGAAATCAGGTAGGCTCGCACGAAGGTACTCCTAAACGAAATGATGCGCTAAGCGTAACACGCTTGTTATACGAATGGGGTATGATACGTGTTTTCGTTTTAGCCGGTTTAGGAGAATGCATGAAAATTCAATGGGCGGGCGTATTGGGTTCGGTGTTTTTTTTGAGTGCCTGCGCAAGCGATTCGAGCTTGATGAAAGGCCCTGCTGCGGACGTGGCGCCAGCCAATCAAGTGGCGCCGACTGGGTATGAGGCAGGGGCCGCTAAGTTGCGTCAAAATTTGAACCGTCACATTGTTCAGACCCCAGGTGCGGCCAAGAACGTGATTCTATTTGTGGGCGACGGCATGAGCATTCCGACCGTGACGGCAACGCGCATTTATCAAGGACAATTGTTAGGTGGCTCGGGTGAAGAACACAGCTTGTCGTTTGACCAGTTTCCTTTTGTGGGTTTGTCACACACGTACAATACCGATGCGCAAACGCCGGATTCTGCGGGTACTATGACGGCGATGGTGACGGGGATGAAGACGCGCGCGGGTGTGCTGAGTGTCGGACCAGAGGTCATCACCGGTCACTGCGCATCGCAGCAAGGTAATGATTTGACGTCGATCCTGACCCTGGCTGAACTTGCGGGCAAGCGCACGGGTATCGTCTCAACTGCGCGTATTACTCACGCCACCCCCGCCGCTTTGTATGCCAATACCGTGAACCGTGACTGGGAGAATGATGCCGAGCTAAGTGATGAGGCAAAAACAAACGGTTGTGAGGATATCGCGTCGCAATTCGTCAGTTACGCATCGCGCGCATCCGCCGCGACGGGCTCGCCTATTGATGGCCCGGAAGTCACATTGGGCGGTGGTGCCGCCAGCTTCTTGCCTCAGGGTTTCACTGGCTTACCGTACAAAGGGAAGCGCGCCGATGGCCGCAATTTAATTGCCGAGTGGGAATCCTCAGGGCGAGGCGGCGTTTTCGTCAGTACGAAAAGCGAGTTGGCTGCGGTCGTATCTGGGCAGTTGCCGGTGCTGGGTTTGTTCAGTGCGTCGCATATGAGCTACGAAGCGAACCGAGTCGCCATGCAAAGCCAAGAACCCAGTCTAGCCGACATGACGCGCAAAGCCATCGAATTACTAAAGGATCAAAATGGCTTCTTTTTGATGGTTGAGGCGGGGCGTATCGATCACGCGCATCATGCGGGGAGTGCAGCGGGTGCGCTGACTGACGCCGTGGCCTTGTCCGAGGCGGTAGCAGTGGCGCAAGAACTGACCAGCGCGGAAGATACATTGATGATTGTCACTGCTGATCACAGCCACGTGATGACCATCGCGGGCTATCCACGCCGCGGTAACCCCATTTTAGGTCAGGTGGTGCCTATTGGTGAAGAAGAGGTGGCCTTAGCGAGTGATGGCGCTCCTTACACGACCTTGAGCTATGCGAATGGGAGAGGTTTTGCGGATCTGGGCAATGAAACGAACGCCGATGTCCGCTATGCCTCGGAAGCGCGGGCAGGGCGCCATTTACACGAGGGCGTCGATACCACAGCACCGGGCTATCATCAGGAATCTCTGGTGCCTCTGGGTTCAGAGACACACGGCGGCGATGATGTCGCCATATTTGCTAGCGGCCCAGGAGCGCACTTACTCAGTGGAAGTCTGGAGCAACACGTGATTTTTCACGTCATGCGTTTTATGGCGGATCTGCCAGAGGCGCAGTAGGTCGGAACAGGGCCCTTGGCACGCCTTGTGCCAACGGCCGATTGTTCGGTTTACAGCAGGGCTTCAATCGCGGCAATTAAGTCTTTATCGTCCGGACGTGTCATGCTGCCCCACTTCTCGAGTACCTCGCCCTCAGCATTCACTAGATATTTGTTGAAGTTCCAGCTGGGTTTTGAGGTTTTTTCGTTTAAGTGCTTGAACACGGGATTGGCGTCGTCACCTCGAACCGGAGTGGGGGCCATCATGGTGAAGGTGACGCCATAATTAACGAAGCAGACTTCGGCTGCTTTTTCTTCACTGTCGTCTTCTTGCTTAAAGCTGTCCGAGGCAAACCCAACCACTTCGAAGCCGCGGTCTTTGTATTGCTTGTACAAAGCCTCTAGGCCCTCGAATTGGCCGGTAAAGCCACAGTGGCTGGCAGTGTTCACGATCAGCATCGGCTTACCCGCATGGCTGTCACACAGATTTACGGTTTCCTTGGAGTGTAGCTTGCGCAAATCGTGGTTTAAGTAATCGGGGCAACTCGCCAGCGCAGACGCACTTGCACCGAGTATGGTTAGAGCCAGTAGCAGTTGTTTCATTGGAATCCCTCTTGTTTTCGGCTGTATACGTAAGGTAACGCAGCTTGGTTCATGCCGACAATACCTTGAATGCTTCATTGAGTTGACTGTCCACTTGCAACTTGCGCAGGGCTGACTTTTCAAGTTGTCGCACCAGTTCGCGACTGACTTCCAGTTGGTCCGCCAATTGCGCTAAGGTGCGTGACGGACGGCCATCCAAACCCCAGCGAGCTGTTACGATAAACTGTTCGCGCCGATCCAGTTGCTTGAGTTGCCGTTCGACTAAGCGCTGTAAGCTGCGCGATTGGGCCTGTTCTAGGGCCGGGTTGGCGGCTTCGTCGACTAGGGCAGATTCGGGCAGAGCGCTCGCGTCGTCGTCATCCTCGCTTTCAATCGACACGGTCAGGTTGGTGAGCTGCGTGAGTTCGCGGACACGGTCCAAACTAAATCCGCTCTGCTCAGCCAGTTCCGCTATCGATGGCTCTTCGCCCTGCTTATCTATCCACTCGTTGCGAACGCGGTATAAGGCGTTCACTTCTTGGGTCACGTGGGTGGGATAGGTGACCAAGCTGCCGTTGCCTTCGCACACACGCTGAATGTGCTGATTGGTCCAGTTGTAGGCATAGGTCGAAAACCTAAAGCCTAAGCGGTAATCGAATTTTTCGGCAGCCCGCACCAAGCCAATAATCCCCTCTTGTACAAGATCTCGGACCGCAATGCCTCGGTTTTGATTCTCTCTAGACAGTTTGTAGACCAGGCGAATGTTGTGCATCACCAACTTGTCTCGCGCCGCTAAATACCCCTGCACAGGCGGCATCAGGTCTCGCCGTAAGTCTGTGCTGCGTTGGAAGGCCCAGGTTTGCCAGTTTGCATTCCATATCGTTAAGGCGTCAGCGAGCGTGTCTTTACGCTTGCGCCCACAAGCACGCTCGGCCACGATCGCTAGGGCAATCATGAACGTAGCGGGCCATTGGCTGGCTTCGATTCGTCGCAACACCTCGGTTTCGGGCGCGTCAGTTTGTATGGCTTGTATCAGGGCCTGGGTAGGCGTTAGCCAGGCTTTAGAGTTTGCGATGGCCTTCAGGTCGCGCTTCAGGGTGAAATAGTGATTGCGCTGCGCAAACTGCTCAATGTCGGCGGGCTGTTCCAGCATCGCGCAGCAGACTTCCGTCACATAGCGCTTACCGTCGGGATCTTTTACTAGCTGTAACAAAGCTTGATGGGCGAAATCCCATTTTTGCTGGTCGATCGTCTGCTCTTGCTCCGCAGTTAACAGCGGGAAGCGCTCGGCCTCACCAAAGAAGAAGTCAACATTCTCGTCGATATCACCTGCAAACATCACCATGGGAATCCCCTGCACGCCATTAATGTACATTTTACGCATTAAAGAGCCGCTGGATTTGCGAAATCACTAAAATTGTATAACTATTACTGCTACAAAACTGAAACAAAAGAGGTGGTCATGGGTGCGTTAGAACTCGAAGCTCGGCCTTTGTATGGCATTGGTACGGTGGCACGCTTGACGCGCATCAAACCCGGTACCTTGCGTATTTGGGATCGGCGCTACGGTTTGGGTGCCAGTTACAAGTCGAAATCGGGCCGTAGGATGTACACGCAAACGGATCTTGAGCATCTGCAGATTGTGGCGAACTTGGTCGACCGCGGTTATCGTATTGGCGAAATCGCAAACATGGAGCGCAAAACACTGGCAGCCCTGCTTGAACGGGCAGGCGCCGGTCAGGGTGTTACCACCAAGATTCGAATCAAAACGCTCTGCGTGGGGACGCGGTTTTGTGATTGGTTGGATAAACACCCCAATGTGGTTTCCGGATTGGATGTGCGCTTAATGCGTGACGAACTACAAACGGCCGTTGCCTCGGGTGATTTAGAACAGCTACCCGCGAAACTGTTGATCGTGTCGGTGGGGCAGCTCAGTCGGGCTCAGTTCGATTTGGTTGAAGACGCACGTCGACAAATTGGTGCGCCCTTAACCTTGGTGGCCTATGAATTTGGTAATCCACTGTGGGTTGAGCAGTTGGCCGAGCGCGGTATTGCATGCTTGAAGATGCCGCTTGACCAAGAGCGATTTGGGGTGCACATAGCGGGCCTTAGACAGGCCATTGAAATTGATCAAGGCAATAATGATGCGGGTGAACTTGCGCAACTTAAGCCCCACATCTTCGATACCGCAGCGCTTGCACAACTGAAACAGCAGAATTCGGTGCTGCCCTGTGGTTGCACTCACCATCTGGCTGAGTTGATCGAGTCCTTGTCGAATTTTGAGCAATATTCCAGCGAGTGTGCTGTGGAGGGCTGGGCGGATGCCGCCACACATGCCTGTGTGCATGCCTACATCAACCAAGCCCGATTTTTGGTAGAACGCGCGCTAGCGTCTGTACTCGAGGAGAAATCAGATCGTGCATAAAACAAAGAGTGAGCAAAAACCCATGCCGGTGCCTTGTCGTGGCTGCGTGGCGACCTGTCCCAACCGAGCGCATTGCGAGGGAAAACCCTGGCGTTTACTGGCGAGCGCTGGCAATAAACAGCGAGCTGTCGCGCATGGCTAAGGTTCTGAAATTCGCCCTGGATGAGCTAAACGAGAGTACAATCATCGACCGCGTGTTGATTCTATCGTTAATGCCCTCGCTTTACACCGCCCGGCTGGAGATTGGGGGTCAGGTCTATCTGTTGACCGAAAAAGGCGCATCGATTCGAAGACCGTCGGCCGAGGCTTTAAAGCGGGTTTTGGCGCGCGCTCACATCGGCGAGTTCCGGATGATCCATTCGAGCGCCTATGACGAGATGATCGGTCAGGGTATAAAAGTCGAGAATCAAATGGACGTGCCCGCCTAGTTAGGCACCCAGGCTGATAATCTCTTCAAACGCTGCGGTCAAGCAGTCTTGCAAGCGTTTCGGCTCTTCGATGGCGGCTTTGTCCAGCTGAATACCGACTTGAGCGACGTTATTTTGGGTGTACAAGGCAACCATCGCTGCAACGCCGGGTAGCGGCGCAAACGGATAGGACCTCACAATTTTGCTGCCGGCGAGGTAGGGTGCAAAGGGGTAGCCCGGCACATTGCTCGCTTGAATATCGACTTCCGCCATGCTGTCGGCGATTTTATCCACGACAAATTGTGGCGCCCCCTTGATCGTCGGCGCAAGCCAAGACATCAGACCCAAAGCCGGTTCCTGCAGCGCCGAGCGTACTTTGTCACCGATATCGGCCGCGATTTCATGGGGATCATCAAGATGCATCGGCAGCTTTAATTTTACCGGTGCTATGTGATTCCCTGCGGCCTGCTCGCCTTCGCCTCCACGTCGAACATTAACGGGTATGGTGAGTGGTAGGGTGTCGACGGGGCAGTGCAGCGCTTCGTGATAGCGTTTTAATCCCAATGTTACGGCGGTTAAGTAGCCATCATTAACCGACCAGCCTAAGTTTTTGAGCGCTTGCTTAAACGGAGGGAAGGGGAAGTCCCACGCCAAAAATTGTCGTGACATACTGCGCTCGGCCAGCAGCGGCGAACCGGGTGCACTCTCAGAACCGTACAGTCGCTGTATAGAATCCAGCAAGGCCTTGTCTTCGCGCCACTGGCTCAGCGGCGATGTCACATGGGCTAGGGCGACCTTGGCCGCACGTGAGGCTAATTGTTTGGCGTCTGGCAGGCTATCACGCACATCGGCCGAGGCTCGTGCCAGCCAAGACATGGGTTTGGCGTGAGGTGGTTCCAGAAATTCTCGTGGTTCCGCGTCGGCGTGGGTATCAAATAAGGATAAAAACAATTGCACCGCACCCATTCCATCTGCAATGGCGTGGTGCATTCGCATCATGAAAGCGCATTTACCTTCGGGGTGTTTTACGTTGTCAATCAGCATCGCTTCCCACAGCGGGCGAGTGAGATCGCCGGGCTTGTTGATGAAGTTGCAGGCAAGTTGCAATAAATCATCGAATGAGCTGCCGCGCGGCAAGGCAAGGTGTTCGAAATGCTCTTTAGGATCAAATCGCTCTACTGCTTGCCAACGCGCGTAACCGAGGGGTGTCGGCGCGGGCACCACGACCTGACGGAGACGAACGAACTCGCGGCTGGCACGTTCGAATTGCTCTAGCAAGCGTGCGGTGTTTGGTTTTTTGTCAAGAATGATCAGCGATAGTACCCAGTTTCGGGTTCTGGGGTTGCTTTCCGCACGCAACATGATTTCGTCGAGCGCGCCGAGTCGGTCGTCAAATTGAAAGCTGTCACTCATAAGGTGTCCAGAGGATGTAAAACGCTAAGAATATCGGATTTAGTCTGCGCTGTAACGTAGCGATAGGTGCTAATCTTTCACAATGCCTCGCTGCGCTGCTTTAGCTCGGCCAACAATAGCTCGGGTGCGACGGGTCGACTGAAGTAATAGCCCTGTAGTGCGTCGCAATTAAGGGCCGCGAGAGCTTGGACCTGCAGCGCCGTCTCAACGCCTTCTGCGACGACTTTGCTGTTCATCGAGTGACTCATGTCGATGATGGCTTTGGCGATATTGTGACTTTCTGGGCGTTCGGTGATTTGATCCACGAAACGCTTGTCGATTTTAATGTAGTCAATGGGAAGTTGCTGAACATACCCAAGGCTTGAATAGCCCGATCCGAAATCATCGATGGCAATGCTACAGCCCAAGGCTTTAATGCGATCTAGGCTACTTTTTACCCGCGTTAAATCGTCTAAAAACAGGCTTTCGGTCACCTCTATGGTTAAGCGAGACAGATCGACTTTGGCACCTTGCGCTGCCTCTTCAATGGTTGACGCCAAGTCCTGATGTTGGAATTGGGCGGGCGAAACATTGATCGAGAGCCAAAAGTCCGGATCGATTGCGTGTAAGTCGGAGAGTTGAGTCATGGCCTGTTTAATAACCCACTCGCCGATCGGCAAAATTAAGCCGCAACTTTCCGCAACATTGATAAAGTCCTGTGTTGAGCAATCTTGGGGGCCCTTGGGCCAGCGCAATAAGGCCTCGGCGGCCAGCCATTCCCCCTCTTTTGATACTAGGGGCTGCAAAGCAAATGCGAATTCACTTTTGGTAACTGCGCGATGAAGATTCTGGCGAATGTTGCGATCGCGTTGGCGGCTGACGTCCATACCGGGGTGGTACATCACACATTTCGGACTGCTGAAACGGGATTGCTTGCTGTGCTGGTTCGCCGTTTGTATCGCTTGTAGCAAGTGGTCGAACTTTTGCCCATCGTGAGGAAAGCAGGCTGCACCGGCGCTTAAGGTAATTGCGACACGATCGCCATTGTTCAGTTCGAAATGATCAATTGAGGTGACCAATTGTTCGAGTCGATCAAAGGCCTGCGTGGCTTTGACCTCCTGGTCAAACAAAATCACAAACTCGTCGGCGGCTAGGCGCGCGACGGCGGCATTGCCCTCAAACTGATCAAGCAGGAGATCAGCCAGCGCTTGCAGGGTTCGATCCGCGGTGCGTTGGCCAAAACTCTCGTTAATTAAGCGAAACTCGTTGATATCGACCAAGCCGATGGTAAAGCCCGTTCTTGTGTCCTGCGCTTCTTGTTTTGCTCTGGCAAAAAGTTGCTCGAAGTAATGGCGATTGGCTACTTGTGTGAGGGTGTCGATGTTAGACAAGGCCCACGCTTCCTCCTCTCGTCTGACGTGATCTTGTACGTCGACTAGTGCGCCCAGCAACATAGGGTCTTGTGTGTCTGTTCTTGACATGACGCTCGTTAAAGCAAACCAACGGTACTGGTTTGATTGATCTTTCAGGCGCAGGCGGGTATCCGTTTTGTGGTTAAGATAGCTCAGCTCAGAGAAGGACTCTAGCAACTGGGCTTGATCGTCTGGATGAAGGATCTGTTTTAGCTCGTCTAGCTTAACGGGTTCATCGAGCGCGAAGTGCAAAAGCTCGGTGTTACCCCCGTTCACTCGAAAGGTGCGTTGGTTAATGTCGTACGTCCAGCTGACCGCGCGCGCCGCGGTCAAGATAATTTCCAGGCGTTCGAGCGCAGAATTCAGCCGAGTGGCGTTATCTTGAGCAAGTCGAGTTTGCGCTTGTAAATCACTGGTACGTTGTTGAACTTGTTCGTCTAAATATTCGTTGCTGCGTTCTAGGATCTGATTGATTTCAAACAGCTCGCGACTTTTTGATTCGAGCAAACTTTCCGCCTGCTCACGGGCGCGCTTCTCGCGCTCAAGTCGTTTGCGCAAGTAGTTCGAATGTGCCTCGTCCTGCTCTACATTCATTGGCGGGTAATGGTGATATCGGTGCAAAAGTTATTGTCAGTATTTCGGTGCGTTAAGGTAACCGCGAGGTTTTCACCGTACCAGTCTGCGGCGCCGTAAATCAGTCCCTCCGCCATGTGAGCGAAAGGGCGACACGAGCTGTACTTTAGCAAGAGCTGATGATCATTCAATACGCTGGCTTCGAAGTTCGGCAGTTCCGCGTCGGGGTAGAGCTTAAGTACTTCTGGGTGAATAATATCATCGAGGGCGCTGAACAGCTCGAAGGAGTGACGAAACTCAAGTCCCATACCCTTGAGTTGCGCATGTAGCTTGGGGTAGATGAAGCGTCCATAGGTAATTAATAATTGTGGCGCTGGTATTTCGGTGATCTTACTGAGCGTGCCGACTAGCGCTAAGATCTCTGTATGATCATAGGTGCCCACGGAGGTGTAGACACCACCGGACGGTAGCTCGCATTCATCAATAATTTTATCTGCGACTTCAAAGCCAAAGGCTTGTTCAACCAGGTCAAAAAACTCAGTAAAAATAATGCCTTTCATGAATAATCCGTTCGTAAGGTTAGCATCCATTCAATCACACAGCTTATAACGCCTATTCGCTATAAGCAAAATGTTCAGGCCCTCTAATCATCGATTTGTGGGTTTACGGTGTCGAATTGATACCTTATTCACCGCGACACTCGGCTTGAATTCGACCGTACGGAGTTGCCAGCGCCTTCGATGGGTTCACTAAAGCCTCAGCTGTGGCTCTATTTTGTAGAAAATTAACGTTAAAAGTTTTTCATCTAAGCGCTTTTGTCGGTGGCAAGTCGCTACACTATGACTGGTAGTACACACCTTTGAATAAGACCCATTACGTAAGAGGTACCTCCATGAAGTCGACCCTGTTAAAACACCTGAGTATCGCTGTGCCCGTAGCCCTCACGAGTGCAATGTCACACGCGCAAGGACCGCTGGAAGAAATCATTGTTACTGCATCAAAACGCGCCCAAACTCTGCAAGAGGTCCCCATTGCCGTTACGGTGACGTCTGCCGAAACTATCGAGCAAGCAGAAATTCGCGATGTGTTGGATTTGCAGTCAGTGGTTCCTTCTTTGCGGGTATCGCAACTTCAGAACTCAAACCAAACAACCTTTATTATTCGTGGATTTGGTAACGGCGCGAACAACCCCGGGATCGAACCCTCAGTGGCGGTGTTTGTGGATGGTGTGTATCGCTCGCGGGCGCAAAGCCAAATCTCTGATTTACCAAAGCTTGAGCGCATCGAGGTCTTACGAGGCCCCCAAAGTACTCTATTTGGTAAAAACGCTTCAGCGGGGGTAGTGAGTGTCGTGACGGCGGCACCGACCTATGAGCCAGAAGGGTATGTTGAGCTAGGCGTGGGGAATTACAATAACCAAACGGCCAAAGGCTATTACAGCACTGGCTTGAGTGACACGGTCGCTGTCAGCGTGAGTGGTTCAATGAACAAGCGCGATGGCTATGCTGACAACCTCACAACGGGTAACGACGTGTCTGATCGTGATCGCTGGGGTGTTCGAGCTGACCTGTTGATCGAACCAAGCGACACCAGCCGCATTCGCATCATTGCCGATTATGATGAACTGGATGAAATTTGTTGTACCGTCGCCAACGTTGTCAATGGCCCCACCGGGGCGGCTGTCGTTGCTTTGGGCGGCGCACTTGATGCGGAAAATCCTTATAGCTACAAGGTCTATTACAACAACGACAGTATCAATATCGCCGAAAATGGAGGCATTACGATAAATGCCGAATTTGATTTTGGTGGATTTGATGTGACATCGATTACGGCGTACCGCGATTCGTTTTTGAACCAGCCGTTTTCCGACGTAGATTTTGGCGGCGCCGATTTAATCGGCAACCAGCCGACCTCAACCGATATTCAAACGTTTACTCAAGAACTTCGCATTTCCGGTAGTAGCGATAGCGTCGATTGGGTCGCGGGTGTGTTCTATTTTGACGAGGATATCGACTATCGCAATGGCTTGGATTTCGGCGCGGCTTTCGCGGGCTATGTCGATATTTTGACCGGAGGTACAGGCTCAGTCTTGGGGTTAGAGGCCATCTTGGGCTACCCGCCCGGCACCTTTCACAAGGGCGTAGCGGTGCGTGAGTTCGCCAAGCAAAGTAACCAAGCAACCTCAATTTTTGGTCAGATGGATATTGCTCTGAACGATCGGTTAACGGCGACCTTGGGTTTAAGTTATATACAAGACGAAAAAGAGACGAGCCTACGTCAGGAAAACTCTGACACGTTTTCAAAATTGGATTTGGACGGTCTCGATGGGTTTAACGCGCTCGTCGGCTTCACGCTTGCACAGCAGTTCCCCGCGATTTTTGGATTGCCGTTCACCGCCGATAATATCGCTTTAGTCACCTCGGACCCAGTGGGCGCGGCAGGCTTTTTACAGTTGCAGCAAGCCGTGGTTGCCGGGGTGTCTCAAGTGGACCTCACCAACCCCGCTCAGAACCCACTGCTGGGACTGCAGGCTTTGCAGTTTTTACCCCAATTGCTGGGTTATCCCAACGCAGGTAACAGCGGTACGTCGGACGATTCGAAAGTGACCTATACCGCGCGTTTGGCGTATGATTGGAGCGATTCGATCAATGTTTACGCCAGCTTGTCTACCGGTTACAAAGCGACTTCCTGGAACTTGTCACGTGATTCACGACCCACTGCAGCGGAAGTCTCGGCGCTGACGGCGGCCGGGGTGACTTTGCCTGCTAACCTAGTGAATGGAACGCGCTTGGCTGGCCCTGAAGAAAGTGAAGTGTTTGAGCTCGGTTTGAAGGGCGCGTTTGATTGGGGATTTGTAAACCTGGCCGTATTCGATCAAACCATTAAAGGGTTCCAGTCGAATACGTTTACCGGGGCCGCCTTTACACTGGCGAACGCGGGCAGTCAATCGGCTCAGGGTTTTGAGATTGACGTTGCCTACAATCCGACAGCGGCTTTGACCTTGGCATTTTCGGGTGTCTTTATTGATCCGAAGTACGATAGCTTCAAAGCCTCGGCCTTGGGTGATCTGTCTGGTACGCAGCCCGGTGGTATTCATGAACAAAGCCTGTCGTTAGCCGCTACCTATAACTTCGAGCTTGCGGGTTATGAAGGTTATGTTCGCGCGGATTACCAGCACGAAAGTGAGGTCGATATCCAGGATGGTGGCACGATGAATCCCTCCTACGCGCCGCTGACTGCGGTCGGGGCTGCCACTCGCGAAATGAATGTGGTGAATGCGTCGGCGGGGATGGATATTGACGGCTGGGAAGTGAGCATCTGGGCGCGCAACTTGTTCAATGATGAATTCTTGCTCACGAATTTCCCCTCGGTAGCGCAGGCGGGTAGTTTCAATGGATACCCCAGTCCGCCACGCACCTTTGGTTTGAATATTCGGAAAAACTTCTAATACGGTCTGCAGATCAGCGACGGTGCAACAGGGGGCTTCAGGCCCCCTTTTTGTTACGAACGGCAGGGCTCTAGAACGCTCTTAAGCCTGTGAACATGATCTTTGGTTAATAACTTCAGTGCTTGAATGTCGTTGTCGCGTTGTTGCTGCCAAAGGCTGTAGTCGATAGGGCTGGCGGTGCGGAGCAGTTGTTCCAAATTGTTTGAGGCCCCTTGAATGTTTTCGGCACGGCTCATGATTGGGGCAAGCCACAGTTGCACTCCGCCGGCAAAATATTTGGCGATGACTGTTTCCAGAATCGTTTTCGTGTGGTTCGGCAATGGCGTACAACCCCGCTGTTGCGCATACTCGCCAAGGCTTGTATTCCAGCGAGCCAAAAATTGTTGACCCAGTTGAGCTGCCGTAAGAATCACGCCGCCATCTCCGGAGCGCAGCGTGTTCAGGTGTGCTTCGAATGCTGCATTGTCTGCCGCGTAGTTGCCCTCGAGCCAACGACTCGCCATTGCTGTTATGGCATCTAGGGCTTGCAGGACCTGATCGCTAGTGGTGTGTTTGGGGTAGCCCGTGGGAATGTCTTGGTGCCGCCAAAACTGGTGCCATTCAGGGCCTGCCAGGGTGGCATTGAATATGTGTTGCGCGAGTTGTTGTTGCTTGAGTCGTTGACTTCGTTCCAGGAGCGCGACGAGTTCTCGCTGCTCCGGTTGGGCTGCCAAGTGTTCAATGCACGCTGGCGCGTACCGCAAGAATTCTAAATCCAGCAGTAGACGTTGTGAGGGGGCGGCCAGTTTACCCAAGCTGGAGTTGCGTTTGCCGATGGTGATTTGGAGCTCACAGCCGGTCAGCGCCAAAAAATTGAGGGTGCCGATATCGCTCCCTTGTAGGTCCAGCTGTAAGGCCTCGGCCCTGGGTTTGCGGGCCGCCTCTGCTGGGTCTGTCGCAGAGAAGCTAACGTCCAGGGTGCGGCCGAGTCGTGCTTCGTAGTCGCTGAAAACGGCCTCGCCGGGTTTGCTGGAACAGGCGCCAAGGCAGGCGGCAATGACAAGACAAAACGCGTGACGCAGCCGCATTGGGAGCCTGACTCTAGGCTTGGTCCAGTAGCGCTTTCATGCGGTCGCGAAAGGCCAAGAGGTTGCTCGCAGTTTCGGGAACCCGCTCGCGCACCCAGCCGGCAAAATTCATGGCCACGTATAAATCGATATCGGCGAGCGTGATGCTGGTTCCCACCAAAAAGTTTTTGCCCTCGAGCGCCGCATTCAATACTTCCCAACAGTGTTGAATCCGTATTTGCCCGCGTTCCACCAAGGCGGGAATTTGTGCCAGACTCACAGGCCCGGGTAAGGCTCGACCTTCGAACGCAGGGTTGCCGTTACGCAACATATCGGCGACCGCACTGAGTAAGGTGGTAAAAATTTTGTGATCCCATTCCAGCACTTGTGCTTGCTCTAGAGCATTATTGCCCATTAAGGGCTTGGCTGGGTTAAGACATTCTAGGTACTGACAAATCGCAATGACTTCCGTGAGTTGTTCGCCGGAATCCAGGACCAAACAGGGCACGGTACCGCTGGCGTTAATCGCGTGGTATTCCGGTTTAAGTTGCTCAAGCTTGCCTAAGTCAATTTGAGTGGTAGGCAACTCAATACCTTTGAGTTTCATAAAATACACCAAGCGTTGTGGGTTGGGTGCGGGATCGTAGTTATACAAATGCATGGGGTGTCCTTTTTTTGATTCCTGACAGAGTTTGACCAAATTATTACGCACTCACAAATGATCTTGGTTTTTAATCTGAGTGTTTCTCGCTATAATGCCGCCACTTTGATGAAAGGGGTAGGATCATGTTCAAAAAATCTGTGATTGCAATCGTGGTTGCTTTGGTTGCCTCCGCCGCTTGGGCCTTGTCAGACAAACAGCGAGCCGATATTGAGTCGCGTATCGCACCGGCGGGTAAAGTGTGCCTGCAAGGCGACAACACCTGTGGCGGCGCAGGCGCTGCAGCGAGTTCTGGCCCTCGCTCGGGCGAGCAGGTGTACAATACCTATTGCACAGCTTGCCATGGTGCGGGTGTGCTGGGTGCGCCAAAGACGGGTAGTGCTGACTGGACCGCGCGTATCGACGCCAAAGGTCTGGAAACCGTCTACGCGAATGGTGTAAACGGTATTGGCGCAATGCCTCCCAAGGGTACGTGTGGCGATTGCTCTGACGAGGAAATCCATGCGGCCATCGATTTCATGGTGCCGCAAGGCTAAGGCCAGAACTTCGACAAAATGGCGCGCCTAGGTGCGCCATTTTTGTTTTAGCCCAACAAATTTCTAAGCCCAGCCAGGGTCTCTGAACCACGCGTTAAGTTGACGTCGGCCGACTGCTCTTCGTCATCATACCTGTCCAGCAACTCCACGGGTAATTCATCCAGGAAACGGCTCGGATCACAGCTCATATTTTCGCCGAACTGCCGTCGTTTGCGAGCATAAGAGATCGTTAGGGTTTCGCGCGCACGGGTGATTCCGACGTAGGCCAAGCGTCTTTCTTCTTCGACCGTGTCGGCCTCGATGCTATTGCGATGTGGCAGGATGTTTTCTTCAAAACCGATCAAATAAACGTGCGGAAATTCAAGACCTTTAGCAGCGTGTAGGGTCATCAATTGCACGCTATCGGGGCCCGAGCGTTCTTCCTCTTGTTGTTCCATAAGGTCGCGCAGCATCAGTCGCGCTATGGCTTCTTCTAGGGTGAGATCTTGGTCTTCGATCACCTTGTCTAAGCTGGCAATCAAAAATTCGACGTTGCCCATGCGTCGCGCGGCGACGTCATCGGACGAGCTGGTAAGCTGTAAGTATCCTTCGTAGTTCAATTCATCGACCATGGCCCGGATGGGTTTGGCGTCACGTGCCTCGAAGCACTCTCGCTCCCAATGCGCGAGCCATTCGGCAAACTCGGTCAAGGCATGTTGTGCCGCTGGGGCCAAATCGACGATTTGATCGGCCCGACTGGCGGCGTCTCTTAGGCTGATGTGGTGTTCGTGCGCGTAGCGTCCCACGGCCTCTAAGGTTACGGCACCTATTTTACGTTTTGGGACGTTGCAGATGCGTAAAAAGGCATTGTCGTCGTCGGGGTTTACCAGTAAACGTAAGTAGCACAGGATGTCTTTGACCTCGTTGCGCGCAAAAAACGAGGTGCCGCCGCTTAACTGGTAGGGGATTTGGAAACGTTGCAGTTCAAGTTCCAATAAGCGCGCTTGATGATTACCTCGATACAAAATGGCATAGGCCCCATAACGCAGGCCGCGACGCATTTTGTGGTCAATAATTTCGGCCACGACTTGCTCGGATTCGGCGTGCTCGTCGGCCGCTGCTTGAATTCTGACTTTTTCGCCTCGCCCTAATTCGCTCCACAGCGCTTTGTCATAAATGTGCGGGTTGTTGGCGATAAGCTCGTTAGCGCACTGCAAAATGGTGGCGGTCGAACGGTAGTTTTGCTCGAGTTTAATCACTTTTAGGTTGGGGAAATCCTCACCCAAGGCGACCAGATTTTCGGGTTTAGCGCCGCGCCAGGCGTAAATGGACTGGTCGTCGTCGCCCACTACGGTTAAGCCTGAGTTGGTGCCCATTAAGTGTCGAATGAGTTCGTACTGACTGCCATTGGTGTCTTGGTATTCGTCGACCAGCATGTAGCGGACCCGATTCTGCCAGCGATCCTTCAC
Source organism: Halieaceae bacterium (assembly GCA_023253715.1). GTDB lineage: Bacteria > Pseudomonadota > Gammaproteobacteria > Pseudomonadales > Halieaceae > Aequoribacter. Next base: position 21,258 of record JALRFH010000068.1, read on the forward strand.
CTCGGGGTGCTCGCGAAAGAGAATGTTGGGTAAGAAAATCAGATCATCAAAGTCTAGGCTATTGTAGGCGCGCAGGGCTCTTTGATAACGCTCGTAGCACGCGCTGTGCAGGATGTCTAAATGCGTTTCGGCACGGCTTTGCGCCTGCTCTGGGGTAATGCCGTCGGCTTTGTAGGCGCTAATGGCATTCAAGATCATGGGAGCTTGGTCAGGGTCGGTATTGAGCTCTTGAATCAGTAACTCTTTCATAATGGTTACTGCGTCTTGCTGGTCAAAGATGCTAAAGCCCGGGCGCAAGCCCAGCAAGTGGTGCTCTTTTCGTACGATCGACAGTCCCAGTTGGTGGAAAGTGCTGACCCACAAGCCCTTGGCTTTTTCGCAAATTCCGTTGACTCGGGTACGCATTTCTCGGGCCGCTTTGTTGGTGAAGGTTACGGCCACAACTTTTTTCGGAGGCAGCTCGCACTGTTCAACCAAATAAGCGATTTTTTGAGTGATGACACTGGTTTTACCGCTGCCCGCGCCAGCCAGCACGAGAAGAGGCCCATCCAAATAACGAACGGCGTCACGTTGCGCGGGGTTTAGTGTCGTCACAGATTGGGGTGCCCAAAAAAAGCGCTAGGGTATCAAATTTCTTCACACAAAGCTGTTAGAAAGCACCTTTGTTGAAGTTAATTTGACGATAACTGAGGGCTTCGAGCATGTGGTTTTTTTCGATCATCAAAGCCTTATCTAAATCTGCAATCGTGCGTGCAACGCGAAGCGCGCGATGCACTGAGCGGCCTGACAATTGGAACTTGTCTGCTGCCACTGTCAGCGTGTGTATGGCCGCTTCGCTGCAATATTGTGTCGCTAAGACGTCACCGTCGACCTGGCTGTTGAGTTTGCCTTGACGCTCGTAAGAACGGGCACGCGCCTGTGCCACTCGCTCCGCTACCCGGGCCGAGGTCTCCGCTTGGTCAGCGTGTTCCAGCAGGGTTTTGGCTGCGAGGCGCTCAACTCGGCAAAACAAATCGATACGGTCTAGCAGAGGGCCTGATAAGCGAGCTTGGTAGCGCTCGATTTGATCGAAGCTGCAGCGACAGCGTCTATCTGGGTCACCTAAATACCCGCAGGGGCAGGGATTGGCAGCGGCGATTAATTGAAAGTTAGCCGGGTAGGTAACGCTCGCTTTGGCGCGGTTGATGCGCACCGACCCAGATTCGAGGGGCTCGCGCAGCATATCTAAGGTGGCTCTTGGAAACTCCGCAATTTCGTCTAAAAACAAAACGCCACGATGAGCGAGTGTGATTTCACCCGGTTTGGGTTTTGACCCGCCGCCAATCAGGGCAACGGCACTGGCGCTGTGGTGGGGCGCACGAAACGGTCGCTCATCGCTCAAATCGCTACTGCTCATCAAGTCTTGAATCAAACGAACCTCGAGTAATTCTGAGGCATCCAAAGGCGGCAGTAGTCCCGCGAGCCGGCTGGCAAGTAGCGTTTTGCCGGTGCCTGGTGGGCCATACAAGAACACGTTGTGAGCGCCTGCGGCTGCGATTTCAAGTGCACGCTTTGCCTCTAGCTGGCCTCGTACTTCGCTTAAATCCATCGCTTGGCCCCGATGCGATCGAACGTGATTGGCTTGCACGCGAACCGGGGGGCTGTCGCGCAACTGGGCGCAGACATGCAGCAGGGATTCCGCACCCATCACAAAGCAGGTGGACACTTGGGCCGCATGGGCTGCGCAGGCTTGACTGACCATCAGTTTGCAATCAGCCGCCGCGCAGGCATGTGCACTGGCTAGCACGCCGGTGACTGGGTGTAGGGCTCCGTCAAGACCCAGTTCACCGATGAATTCGTATTGAGATAGATAGTTTGTGCTAATTTGTCCCGAGGCAGCTAGCACCCCCAGAGCAATCGCCAAATCGAATCGACCGCCTTCTTTTGGTAGATCAGCGGGTGCGAGATTGACTGTAATTTTGGCATCGGGGAAATCAAAGTGGCTATTGATGATCGCGCTGCGCACTCGGTCTTTGCTTTCGCGTACCGTGGTTTCAGGCATGCCTACCAAGTTAAACCCGGGTAAACCGCTACTCAGGTGGGTCTCGACCCGCACGAGTGGGGCGTCGATACCCACCAAAGCGCGGGCTTTTATCACAGATAATTGCATAGCTCTTCCTTGAGCAGTTTGAGGCTTGGTACGCACTCCGGTGCGCTGCTGTGTTGGTGTTACCGGTCTGTTTCTAGGGCCTTGATCTGGGCTTCAAGCTCAGCGATGCGTTCTTGCGCGCGGGCTAAAAGGGCGCATTGCGCATCGAATTCTTCACGCGTGACCACATCGAGTTTTGCCAACATCGTTTGCAGCAAGGCTTTGGAATTTTTATCCAGCTCCTGTTTGAGTCCGCTGTCCTCAGCCAGTCCTTTAAATTGACTGAGTAAGTCGCCAATGGGGGGCGGTTTAAGCGCCATGAGCGTGTCTCCTAATGTGATGTGCACAGTGTAGAGCTTTGTGTCTCGAACCAAAAGTGCTGTGTGCGTCAAAAGTCATCAATGTGAACCGAATTGGTGCACTCCTTTGGTGCTTGGCGCTTTTTTGGGGCGATGCGTGTCCACGAAAATTTCGTTTTCGCCCTGATTTTGCTGTGTAATTAGATGTAACTATATGATTTTAATGAATAAAAATAATTATTGGCACGCGGGGTGCAAAGATTGCGGTGCAACAGATGCACCACGCCGAGTGTCGCCGGTTGAAGTGCACACATTACACACTCTGAAGGAGACAACACATGTTCAACAAAACAAAACTTTCCACTCTAGTCGCAGCATTGGCTTTAACGGGCGCCGCACAGGCGTCAGCAGAAATCAGCGGAAACGTATCGTTGGTATCCGATTACGCGTTCCGCGGTATTTCGCAAACGGCTGAAAAAGGCGCCATTCAGGGCGGGTTTGACTACGCCGCTGAATCGGGTTTTTACGCCGGAACCTGGTTGTCGAACGTAGAGTTTGGCACCGAGTCGAGCACCGAAATGGATCTGTATTTTGGCTATTCCGGCAGTGCGGGCGACCTCGGATACGACATCAGTTACATCTACTTTGATTACGAGGGCGATGCTGAATTTGACTATCAAGAATACGCGGTGTCGTTCAGCTATGGCGATATCAGCTTTGGCCTGAACTATTCTTCCGAATACTTAGGTGATGGCGGCCCGGACTTCTTGTACCCCTACATTGGTTACTCGATGGCCTTAACGGAAGGCTTGTCTCTGGACCTGCACTACGGTTACAGCGACATCGACGCTGCTGATTTCTGGGGCCCAGGCGAAGACTCATACTCAGACTACAGCGCAACCTTGGGTTTCAGTGCTGGCGGTGTTGACTTTGGTTTGGCCTTTGTCGGAACCGACTTGGACGACGATGTCGTTGCAGGTTCGGACGACCGCTTGATCTTATCAATCTCAAAAAGTCTGTAATCGTATTACGAGATCGCAGCCCGCACAGGGCTGCGCACGCAACAGGAGAGCAATATGAAACTCATAACAGCAATTGTTAAGCCTTTTAAGCTTGATGACGTGCGCGAAGCGCTGTCAGAAATCGGTGTGCAGGGTATTACTGTGACCGAGGTCAAAGGCTTTGGGCGGCAAAAAGGACACACCGAGCTGTATCGCGGGGCGGAGTACGTGGTCGATTTTTTACCCAAGGTAAAGATCGAAATTGCGGTCTCTGAGGCTATGGCGGATCAAACGATCGAAGCCATTACCAAGGCGGCTAACACGGGCAAAATCGGCGACGGCAAGGTGTTCGTTTCATCTTTAGAACAGGTGATTCGAATTCGAACTGGCGAAACCGGGGAAGAGGCTATCTAGTCATCCTGTAACTTACGAGAGAGCATTGTTATGGAAAACGAAATATTTCAATTACAGTACGCGCTCGATACCTTTTATTTTCTGGTATGCGGCGCCTTAGTCATGTGGATGGCAGCGGGCTTCTCGATGCTCGAGGCGGGCTTAGTACGAGCCAAAAACACCACGGAAATCTTAACCAAAAACGTCGCGCTTTATGCGATTGCCTGTACCATGTACATGATTTGCGGCTATGCCATCATGTATGGCGGTGACATTTTCTTGTCGACCATTACCGGAGATGGCGTTGCGGGTGCAGAAGAGCCAGCGACCTATGCACCTTCGGCTGACTTTTTCTTCCAAGTGGTCTTCGTGGCAACGGCAATGTCGATTGTGTCAGGTGCGGTCGCTGAACGTATGAAGTTGTGGGCCTTCCTAGCCTTTGCGGTCGTAATGACGGGCTTTATCTACCCCATGGAAGGTTCATGGACTTGGGGCGGCAATCCTGTATTCGGCATGTACACCTTGGGCGACTTAGGCTTCGTTGACTTCGCGGGTTCGGGCATCGTACACATGGCGGGAGCCGCGGCGGCTTTGGCGGGTGTACTGCTGGTGGGTGCGCGTAAAGGTAAATACGGCGCGGATGGTTCGATCCACCCAATTCCAGGCGCAAACCTGCCCTTAGCAACGCTCGGAACGTTCATCTTGTGGATGGGTTGGTTCGGCTTTAACGGTGGTTCGGTATTGGCAACAGCCTCGGTCGAAAGCGCTAACGCGGTAGCCGTTGTCTTCATGAACACCAACGCCGCGGCTGCAGGTGGTTTGATCGCTGCCTTGATCACGGCGCGCTTCATGTTCGGCAAAGCTGACTTAACCATGGCCTTGAACGGTGCACTGGCTGGCTTGGTGGCAATCACCGCGGGCCCAGACACCCCAACTGCGTTGCAGTCTACGATCTTTGGTGCGATCGGTGGCGTCTTGGTTGTGTTCTCGATCATTACCCTAGACAAGCTGAAAATCGACGATCCCGTCGGTGCGATCTCAGTGCACGGTGTGGTGGGTCTGTTGGGCCTGTTGTTAGTCCCTGTCACGAACAGCGATGTGACATTCTTGGGCCAAATCATCGGTGCTCTGACCATCTTTGGTTGGGTGTTTGTCACGAGCTTCATCGCCTTCAGCATCATTAAAGCAGTGATTGGTCTGCGCGTCTCTGAGGAAGAAGAGTACGAAGGTGTCGATATCTCAGAGTGTGGCATGGAAGCTTACCCAGAGTTCGGTGCTTCAAACTAAAGACTTGCGGGCACACCTATGTGTGCATTTTCGGGGGCCGATGGCCCCCTTTTTTGCGTTATTATTAGGCCGACTTGCTGATGGATTGTCGAAAATTTGTGTTAGGCTATAGCAATTAAAGAACCACAGGACAACGCTTTATGAAATTGGTAACTGCCATTATTAAACCCTTCAAAATGGACGACGTGCGCCTCGCTCTCTCGGAAATCGGCGTCCAAGGTATTACCGTAACAGAAGTTAAAGGTTTCGGCCGTCAGCGCGGACACACCGAGCTGTATCGTGGCGCAGAATATGTGGTGGATTTTTTACCCAAGTTAAAGCTTGAAATCGCGGTGTCAGAGTCGCAGCTTGATGCCACGATCGATGCCATCCTTAAATCTGCCAGCACGGGCAAAATCGGCGACGGTAAAATCTTCGTTTCACCGCTTGAGCAAGTCATTCGTATCCGCACCGGCGAAACTGGCGAAGAGGCGGTTTAAGCCTTTGTTTCAGTGGCGGACGTTTAACGATCCGCCTTCACGTCTTAGCCAATTTCTTGCGGACCGCTGCAAGGCTATCCGTGGCTCGCTACGCACGCGACGTCCTGTCGCGTGACGCTCCGCGCGAAACAGGCTGCAGCCGCTTGGCTCACTTCGCGTATTTTCAAAACTCAGTGGCAACCTGGCTCGCGCATCAGGGATAAAAAATACTGATTGTATCGACGATACACGCAGGGCGCTCAGCACCTTCCACCGTAATCGTGATGCGCACCACGACTTTAACGCCGCCTTTGGCTTCTTCAGCAGACGTGATTTCGCCAGTCGCGCGGATGGTACTATTCACGGGCACGGTCGATGGAAAGCGAATGCTTTCGGCGCCGTAGTTCACGCCCATCGATACATTGTTGACTTGCAGTAGTTGCGGCAGAAACCAGTTGGCGAGCGACAGAGTTAGGTAGCCGTGAGCGATGGTGCTACCGAAGGGGCCGTCTTTGGCTTTTTCGGGGTCAACGTGAATCCACTGATGGTCGCCAGTGGCATCGGCGAACTGATTAATGCGCTCTTGTTCAATCAACAGTGGTTCGCTCGGGCCGAGTTTGGTGCCGACTAAGTTCAGAAGTTCAGCTGGTGATTCTACTATGTAAGTGCTCATGTCATACTCCTTTTTGAAGACCGAACTCTAGCACGAAGCGAAATCGGCAATCTTGCGCCTGCGTAGTCCATCTGACTTAAGCTAAGGATACAAATTTACCGTTAGAATGTTCGCATCATTCACGGAGGGGTAAGCATGAGACTACAAAATAAAACAGCTTTGATTACCGGTGGTTCGCGAGGCGTTGGTCGTGCCGCAGCCGAGCGCTTCATCGCTGAAGGCGCCAAGGTGTATATCACAGACGTGGTCGCCGATCGCGGTCAGGCCACGGCGGCTGAGATTGGCGCGACCTTTATTCAACAGAATGTTGCCGAAGAAGCCGATTGGCAAAAAGTTGTAGCCCAGCTCGAAGCCGATGGTGCGAACCTGAATATTTTGGTGAACAATGCCGCGATTTTGCAGTACGGCAATATCGATATGGAATCCTTAGAAGGCTGGCGACGCTTGATGTCCGTGAATAGCGACGGTGTGTTCTTAGCGATTAAGTACATGTTGCCACTTCTCGAAAAAGCCGGCGGCGGTTCGATTATTAATATGAGCTCTTCCTCTGCCTTGATGGGCGTGCCCGATTTTTGTGCCTATACGGCTTCAAAGTCCGCCGTGCGTGGACTGACCATGAGCACCGCGGTGTTGTGTAAGCAACGTGCGAATAAGGTGCGTTGTAATTCGGTTCATCCCGATGGAATCAATACCGATATGATGCGAGAGGTTTCAGGTCAGGCAAAAGCAGATCCGGACCAGTACAAGAATTCAGCGCCCTTCATATGCCAAGCAGAAGACGTGGCCAATGTGATTTTCTTTTTGGCCTCGGATGATTCGAGGCATGTTAACGGTATTGCACTCAGTGTGGATAATACCTCGACAATTCACCCACCTTATTTGTGAGTTCTATGAGTCAGTTTGCGAACAAAACAGTCATTGTAACCGGCGGTGCCGGCTATATTGGGCGCGCCATTTGCCAAGCGTTTTTAAGTCATGGTGCGAATGTGGTGGCTTGTGGTCGTCGTGTGCCAGAGGTGGCCATTGCTGCTAATGGTAAAGAGGCTCTGTTTGTCGCTGCAGATATTCGTGACCCCGAGCAGTCGCAGGCGGTTATTGATGCTGCTGTCGCTGAATTTGGTGGAGTGGATGTGTTGGTCAACAACGCTGGGGGTAGTCCTGAAGTCGAGTTTGCGACGGCCAGTCCGCGCTTAACCGAGAAATTACTGGCTTTAAATTTGACCGCGCCTTTGACCTTTTCACAGCAGGTGCACGCTGTGATGTCGCAGCGCGAGGGCTGCAGCATCGTTAATATTGCCAGTGTGAGCGGAGTGCGCCCCTCACCTTACACGACGGTATACGGTGCGGCAAAAGCGGGTTTGCTGAGTGCGACTCGATCACTCGCGATGGAGTGGGGCCCCAAGATTCGGGTTAACGCTATCGTGGTGGGTTTGGTGCGCACCGAGGCCGCGGTCGATCATTACGGTGGCCAGGCGGGCTTTGACCGCGTAGCGAATATGCTGCCCTTAAAGCGCATGGCAGAACCTGAAGATGTGGCAAAAGCGGTCTTATTTTTGGCCTCTGAGCAGGCGTCTTATATTTCGGGCGCCGCGTTAGAAGTTGACGGGGGTGGTGAAGTCCCCGTCTTCTTGCACTTAGCTAAAGAGCAGACTGAATCCAAATAGGTGAAGTCCACGCGCGCTCCTGGATGACGGGGCTGTAAAAGGCCTCGTTTTCGGGGCTACGGCAGCAGTTTTTGTACACCTCGCCACTTGCCCCTTGTTCTTCTCGCGCTTTGGCCGATGCCGCTAGGGACTGCTCTTCACATTGAGCCGAGAAAGGGTTTACGCCGGCGTCCATGCACTGCAGTGTGCTCCAGCGACACGAGGGGTTTTCGACCACTCGCGCGTAGTAGAACGCGTTCTCGTCGGCGTTATAGTTTGGATCTTCCCAAACCGTGCAAAGCTCGCTGTAGCCCGTGCCCACCGCGGCGCAGGAGTCAGGGTCGACGCTTGCGCCGTTGTTGGGATTGCCGGCCACTTCAAAGACTTGCTCGTGCGTAGTGCCCTGAGCATCAGCCCAGCCTTTAACGATTTGAATACGCTGCAAATCATAGCCAGGGTGTGTTGCTGTGCCTGAATCCTTCTGGGCGTACACCAAGAAGCGCGCAGCACCTTCGAGCCTAGAGGATTCAATGACACCACCCATGGGTACACCTTGGTCATAGCCGAGTTGTGCTCGGTTGACCGCCGTGCAAGCGTCAGCGGGATAATTGCCACCAAAGAAGCGAACCGTTGGGCGGGTGCCCGATGTGGCATAGGTTTCGCGGCGGCGCATGGCTTCAAAGATGGCGTCACGTGAGTTTTCTTCAGCCCAAACAACGGCATGGCCGCCGGGGTTAGACACGAAGTGGTCTTGAACGTTGCGATATTCGGAATCGCGGCTTCCTAGGTGACCGACGTAGCCTTTTTCTTGTGCACCGCCTGCGGTCGCACTGTGCGTGTCAGTGCTGCCGATAAAACCAAATTGGAAAGGGTTTTCGCCGAGCTCTGAGCGCAGTGCCACACCATCTTTCAATACATTGCGAATCATCGTGCGTGGCGCAAACTCATCGATCGGTACTTCCTGCCCGCTTTCTGAGCGCATTTCACCTTCAACTGTACCTAGCATGTGAAGGTTATCACTTGGGATTTGTTCGAAGTCGCACAGTTCGTCGGTAGTGTCGACGCCGCGACCCTTAAGCCGATCAAAGCGGCACTCAGAAGCGCCTTTGTGTTGCACTAGCTCTACTAGGGGCTCCATACTGCGGCGTAATTTTAGCTCTTCGGGGGTCTTAGGGTCTTTGAACATAAGCCCGCCCGACAAGTTAGAGTTGTGGGGAATGGCGAGTACGTCGCATCCCTCACTGCCTTCAATGCACTGCTCGTTAAGTTGCTGCCACAGAGAAACGACTGATTTTTGGGTGTCGTATACAGTGATGGGGGTATGGGTGACCTTGTCGTTTCTAAAAATCACGTTGCGGTGCAGATTGTTTTGGCTGACAGCATCGGTGTATTCGTAGCCCACAAAGCTAGTGAATTCGCAGTTTGCGCTGCGGTCATAGTGACGTTCCGCCGCTTCTTGGACTTCTTGCCACACACTAATTTGTTTGGCGTTGCA
>JALRFH010000090.1 GCA_023253715.1 Halieaceae bacterium
AAATTCAGGATAAAGTAACAAGCCGGCGAACTCAGCGTCATAGCAATTTCATAATTTGATTCTATACTTGACCGAGTTTGGTAGCTGGCGTTGGCAAATCTCGTCAAAAGCCAAGGCTGCAAAAACCCCAAGTTTATAAGACAAGGAGTCACTTAAGTGCTGTGTGCCCGCGCCCCCTCAGCAAGCGTCAAGATCCTGTGCTTTATCGCTAGCCTCCTCGGGCTTAGCCTGGCCACCCAAAACTCAACGGCAGATCCCAACCATCAATCGGGCACTTTCTCGGTAGCGCTGTGGGGCGACCAATTCTACAGCGGAGATGACGAACTGAGAGCGCGACGAACGCAGCAAACTATCGACTCGATGAACGCGCACGATCTGGCGTTCACTCTGTACACTGGCGACACGAAAGCCGGCCATTCTGAGTGTACCGATCAGGCAATCGGCACCGATATCCAAAAGGTTTTTAATGCTATAACTGCCCCCACTATTTATTCATTAGGTGATAACGAATGGACGGACTGCCACCGCACGTCCAACGGCAGCTATGACCCGTTGGAACGGCTAGCGTATTTACGAACCTTCTTTTTCTCAACCGAAAAAAGCCAAGGAAAGTCACCACTGCGCCTCTCGCGACAAGCAAAAGATGGCGGCGCTTACAGCGAAAACAGCCGTTTTGTGAGAGACGGAGTGCTATTTGTATCGCTCTCTATCCCCGGCAGCAACAACAATTTAGTGGTCACAAGAAAGCAATGCAGCACAGAGTCAGAACGCACGTCTGACGACTGCGAAGCCGCCTCTAACGAATACGAAGGGCGTAATGCCGCCAATCTCGAGTGGCTGACTACGGCATTTGAGGAAGCTCGGACCAATCATTACCAAGGCCTGGTGGTGGTCATTCAAGCGGACATCTTCTTCCCTTTCGAGCTGTCCGACGGCGGGTTTGAGGACGACTTTATCCCGAGCCTGACTGAAGACAACGGGTATGCAGATTTCTACACAACACTCGAACGTCAAACCAAAAGCTTCGAAGGTGAGGTACTACTGGTGCATGGAGACTCGCATTACTTCAAAATCGATAAGCCGATGTACGCACAGGATGGGCGTCTGCAACATAACTTCACGCGCATTCAAGTATTTGGTGATAAAGACAATAGCTGGGTTAAGCTGACGGTATCGACTAGCAGCGCCCCTCTTTTTACGCTGACGCCTATCGTATTGCGTTGACGAACACCGCAAGACCTGAATCACCAGTGCCGTCAACGTAATAGATTCTGCGAGGTGAGTTCAACGAGAGCGGCAGGCCGATCCGCCTGCCACTCAGAGCCAGTCTAGCTTGGCTGTTTGGTGGTTCTCAGATACGGCAGCTTGACATCAATCTCACCAAACTCCTCTTTGGCCGCGGCATCATCCAGCGACAAAGCCACAATCACATCTTGTCCCTGAACCCAGTTCGCGGGGGTTGCTATAGGTACTCCGTAAGTCGCTTGCAGTGCATCCAACGCCCGCAATACCTCAGCAAAGTTACGACCTACTGACATGGGGTAGCTCATTGATAATTGCAGCTTTTTATTTGGACTGATAATAAAGACGACACGCACGCTGGCAGAATCGGCTGCTGTACGCCCATCTGGCAAATACGCGTTTGCGGGCAACATATCCAAAGCCTTCGAGACCGCTAAAGATTCATCAGCAATAATCGGAAAAGTCGCCGGCGCCTGGGCATACTGCTCGATATCGGCTTTCCATTCTTTGTGCTCTTCGACGCCATCAACCGACAGACCAATTACTTTAGTATTGCGCTTGGCCCACTCATCCGCAAGTTGCGCGACTGCACCAAATTCCGTGGTGCACACCGGCGTAAAATCTTTCGGGTGGCTGAATAAAATTGCCCAGCTATCCCCAATCCAGTCGTGCAGCATAAATGTGCCCTGATCTGTTTCCAGCTCTAGGTTCGGCATGACTTCGTTTATACGTATTCCCATAACATTTACCTCTTGAGTGAATCGCACAACGGCCAATCCATTGCACTGGTGTTAGTATGTACTTAAGGATCGTCATTTTATA
>JALRFH010000111.1 GCA_023253715.1 Halieaceae bacterium
CCTGCATTCGCTCACAGACGTTCGAACAACGGGGATAATCCTGCATGCCCGACGCCTGCCGTTCGAAACTGCACCGCCCATGCATCTCTCCATCCATTTGAAACACTCCCTGCTCCGAATGACTACTGCAGCACATCGCCAAAATCTCGGCGTCTAGCCGGTTCTCATATCGAATCTTAAACTGGGGCCAAAACTCTGAATAAAGGGCTATGCGAATCGCCCGCATGGATTGGTCCTTCTCAAACAAACGATGCGCCGCCAGCGATTCATCCTCAATAAAAGGCGCATGCAGATAGGCTAATTCTTTGACCCCAGCAAAAACCTGCGCAAGGCTGGCACCTTGGAGCTGATCTCCTTGGCATGCTGGGGCGCAGTCTTGCAACAGTAGCTGAAAGTCACCTGTATCGGCATCAAACCAACTTCCAAAATAGGTGGGGCAATGAACTCGCGAACGTTCCCGCAGCTCTCGATACCACAGCAATTCTTTTTCGTACAAGTCAAACTCAAGACTGGTGGCACGACTCGTGGGATCCTCGCTCGGGCACTTCACCACCACAGAATCAACTGCACAGTGATTGGTAACTGCCCACTGCAAGCGACCGCGATAACTCGCCGCGACCTGCCCCGTGCCAACCTTAGTCCATGAGATGCCCTCAATACTGCGAGGTCCTGCATCAAGACATTGTTCAACCCATTCGAACGAGACCTGCGGTTGCAACATCGACTGCTTCCTTATTGTTGTTATTCGCTGATCGAAAATTAAACCTTATGGGCGATGAACGTCCAACCCCTCTCCCATACCCGTGGGCGCATGCGCACCGATAAACATCTGCTCTACCACACCGGTGCCTTGGTGAGTCGCACCCTGAAATTCCAGAGTGACATCAGATATTGCTTGAATGTGCAAAAACCGAGGATCTAGCAAGCATTGATGCACATCCCAGGTGTCGTGCATAACTGCCAAGTCACCGTGATCCGTGCCATGCCCCCATTCGGGATGCATGTAGCCAAGCCCCGGCATAAAAAAGGTAGCGGTCGGCTTAAACGTTAACACTGCATCGCCGTGGTCTGACTGACACAAGGCTCTTAGCTCTTTGATTTTGCGGCTTTTAGGCCCCTCCCACTCGTACTCGTATTCAACATTTTCAAATTTAATGACATCACCACCGATGGCTTGAATGGCACCCAAACGGTTCCAAGGGCGGCCGTACTCATCATCGTTCGTATGGGAAAACGCCACGTAGTCATCGAAATTGCAGGGGTTCCACAACCAAAAAAACTGCGATAGGCCACCAGCGGCTGGCGGCTGAGGATCGGGCAAACCGACCGGACGAATGCCCCAACTGCGATCACGCGTACCTCGGACCTTACGTCCGTCAAGTTCAGTGTGTTTGCCATCGACACTGACAAAGCCCGACCATTCCACGTTTTGCGTCATGCGGGTGTAGTCCATTAGCGAACGCGTACCGATACGGCGGGTAAACCGAGGCTCCTCCACCGGTTCGTGGCGTGCCATCATGGTGACATCGATAGTCATTCCGCTATCGTTGTCAGCCAGAACAATACGTGATTTCAGCAATGGCTGCTCGATATGAATCGACAAAGGACCAACCTGCAAGACCGAACGCTCGCCCTGCATGCGTTTACTGGCGCGAACATTGTGTTGCTGACCACCCTGCAAAATACTAACGGCACCGTCCATGATGTCTAAATTAGGATAAACGCCAAAAGCAATAGCGAAAAAGATTTCACCATCAGGGGAATAACCGTTAAAGAAGTAACGGTCGTAAAAATTTCGATCGGTACCTGCATAGGCGATGGGTTCTGGCGTTTGGTGAAAGGGGTATTCGTCGGCGCCGGTGATCATATTCATAAACCTTATTATTTGTTTACCTGATAGCCTATCGCATGTGATGGGCTAACTTCCACATCCGTTTCGGTAAGCTTGGTGCGTAGCCTGCGTCCCAGAGTTTATTGAAGTTTTTACGACGTTCAGTATGATCCAACGACGCATAATAAATCTAGGAACTAAACTCATGACAGAGGATTACCGATTCCCAAAGGAAGAAACCGCGGCAGAGCGCTGGGCACGCTTCACTCCCATCACCACCGGGGAAGAGTACATCGAGAGCCTGCGAGGCCGAGACGTCAAAGTTTACCTATTCGGCGAGCAGATTAAGGAACCGGTAGATCACCCGATTATCCGGCCCTCAATCAATTCATTGCGCATGACTTATGACCTTGCGATCGAAGATCCAGAGTTAGCAACGGCGCACTCATCTCTCATTGACGCCACAGTTAACCGTTTTCTACATATTGTCGAGTCACCCAATGACTTAGTAATGAAGAATAAGATGCAACGCCGAATGGGGCAGCTGACAGGCACCTGTTTTCAGCGCTGTGCAGGTCTAGATACCATCAGCGTACTGCATTCGATCACCTACGATATAGATCAAAAGCACGGCACACCCTACCACCAGCGTTATCTTGACTTTATTAAGCAAGCGCAAAAGCACAACATTATCCTAGGCGCTGGTATGACCGACCCCAAAGGCGACCGCAGCAAACGACCGGCCGAGCAGGCAGACCCTGACCTGTTTATGCACGTGACACGCCGCACCGATAAAGGCCTTTACGTGAAAGGTGCCAAAGCACATATGACGGGCGGCTTAAACTCACACTGGATCTGCGTTATGCCCACTCAAAATATGTTAGAGGGCGACAAAGACTATGCGGTTATCGGCATGGTCCCTGGCGATGCAGCCGGCCTGACTTATGTGTATGGCCGCCAATCGTGTGATACGCGAGCCATGGAAGCCGGTGAGATCGATAAGGGCAATGCTCAGTACGGCGGCCAAGAAACCCTCGTTATTTTTGACGACGTGTTTATTCCGTGGGAGCACGTGTTAATGGACGGCGAATACGAGTTCGCGCAAGAGCTCGTAACACGCTTTACGGCTTACCATCGCGCCAGCTACGTCTGTAAAACTGGCTTGGGCGACGTCATGGTAGGTGCCGCTGCGAGCATCGCTGAATACAATGGCGCGGAGAAAGCCAGCCACATTAAAGATAAGCTCGTGGAAATGACCCACCTGAACGAAACCATATATTCGTCAGGAATCGCTTCCTCGTACGAAGCCAAGCAGCTACCCTCGGGGATTTTCATGAATGACCCACTGCTTGCGAATATTTGTAAGCACAACGTAACGCGTTTCCCCTACGAAATCTCGCGTCTGGCGCAAGATTTGGCCGGTGGCGTTATGGTGACTTTACCCTCGGAAGCCGATTTCAAGAGCCCAGAGATGGGCGACCTTCTGAACAAGTACTTTCGGGGGCGAAGCGATATTTCAACCGAAGATCGAACCCGTATGCTGCGCTTAATCGAAAACATGACGCTAGGGCGCAATGCGGTGGGCTATCTGACTGAGTCGATGCACGGTGCCGGCTCTCCTCAAGCGCAGCGTATCCAAATTACCCGGGGCATGGATGTCGAGCGCAAGAAACAATACGCCAAAGATCTTGCTGGCATTATTACAACGGATCGCTCCGAGTCATAAGTATTTTAGAGCCACTTGGAACCCCGACAGCGTGCTGTCGGGGTTATCTCAAACTAGTCGCCCTTGCGCTTCGCGGGGATCGATTGGCCGTCCCGAATAATAACCAAGCTTTCGGCAGGGCCATCCCCAGACCGAATAAATTCGACCGTCATAGGTTTATCGCCACCGTCTGATCGAAACAAATTTTTACCCGCTGGTTCCAACAAACCATTCCCTGCCATACCCGCACTCAGCATGAGACCCTCGGGCTCTTCGGTAATCTTAATCGTCAAAAACGATACCGAGTACTCGCCAAGGTAAGGCCCAAAGCCTCGATCAAAGGGCACCTTTTCGAGGTCAGTGACGGTCCAGGGCCGCTTCCTATCCTGCGAGGCCGCTCGAATTGCAGCCGCATCCGCCACCGATACCGATGTCGCCATGTTGCCCCAAGATCGGCGCAAGTAGGTCATCAACCCAGCCAAGGTCTCATCATCTAAATCAGCAATATGACCGTGTGCGGGCATCACGCCATTCCACTCTTTGCCATCGACGAGCAGCGGACCTGCCATGCCTTGCAGGATAATACGACCCAACCATTCGGCAGGCCCCGTTACCCACTCAACTCCAGAAAGGGGTGGCGCTAAGCCGGCTAAGCCCGCACCGTCCGTGCCGTGACACCCTGCACAACGCATGTAAAAGGTCTCGCCTTTGGCCATTAAGGCCTCTTGCTCGGGTGTTAATGGGTCAATTCCTGCAGCCAGAAGATCACCCGGCCACGTAAAAGCGGGATGCGCGGATCTGCGTGCCTCAGCTAAGACTTTAGAATCCACATCGGCGGTAAATAATTCAGGCGCACCCTCTAGCAACGCGGGATGAAACCCGGGTAGCCGGGACAGTTTGCTCAACCCATTCAACATTGCAACCTGCTGCCATTCCTGTTCCCCAGTCGCCGACTCGATCACAGCGATCAGGGCGCTCAAAATCTGTGGTGCAAGCTCTTCACTCTTCAAGTCACCGCGTAACTGACGGTAGGCATACGCCGATAAATCCGCCAACAAGGCTTGCTTGCCCTCGCCCTCTTTTTGCATGGGGGCATCGGCCAGCAGGCTACGTAAAAAATCGAGTTCTTGTTGTGCGACTGCAACCACTACGGCTTGACGCACAAACGCATTATCGATGTACCGATACGCGACTTGCTTGAGGGCATCTCGAACGGATGAGTCCCCAGCTTGACTCGACAGCGCTAAGACCCACTGCATGGCAACCTGTGGCGCCATGTCCTGAGTACTGTCTGCCAACTTTAACAAGGATTCGCCGCTTAAGATCTCTGAACCTGCACGCAAAACGTGAATCTGCCGCCAAGGATCGTTTATAGAAAATGCCGACGACAACAACTCACCATCAAGTTCGCCGCGACCTTCGAGCGCCCACAACGCATGAATTGCCGCAAGCGAGTTATCACCCAAAGCGACTGCCTGAAGATCTGCTTTGACATCTGTATCACTGGCAATCAATAGGCGCTGCGCCGTATCACGCGTCCAGCCATTATCGGAACCCAAAAACCCTACCAGCTCCTCAGCCGAGTTGGTGCCCAAATTGGGGAAAGGCTGACGAGGTGTCCCTTCCTCATGAGTCACACGCCAGATCCGACCTTTACCGACAGGCTTGTCGAGATGACGCTGTAGGATTTGAGCTCGGAGCTCGTCGCTCATATAGTAAGAGTCCTGGATAATACCGCGATACATGTCGACGATGTACAGCGCACCATCGGGGCCGTTAAACGCGTCAACGGGTCTGAACCGCTCGTCGGTCGATCCGAGGAAGTCCCGCTGACCCCATTGCTCATCGGCATACAGCTGCTGGCTGGCCTTCAGGATCATGCCCTCGTCACTCAGACGAAACTGCGACACCACATTACCCGCACTTTCGGGAATGAATACATCGCGACGGAAGCGCTCGGGGAACTGATCGCCTCGGTACACACCCAAGCCACTCACCCCGGTGGACTTGTTCAGGCGACCATCTTCGCGCAAGGTGCCTTCGATGTAGGCGCGGTTTACGCCGGGATTTACCCGCACCGAATACACCAGACTCGTCTCGGTCAAGTTTTCTTCAATACCTCGATACTTCCTCTCTCCGCCTGCCGCGTACAGATCCTCACCAAACAATAAATCACCCTGTAACCAGGTTGAGTTGTGGTTATAGAACAAGCGCCCGACGTTATCTTTGCCGATACCCCATTGGCCGCGTTTTGGACCCATACGGACCTCTAACTCGCCATTGCGGTAGCGAAAGCTACGTGCTGATTTCGAGTTATACAGCCAGTTATCGATACCGGCCAGAAGACCATTTTCCATGTGCTCGACATTGGCTTTACCCACGTCAGCGCCGTAATCACCAATTCGCTCGGGCTCGGTACAAACAGCGTCAGGTGCAGGCAATCGACACAACAGAAGATCAGGTGGAACGCCGACCACAACTCCCTCGTTAATGACTGCCACCGCACGCGGGTTAATCAGCTTGTCCATGAAGACTTCGGACTCATCCATGACACCATCACCGTCAGTGTCACTCAAACGCACAATCTGCCCCACGGGATCGTTTTTACCATTACCGAAAATGTCGGGCATATAACCGCGCATTTCTACGACGTAAAGACGACTGTATTCGTCCCAGGCCATAGCCACCGGGTCTTCGACTAAAGGTTCAGATGCGACCAACTCGATCTTAAATCCGGGCGCAATACGAAAGGCTTCTAAAGCTTCTTGGGGATTTAAAATGGGCGCAGGTTCAGTGTCGAGCCGGGTGTAATCCAGTGTAGATTCGACCTCTGCGCCTTGCTGGGTGCTGTCAGCGGTCGGCGCCTCGTCAGACGAGCAGCCAATCAGCCACAGAGTCGCAACAACTGCGGCAATCCGCTTTGTCTTTGTGTTATTTATTCGCATTTTTAGACCTCTTATTCCGCCGTCCACTGAATCCCTGCACGCAGGATCCTACCTGCATTCGGGAAGCCAACGGAGGTTTCAAAATCATTATCCAGCACGTTGTCGACCGCCAAATTTACCCTCAGGTTAGCGGTGGCATTCCACGACAAACGCCAATCAAGCTGGCGCTGATCATCCAACGCTTGGCTAAAGGATTGGCCTGTGTGTAATGAGGAGCTAAATACCTCACCCACCCAACGATAGTCTAAACGCATCGTAAGATCAGAATTTAAAGTCCAAAGCGCCCCAAGATTCGCCTGCCAATCGGGGCGACCTTCCAGTTCTCGAGCACTGCCCGCGACCTCAATGTCTGTCCTAGTGAGCGCAAAATCCAGTGAGAAATTCTCGCCACCCTGCCATTGACCCCACATCTCAATACCTTGGGTATCTACTCGATCGCGATTGACATTGGTGAAGGCCTGAGGGTCAAAATCGATCAGGTTGGTGTAACGATTTTCAAACCATGTCAGCCCTAAAATGCTTGAATCGGACAGTTTCCATTCGGCGCCAAGGTCAAAGCCTTTCGCCTCTTCTGGCAATAAGTCCGGGTTACCCACTAGCGCGTGCCCTAAGGCAAAGAAGCTCGGTAACTTAAAGCCCTGCCCCCAATTGGCCCGAAGCGCTAATGCGGGGGTTAGGCCGTACCGCAAACCGAAGCGCGACGTGTGCTGGTTTTGGCCTTGATCGGTGTCGTCATAACGTGTGCTCAAGTTAAGATCCAAAGTATCAGCGAGGCGAGACCGCCATTGCAGAAAAACGCCAGTCGTTTCGCGCGACAAACGATAATCAGTGGGAATTAAAAACCCAAAATCCAAGTAGCCTTTGCTGTCACCGCTTTCATCGCGGTAATCGGCACCAAAGCTCAAGCTTTGATCGTTGCCGAACTCAGCCGTGTTGACCCAAGCTACGGTGGTTTGCTTAAACACCGCATCGGTGCCATTCGCAGGCACCGAGGTATACGGCACGATCCCAGGTGAATCAGTTTGCTCTTCGTAGCGAAGCGCATTGACTTTGATATCGCTGCTGAAGCTTGCATTCCAATCGCGCGCCCAGGTCAAAGCCGCCAATTCACTGGTATAGTCGCTGCGTTCTAGGGCGGGACTCACGCTAAGCCTTGGACCTCCACCTTGCTCGGGGTAGCTGGTTCTATCACCCTCAAGCCAATGGAGCTGGGCTGTAAAATCATCGTTCTCGCCAATCGACCACGCAGCCATAGCGTTCACAAAATCGACGTGACGCTCGCTACCTGCAACCCAATTGCCACTGTCGCGTGTACCGGCATTGACAAAAACACCAACGGATCCTAAATCGGCTCCGGCAGAGACTCTTAGGTTAAAGTAGCCATCTTGCCCGCCTTCAAAACTCACTTTCGGGCGCATCGCTGCACCGGGCTTTGGTGTCACCAGATGGATCACGCCGGCCAAGGCGTCCGAACCGTGTATGACGGACTGCGGGCCTTTGACGACCTCGATACGATCCACTTCAAGATCGTTGAGCAAGTTCATATCATAGCTACCACCGCGGACATTGGTGGGGTCATTCAAAGCAACACCGTTTAACAAAATTTTGGTAAAGTTACCCTCACCACCCCGAATGGATACCGCAACTAAACCGCCAGCACCACCCTGCTCTTCAATCAAAACGCCGGGCAGCGTGCGCAAAGC
>JALRFH010000126.1 GCA_023253715.1 Halieaceae bacterium
GTAATAATAGTAATAACGATAGTGCGTTTTTTTTAAATGAGCAAGGCGCGTGCGCGACCGCATGCTCACATTTCCATTCTTCTTATTGTAAAAAGTTAGTTACGAATACCTAATTGGAGGAGGTTTCTCCATAATTTTTGCGCGGCGCAGAGGCTGGTCGTTGTTGCACATCATGTTTACTCACGCTCCCCCCTCTTCTCACAACGCGTCAACGGCGGCGACGACGCAGCGACAGTTTTGCAACGATTTCTCGTCGTTGTCGTCTACGAAGAAGACGCGCGCGAAAACCTCCTCGACGATGAGAAGCCGCCGAGGTGTTCTCGCGATACGCAACACCACGGAAGACATTTGCGGCATAGATTTGGGCACGACGAACAGCGCCGTCGCCATTGTCACGGAGTCTGGGGCAACTGAAATCGTACCCGTGGTGATGAACGCGCAGACTGGGGAAACGAGACGGACGATGCCGTCGGTGATACATTTCGCGAGCACCGGTGAAGTTTTGACCGGGCACGATGCGGTTCCATTTTTACGCTCCGACCCGAAAAACACTTTCAGTTCGGTGAAAAGGCTCATAGGAAGGAAATACCGAAAAGCGAAGGAGGAGATGAAATCTGTGCCGTACGAGTGCTGCTTCGACGACAAAACGAAGAGAGTTGGGATAAAAGTACCGAATTTAGGGAACGACGTCTCTTTACTTCCGGAAGAAATATCCTCAAAGGTCATCGAGCGACTCGTTCTCGAAGCCGAACGGTATCGAGGCCTCGAGAGAGGGACGATTGAAAAAGCGGTAATCACGGTACCGGCGTATTTCGATCAGACGCAAGTCGATGCCACAATCAATGTGGTTGCCGATATTAAGTCTGCGGTCGGTGACGCAACAACTGTTATTTTGGACGGCGGTATCCGCAGTGGACAAGACATCTTCAAAGCTTATGCCCTCGGTGCCGACTTCGCCTTAATTGGTCGTTCTTGGGTGTATGCGTTGGCGGCCGCGGGTGAACGCGGCATTACGGACCTATTAACGACCTTCAAAGGAGAAATTGAGATATCGATGGCTCTTACGGGCGTTACTGAAAGCCAAGCAATCGATCACACTGTGCTCAAAGCTAAGACCTAATCATGAAACCGACTATTCTAATCAGCGATATTATTCAGGGGCACATGCTAGCTCCATTCGAGCAGCTTGGAATCTGTGTACCCATCGCTGAATCTAACAATGCGACTGAGGCCACGGTCGTAATCTCTGCGGCCTTCGATGACTTAGGTGCTAAGGCTATTGCCGATCTTCCGGATTCTATTCGACTGATCTCGAACATCGGTGCGGGCGTTGACAAAATTGATCTTGAAGCAGCTAAGCAACGAGGCATTGCCGTCACGAATACTCCTATCGTTGCCGACGACACCGCAGACCTCGCGTTTGCCTTACTTCTCGCCACCATGCGAAAAATGAGTTACAGCGAACACTTCCTGCGTCAAAACGACTGGGCCACAGCGGGCAGTATCATGGGCGTAACGCCGCGCGGTAAAACACTGGGGATTATTGGTGCTGGCGCCATCGGCTCGGCTATGGCGCGCCGCGCTCAAGCATTTGGGCTAAAACTCTGTTATCACGGTCCGAACGAAAAGCCAGCTCTAGAGCAGGAGCTGGATATTCAGTACGAGCCCACACTAGAAGGTCTACTTGAAAAATCTGATGTCATTTCACTGCACTGCCCATTGACCGACAGCACCCGACATTGCATCAATGCGACCAACATCCCCTCGATGAAGCAAGGCGCTTTCATCATTAATACAGGACGAGGCCAACTCATAAACGAACAAGATTTGGTCGATGCCTTAAACAGCGGTCACCTGGGCGGTGCCGGATTAGATGTATTCGAGAATGAACCGAAAGTACACCCCGAGCTGTTAAACAACCCGCATGTCACGCTAACGGCTCACATAGGCGGCGCAACACCCGAGTGTCGCATGGCGATTATTCAACAAGCCATCGACAACGCGGCTCATTATCTAGCGAACGGTACAATCAATAATCGTGTGATTTAATGCTATGTGAGCCCAGCGGGCTCACAGTTCGACAATTTGGTCTCGTTTAGTGAGCCGTATAACCACCATCCACCACCAGCTCCGAACCCGTCATATAACGCGACTCGTCACTGGCCAAAAATAAGGCCGCATTAGCAATGTCTTCAGGCCGGCCCATTTCACCCATGGGAATCGCCATCTGCAGCTGGGCTTCAACACTTTGTCGATCCTCTTCTGACATCGCTGCAATTGCGTTAATGACCATCGGCGTTTCAATAAATCCCGGGTGAATTGAGTTAACGCGAACGCCGTAGTTTTCGCGGCAACACCACAGAGCTGCTGACTTGGTAAAGATACGTACGCCCCCCTTACTCGCGTTGTAAGCGCAGGTGAGCGGATCGCCAACAATCCCCTCAATCGAGGACAAGTTGATAATTGACCCACCACGACCTTTCATCGCCAGAATGCCAGCTTGCGTACCCATAAAAACCGCATCCAAGTTGACTGCCTGGGTCTTGCGCCACCCAGCGAGTGTTTCGTGCTCTACCGAGGCGGTTACCGCGATACCCGCGTTATTCACCAATATACTGAGTGGCCCTAGCTCAGACTCCGCAAATGCGATCGCTTCAGGCCATGCCGACTCGTCACACACGTCTTGATACTTAGCAATCAACTTTCCTGGCAGTCCTGAGCCCTGATCGACGGTCTCTTGCGCGGCTTCGGCATTAATGTCGGTGACCAGCACCGATGCACCTTCTTCGGCAAAGCGCAAACACATCGCTCGACCTAAACCACTGCCACCACCCGTAACTAAAGCCACCCTCCCTTCTAAACGCATCGCAATGCTCCTTTATTATTAGCACTCAAAGTCTAGACCCATAATCCATAAAACCAAAGGTCAAAAACTGTCGGCTTGAATAAGCTATGACCCACTGCGCCGTTCTCTTGTATCCAACCTTTTTTACAGCGACACTAGAACTAATCACACATTCCAACGGAGACATCATGAAAAATTACGCTGTGATCACAGGCGCATCTGCGGGCTTAGGGGCAGAGTTTTCAAAACAGCTCGCCGCCAAGGGGTTGAACCTCGTACTCATCGCGAGGCGTCTTGAAAAACTGAAGCAGGCAGCCGAGGACTTGAGTGCCGCATACGGTATCGATGTAAAAGTAATGGCGGCAGACCTTACGCTACCTGACGCACCATCGCTGATTCATCAATTTTGCGAATCAGAGAGCGTCACGGTCAGCTGGCTCGTTAACAACGCAGGGGTCGCTGGCGAAGATCTAATTGCCGAACGGGATTGGGGCAAGCATGCAAGCTTTTATCAGCTGATGATGACCTCCGTCGCGCATCTCTGCCACTTATTCGCGCCCGCAATGATCGCTAACAAAGAGGGGCACATACTTAATATCGCCTCCGTCGCTGGCCGTATACCTCGCTCGGGCGGCTGCAACTACGGTCCCTCAAAAGCTTACATTGTGGCACTCAGCGAAGACTTAGCACTCACTCTAGCGCCTCATGGTGTGAAGGTATCGGCCCTGTGCCCCGGTTATACCCACACCGACTTTCACGAAACCGCCGGCTTGTCCGAAATGAAAGCAAAAATGCCCTCATGGCTGTGGTATGACGCGTCGACTGTGGTGAGTGAAGGGATAACCGCCCTAGAAAAAGGGAAATCCGTGTACGTGTCTGGGAGACTATATCGCTGGATCGACCCTATTTTACAGTCGGTCTGGACACGGCGCTTCTTTAAAATTCCCGCAAGGATATAAATCGCCTGCGTGCAGAAGCGACACAAACCAAGTCAACAACGGACAAACAAAGAACGACTTAATGATTGAATGCGACCGACAGGCAAAAGAAAGCAACTTACCTGTGCGATGAGACCGCGCGCGCAGACCGTGCTAATCTCTACCGCTTAGCGGCACTATCAGAGTCACGCCATCGCGCTTGCAGCGCGTCAAGCAAGCGCGTTATGTCGTCAAAATTTCGACCAACACTCATAGGGTACATCAGGGATGCCTGCAACCTGGCATCAGGTGCAAAAATAAACACCCCTCGAACTGTTTGGGCTTCTTCAACCGTGCGCTCATTCGTGATGTAAGCGTCCTCAGGTAGCATATCAAAAAGCTTAGCCAAATCTAGCTCAGTATCGGCGATTATCGGGTAATCGACCGCGCATCCTGCCAAAGCTTGAATATCGTCTTTCCACTGCTGGTGCGCACCCAAGCCATCCACCGAAAGCGCAATGACCTTTGTATTCCGCACCTCCCAATCTTTGGCACGCCGAGCGACCACTGCTAACTCGGTCGTACACACTGGGGTAAAATCTTTTGGGTGGCTGAACAAGACAAGCCAGCTGGTACCCATATATTCACGAAGTCTGAGTGTACCCCGGTCAGTAAGCACCTCGAGATTCGGCAAAGTATCCCCCAGACCAATACTTTGCAATGAGACGCCTTGCTCGTGCAAACAGACCTGGTTGCGTCCCGCATTTTTCGCTTTATAAAGCGCCTGATCCGCTGCAGTAAAGGCGTCTTCAAACAAACCACTGTTAAACATCGCCACACCCAGTGACAGGGTGATCTTAAGTGCACCGCCAGCCTCGCCTGTAAACGTAAATTGTTCTACCACTCTTCGATAGCGCTCGGCAACTTTGTATGCGACCTGTGGCGACACCCCATGCAATACAATAAGGAACTCTTCGCCACCCCAGCGTGCAAATAAGTCAGTGTCGCGCAACTCTCCATTCAGTAACTTCGCTAATTGCACTAGCACCATGTCGCCCGTGCTATGGCCATATTGATCATTGATCGCTTTAAAGTGATCAATATCCAGAACACAAAGCGCTAACGAAGGCCTGTTCTGACCGTCAGAGGTGCCAAATCGCTCAAGGCGAGCGTCCAGACCCGCTCTTGAAAGCACGCCGGTTAAATGATCCGATTCAATTTTACGTGAGAGCTCCTTGTGCTCCTGGTGTTTTGCCTTCAAACGTTTGATATACAGCAGCGTGGCCATCGCCAACAACAAACTCGCCGATAGTGCCCTAGACAGGATTGTTACCATTCGCTGAGAATTCAAACTATCTACCGAAGCGGTCTGATACACGTTCCAGGCGTCCACGGGGATCTTTATAAGAAAATTGATGTCTTGGACAAAATCGGTGGCTATATGAACGGCCGTGTTGGCCTCGAGATTAGCCAACCCCATGCGCCCCACTTCCTCGACCTTTTGCGAGTTTCCCGACTCAGTATCAGAGGCCAAGGTCACGGCAAAGTTCACCGTGTCACCTGTCGGTTCGTGGTCAACTGCAGTGGACGAATAAAACCACTCTTCCTGAGAAAAACGCCAAGTGCCGAGACGATCGTCAAACAAGATTAAGTCGTAATCAGTGACCTCGGGTAAAAGGTTTCGCGCCACGGTGCTTAAAAAGTCCCCGGCACGGGCATTAAGCACAAAATACCCTAGCCGCGTCCCATCGGCTGTGTCGATCGGCGCCACAACGCGAAAGGTAGCTTCGTGAGGTTCCACCAGCTCGCCATTTTCTTGGTTGGGCGTAAGCGGACCCACGTATACTGAACCCGCAGGCAAAGCTTTGGCTCGTTGAATGTAATCTCGCGAACTTTTATCTTGTAATATTTGGGCGCGAAGCACTTCATCAGAAGACGCGGATGATCGGTCGAAACGAATCACCTCGAATCCATTTGCATCCAATAATCGTACTTGACTATAGCGACCATACAACTGAGCAAATCGCCCCATAAATCCTGCAAGCTGGTTTATGACCCTTGGTTCAGATTCTTGCAGCGCACGCTCGACTAAGGGTACTGATGCGAAAAAGATCGCGTGTTGAACCGCGTCCTGATTAAACTGACGGTACGCCACAAAGGCATCCTCTAACTCTAATTCTAGCAGTGTTGCAGTATATCGTTTGAGTTCGGCGTAGCGGTTATTTAGATCGTAAATATAACCCAGAACCCCCATGATAAAACCCAGGAGTAGACAGTATAAAATGACTGGAATCGGGCGCGTCATAGATCATCTGGGGCCGATTTCGGCATCGCTACGAATCTTAGATAAGCGAAAATACGCTGTATGGGGCCATAACGCTCTGTCGCTTCTAGATCGCTAAGTTCAGTTTTAACGACCATGGATTGACCCTTCTGCCAATCGGCAGGCGTCGCAAGCGGCGAAGTGTCTGTCAACCTCAAAGCGAGCAAGGATCTCTCAAGTTCGGCAAGGTTCAGCATTGCGGCGTCAGGCAAATTCAAAGAGAGTTTTACTCGATGATCAGGCCCAATAATGCAAACGCCAAGTCCTTGCGAGGGCATCGGCGAACCGAGCGCAATCTGCAAGGCAAGCGGATCGACCAAGTTCCACGGCATATCGGGCCCATGGAGTTCCCGAGCGCCGAGCACGTAAAACCGATCAAGGGTTTCACACTGGTCAAAGGCTTCACCAAGAGCGGATCGAATATCTACAACACTCAGACGAGAGAGCAGTATTAAGCCCGGGGTAAACAAAGGCGTTTCCGTAAAACGTTCGACGACACTCTGGAGCAGCTTAATCAGACCCTCATCCAATACGCCCTCAGATACAAGCACCACCGTCCAAGCACCACCAAGCACCGCGTCGGTCGGCACAAGTCCTCGGTGCGTAGACACCACACCCGCGGGGAACGCACTACCTAATCGCAACATAAATCGCTTACTAGCAATTAATCAAATTTATCATCGCAGCACGTTAACAAATTAAAAAGCGGACGGCAATTTTTTCCTGACGTGTGCGGGCGTTCGCAGGCTCGCCGCATGCGCTTTACAATGCCACTAACAGGATTAAGAGTCGCCATCCTTGGCC
>JALRFH010000244.1 GCA_023253715.1 Halieaceae bacterium
CGAGCGCCACCTGCGCAAACTTCGCCGAGGTGCCCACGACGCCAACCATTTTCGTATTGTGCTGAGGTTTAGCGAGCCAATTGATACCAATGCCGTCACGCAGCGCTTAAACGCCATCGATACGTTAGGCGTGCCCAACTACTACGGCGAGCAGCGCTTTGGCCGAGAGGGCGGTAACTTAGGTCTTGCCGAGGCCTGGGCCAAAGGTAAACGTTTGTCACGCAACAAGCGTAGCCTGGCAATATCGAGTATGCGCTCGCATCTGTTTAATCAAGCGCTGGGCGAACGCGTGGGGGCGGGTACTTGGAATCAATTGATCGAAGGTGATAAGGCCAACTTGCAGGGTTCTAAAAGCGTGTTCGAGATCTCAGAAATTGATGCTGAGCTTATTGATCGCTGCGCTCGTATGGACATTCACCCAGCCTTACCCCTAGCCGGGGAAGGCTCAGGTATCGAGCCTGCGCATTGGCAAAAAGCGCTCGATAAGGCCCGTGTAGCGCCCGACTCCAGAAGCCTTCGGCTTAAAGTGAACGACCTAGAGTCGAGCTTTGCCGAGGGCACGCTAACACTGAGTTTCAGTTTAGGCACCGGCGCGTTTGCCACCTCGGTGCTGCGCGAACTATGCATGTGGACTCAAGCGAGTGATCCAGTAACGCAACAGCTATAGGGTTTAAGGCCAAACACTAAACACTGTGGGTGTTCAGGCACCCCTAAGCTCTTCTGCTCCGGCTACTGTGAACTTGCTTCGTACCATATGGGCGACGAATAGGCTCGTTCTTGCAATACTGTGGGAATCGTCTGTTCTATGCCGGCCATACCATAGGGTCGGTCTTCGATTATTTGTTCATCCGAGAGACCAAAGCGAACCCTATCGTAGGTGTTCCATCTTGGTGTTGGAATTTCGAGGACTCGCACGTAGTAGAAGCTTGATTGTTGTGCATTAAACTCTGGATCAGTCCAGGCAGTTTTGAGAATGGCGCTACCTATATCGTTCGTATAGGTTGCCGACGTCAAATCGACGGTATTTCCAACAGTTTGGACTCCGTCGGCTCCGATCACACCTTTGCGTGTGTCCGATAACGCGACATTGAATATTTTTTCGTGGGTATTTCCGTCAGAGTCCAGCCAACCTTTTATCACCTGTATCCTGTCTAAATTTGCGCCGCTCGGGTCCTTTTGGGCGTTGATGAGTAAAGTCGGTCCGTTACTGTGTTTGCCGTTAGGGGGCATGAGATCGCCGCCCATCGGTACTCCTTGTTGGTAGCCCCTTTCGACATAATCGGTTGACGTAAGGTCACTTTCGGCCAGGCTCCAGCTGGCGAATACGCGTAATTGAATTCGTGTGCCCGTGGTTGCATAAACTTCTTTCCGTTGCAAGGCATCAAACACAGCTTCACGTGTGTTTTCACGAGCCCACACAGCCGCTAAACCGCTGGCCGAATAATGCCAGCTGCGGTTAACACGTAGCGAAGAGGGTTCGAACAGCGACACCTTACCCCAGAAATCAGATTCGGATATCGCCGACAGTGATGTGTGGGCGTCGGAGCTTCCGATCAGGCCAAATTTAAACGGGTTTGTTCCCAGTGTCGCGTTGGATTTTAGTCCGATTTGCAGGGCGGATCTCGCGTATTCATGACGTTTTTTGCGCTCAAAATCGTCTGATAACGCGCCAAAAAAGCCATGGCGATGCCAAGTTTCAAAATCGGCAAATGGGTCGTCAGGCGACAATATAGGGTGAGTTTCAGAATCGCCTTTGATTTGCGTCACCTCATATAAAGGTTCCCACCTTGCGCGATTGCGAGCGTACTCGAGGTCAGCGTCTGAGCCATCATACTGAGTCAACTCAAACATTTTGCCGTTGGTTAGATTACCGTTGTGAGGAATAGCTAATACCCGAGAGCCCGTTCGCCTTTCGTAGTCTTCTAGGTAAGCCCACAGATCCTCGACATTCTCGCTATCTTGCACCGTAAACGGTAGTTTTATGCAAGCTTCGGCCTCGCTACCCGCATACAGGACGTTGCGATGAAAGTTCGGTGAGCGCAGTGATCCCGACATTGGGGTCCACTCATAGCCTATGAATGCGGTAAATTTTCCGGGAATATTGTGTTGGTCGGCGAGCGAGCAAACCTCGCTCCATACCTCTTTTCGGAACGCCTCGTCGTCAAAATAGTCGGTCGTCCACGATTTCCAAAAAAAACCAGCAGGGTCTCTAACGTCTGCGGCAGCAAGGCTTGCTTTGTACTTTTCGTAAGAACCTTGTCTAATGTAATTAAATACATCGGCTGGGCTTTTGGCTAAATGCCGAGTCCATTCCTCCGCCAAAGGCCCTTTTAGCTTCGTGTCGTACTCACGAAGCGATGGGAGAACCCCCATATTAACCGCGTGATCGGCAATGAGTAAAAAGTCTAAGGGCTGTTTGAGCTGAGCAACTTGACCATTGTGACCCCGAACAGGTTCGCCTTTGGCAAAACGATAAGCTTCATCGGGTGTGAGATACCGGTTACCAAGCCCATAAGCGTCCACAGATTGATTGGTATGGAGATGAGTGTCGCCCCAGAAAAGGGAAGTACGTTCAGGCTGCATCTCACTCTGAGCGTGGCATGCAAATCCAATGAACGCTGTTGTTAAGATAAACGCGCGTGCGTGTGGGCGCCAAGTGCGGCAAAGTAATTGAATTTTCGATGACGTGATGTTTAACATAAGAATGACCTTGTGGCGTCTCATCAATCTGTAAGTAATGGTTTTAAGAAGGCCGCGAGCTCTAAATAGACTTGTTGAGACTCGTCGGTATTAAGGTTGGCCAGATATTCGGCGTGTGATAATCCTTCATATACGTTGAGCTCTGCGTACCCACCGGCTTTTTTTATTGCTCGATGGACCCGCACTGTGTCACTCAGCAGTAAGTCGCGCGTGCCCGAGATCAAGTAGGTCGGCGGAAATTGATCAAAAGAGCCGTACAAAGGAGACACGGGGGGCGCTGTTAAAATTTCTGTGCCCGCGTACAATTTGGCTGCGTCTCTTAAAAGAACGTCGTAGCTGACCAGGATACGGTCGATACCTTCTAACGAGTAGAGTGTGTCGCTGGTTTTTGTTAAATCAGCCCAAGGGCTACCGACATACACCGCTTTGGGGTGTGTGATATCTAAATCTCGAATTTTTTGCATCAGCGCAAGCGTCAATCCGCCCCCAGCCGACGTGCCGCCCAATGCTATTGCGTTTACGTTTTTCGAGGATGCCAGTCTCTTGTAGACTGTTAGTGCGTCTTGCAGAGCAGCAGGATGGGGCGCTTGCAAGGCAGTGCGGTAATCTACCGACCACACGGTAACCCCAGTATAGCTAGCGATAACAATGGCTTCGTACGCGCCCCTTTTTCCAGCGTTAAATACATAGGCGCCGCCGTGTAAGTAAAGCAGGCGGGCCTGGGAAAGTTCTGATCGAACTCGCTTAGGTTTAACTTGAAAAACATTGACTCCCTCGACATTCATTCGAGTGATCGACACGTTGAATGTGAATTCGAGCTTGTCTAGATCCAGAGCATTGCTGGCTTCTTGTCTGATTGCAACGAGCTTTTGCCACTGCGCTTCGTCAATTCCGTTTTGTAGAGAATCGGTGCGTATCCTTGGTTGAGGACTGTGTGCGATCTGCTCGTAAAGTTCAGGACTTGCTGCCAAGGGTGGCGGTAATTCGCGAGCTGCGATCTGCCAGTGGACGTTCGCGGTCGGCATTCGGTCAGCTTGTTCTGCCCGGCTTAAATCAGCGTCAATCGACAGTGCCAGTATTCCCACTATGAGCGCAACAGCCCTGAATCTCATGGATTCCTCACGCTTAGCGATAGATTTTTTTTGTAGGCTGCGATTCTGTCCTCTGCGTTTTGCTGAATGTCACCGTAGAATAGAGTGAAATCCAGGATGTGGTAGTTGCCGTTGATCGTAAGACCTTTGGCGTAGTCCTCAGGCAGTCGGTCCACCCGCAAAATACCATCAACGCATTGTGCTTTGGTAAGAGAGACCTCGAGTTTCTCCAGGTTTGTTATTTTGCCGCCTCGGGGAACGTCGGTCGGCCCAAAGTCTCGTATAAAGTTATGTGTGACGGGCAGTGCCCCTCTGTGGTTATGAGCGGCCCGTAAGGCCGTATCTTCTCGCCATGATAAGGGGTTTACGCAGACCGATTGACTGGATGGCATCATCGCGCGGGCTCCATCTGCAACGGTATCCCAGTGAACAAAACAAGCCGTGTCGTCAGCTTTGGTACACACTTTAAGTGTTTCGAGTTTAGATCGATATTCGGGCGTAACGGGTCTGACTGTGGCGCCTAATGCGTAGGCCACAATGAGGCGATCCAGTAGCGGTGAACCATCGATTTCCTCGGCCAGTAAGCGGAGTAGGTGATGAGTACCTTGGCTGTGGCTGGCCAAAATAAACGGTGCTGCCGGGCTGCGTGAGTTCGCAAAGTTGCGAAAGGCCGCAAGCACATCCTGATAAGGAATGTCGAATATTTCAGCCCGTAAGATCTCGTTTGGCTCTAAATAGGTATAAATCGAGGCTTGCCGGTAAATTGGCGCAAAAATTCGGCAGCACTTGTTGAATACGCTTGCCTGGTACGCCAGCACCCAGCGCTTATTTTCATGGGTTGCCGACAGCTCATTTAAAGGGTCGATCCAGCTAGCGTTGCTGAGGTAAGTGGTTGGATGAACATAAAAGACGTCGACGGCCGGTGCAGAGCTTGGTGATTGATCCAACACGTTCCCAGGATTCAGCTGCGCAGGGGTGTATGTGTCTGGTAGCGCCAGCCACAATCGATTATCGGTGTAATCTAACCTAGTCTCGTAGTCGCTGTGGTTAAACACTTGTCGGGGCGGCGATGAGGGTTGCGTATGCGTAACCCCCGCACTGAAAACTAGGTAGAGGGCGAGTAGATAAAGTTGAGCGTAAATCCTCATGAAACTGGTGCTCCAAGGCCATAGGGTTTGAGAAAAGCGCTGACACAGGAGTGCCAGCGCTTTTCAAAATCACAGAAGATCCCAATTGACCAGTAGACCCCAAGTTCTTGGGGGGGCATACGAACCGGCCACCCCCCCTACAAATGATGTGGGGATAAGGTAGTCTGCGTACTCTTCATTAGTTAGATTCTCAACGAAGGCTTGGAGAGATAGCTTATTACTGCCATTTGGACGCCAAATCACACGAAGGTTTTGTTCTGTATGAGAGTCGATTTTTGCGAAATCGTTTTCAAATGAATCAACATACATGTCATCGGAATACGAAAGCTCGTACCGATAGTCAACATTGCCATGAGTGTACTGCGCACCTAGGCTGTACTTCAGCTCTGGTGCGCGTTCCATACGGTTACCCGACACATCCTCCGGGTTGATACCCGGTACCATAGCGTCGTCTAGAAGAGCTTTGGTGAATTCAGCGTCTAAATAGGCAATTCCAGCGTCAAAACGCCAGCTGTTGTTTGGCTGGTAAAGCAGGTCAATTTCGAACCCAGATATCTCTGATTCGCCCGCATTAGCAATCTGCAACACGGCGCCTTGAAACGCTCGGACCTGAAGGTCGCTGTAATCATAGAAAAACAGCGATCCATTGAGCATAAGTCTCTCATTTAAGAGACGGCTTTTGAAACCTACTTCGTAGGCGGTGATTTTCTCCTCGTCATAATCATCGTTACACGCACCAGAGTTGAATCCGCCAGCTTTAAACCCTGTCGATATACTGCCGTAAAACATGGTGTTTTCATTGGGGGTTAAATCGGCACCGAGTTTCCATGTTGCGGCGCTCCAATCATTACTTTCGCTTAAAGACTCGCACTGACTTGCAGGGGGCGTAATGTTCGAACGCACGGTTTGGAGTTTAGTTTTCTTATCTTGGGTATAACGTGCGCCCAAGGTCAGTCGCAGCGAGTCAGTGGCCGCGTAGTTAAATTGTGCGAATAAGCTTTTAGATGTCAGTTCCTCATTATAGCTCGCTGCGAGTGCCGCGAGGGAAACCGAGGAGCCATCAATCGCTGTAACACTGGGAACTGGGGGCAGCAAATTGGTCAAGAAAGGTAGCACCGACAGTGATACTGTTGTCACGTCATCTTTGTAGTAGTTGAGGCCAGTGATCCACTCTAAACGATCATCACGCGCGGTACCTGACACGGTGATCTCTTGTGTTAATTCGTCGGCGACGGTATCTGACTCGATTGAAAGCACTGGAAAACTGGTTCCGTCGTTGTCGCCGGGGTTACCTAAATTGTCAGATTCTCGGTAGGCCGTAATCGATTTTACGGTCGCTGTCCCTAAGTCCCAGATCAAAGTTGCATTAGCGCCCCAAAAGGTGTCTTCTCGGAATCTATCTGAGTCATTGTAAACCTTACTCGCATCATTGTTTGAGGTTTGAGCGCCAAATAATGTCGGGTCAATACCCGATCCCGGTACCGATTTTAAGTGAGAAATGGGTTTTTCGAGTCGCTCATCCTTTTGATAGTCACCTTTGAGTAACACGGTGAGTGTATCGGAGGGTGTATAAAGCGTGGCGACATTAAACGCTTTCAAATCTCTATCATCGGGCTCCTCGCCCGTTGTTAGGTTGTCGACATACCCATCTCGACTGTCAATGACAGCACTTCCGCGAATAGCCAAAAGATCTTCGGTCAAGACCATATTACCGGCGGCTTTCAGCCATGTGCGACCATGCGAACCGACGCCAAACGTGGTCCGCAGTTCAGGCTCCATAACCGGCGATTTAGTAATGATGTTAATGCTTCCCCCGGTGCTGTTACGGCCATATAGAGTGCCTTGGGGCCCTCGCAAAACCTCGAATCGTTCCGCGTCATAGAACGATGCATTATTGGTGTAGGGGTGCCCTAAATAAACGCCATCAATATGTAATGCTACGCCTGGATTGTTTCCTGTAATCGGGTTGCCTTGTCCAACGCCACGGATGTAGATTTGAGAGCCCGCTAGCGCCTGATTGAACGTTAAACTGGGCGATAATCGGGCCAGATCACGAGTGTCTAACAGTTGGTCTCGCTCAATTTGGTCGCTGGTGAATACAGACATCGCGATGGGCGTTTTCTGAACACTCGCTTCTTTACGCTCAGCGGTGACGATAACTTCTTCAATTGTATTTGCGCCAATTTCAGCGCTGGCCACGATGGTGGTAGACGCTGTGAAGGCGCCCAATACGGAGGCAAAAAAACCTCTTAATGACGATTGTTTTGATGATTGCATGTTTGGCTCACTTTTTATCGTTATTGGGGATTGTGCGTCTGATTTCGACAACAAAATCATTAACACGCCTTTTTTAGTGAGCCCCCCAGTGTAGCCCGTTCCCTCCAGCATTTTTGCCATAACATCGTGCAAGGTATATTCGCCGCTAACCGCCGTTGACTCGAGAGTACTGGCTATTTGATATGGAAATAGCAGCAGCTGTTGAGTCTGTTCCGAGAGGTTATTGAGTGCATCCGCTAAATTTTGCCTAGGAATGTTTACCACATAACGTCTCTCGGGCTCCGCCTTCTCCTTACTGTTAACCGGACAAGCCAGAAACAGTGGGATAAGGCTTAGCGCGAATGCCCGACATAACCGCGAAAACCCTAGGATCCTCTGCGTTTGTTTTGGGGTCTCACACCAAGTAAGACACTGCTGCATTAAATAACCCCTGATTTATTTTTATGATGTTTAAGTTGCCTTAGCGCAATTCTATGAGCTTGGGGTCGACGTGACTGACGTTAACCCCAAATCCTACTTCGAGTACGTCAAGCAATGCTTCTAGCTCTCCGGTTTCGAACCTCCCGCCCACTTCCAGGGTCTTAAGCTCCGGGTTGACGATATCAATTTTGACCGAGGTATAGCGGCTTATCTCGTCGACAACTTGTTCTAGTGGCTCGCCTGCGAAAATAAGCACACCGCGCCGCCAAGCTAGATTCCGTGCTAAATCGCCAGAAAGCAGTTTATGCTTAGCTTGGGTATTTGGTGCATAGATCGCTTTTTCACCTTGGCCAAGCGATAAGAATGTGTCTTGAGAGTTCGGCGAATCGGAGATGCCTTGATTGGCGGAGTCACTTGATAACGAAGATTCACGAGTAAGATTTTGCGACAACTCGACACGTCCTTCTTCAACGGTAACGGTCATATCTTGAGCACTTAGGTAAACCGCAAAGGCGGTCCCAACAGCTTTAACTTTGCCGAATAGTGTGTAGACCTCGAAAGGCTTCTGGGGGTCTGTTTCGACATCAAAATAGGCTTTTCCTTGCACAAGATCTATGTGTCTTTCATGCTCTGTGTAACGCACTGATATTGCCGAGTTAGTATCGAGCTGAACGATAGAGCCGTCTTGTAGGGCGATGGTTCGCACCTCTCCAATTCTTGTTTCGAAATATGACGGGTCACTGTTCCATTGTTTCAGCGCCCCGAAGGGGCTGAAAATTAATAAAACGACGGTACACGCCGCCGCCACAACCCCCGATGCGAGCCAGGTTCGACGGCGAGCTGACTTTTTGCGATCGACGGATACTTTTAGTATTGCCAGTAAGTCTGCATCGCACCAATTTGCCTCCGCCTCTTTCAGCTGCCGTAGGTGCTCAGGACTTTGATGAACCCACAATTTCAGAGCTTCAATCTCTCTAGCTGAGGGCTGACGTTCTTGGTTAAATTTAAGAACCCAGTCGCGAGCTTCGCGTCGAATGACATCGCGATTGTTGAATCGGTGAATATTGCTCACGTTAGGGTGTCCTCCGATTTGTCGAGCTAGTGGGTACTCGGGTACTGGACAGGTTCGCTGCTAGTTTGCGACGCAGATAGTCGTCGCAGTGTGCGTAGCCTTTGGTTAGGTGACCTTCGACAGTACTGATTGATATACCCAACTTGGCACTGATCTCTGAGCGGCTATAGCCGTAGATTTTTTTTAATGCATACACTTCACGACAACGTTTAGGTAAAGTTGCGATCGCTGCGCAATGAAGGCCGATAAGTTCTTCTGCCTCCAATTCATCGTACAAATTGTTAGCGGATACAGTCGCGTCTATTGTATCTACGTCATCAAGGTAGTCAGTCGGCCGACGACTGGCCGAACGGGCAATATTTAACGTTACATTTTTGGCAACTTCAAACAGATAGGCATTAGGGTTCTCAATAGGGGCCGAGTGTTCTTTTTTGAACGCCCTTAGATAGGCCTCTTGAACCACGTCCTCAATGTCGACCGTGTTGTTCAATCGGCCTACGTAGCGCATTAAAGCGGCCTTGCCTGCGAGAAAAGCGCGCGTGATGGGAGAAATTGGCGTATCTCGATTAGGCATAAATTTTACCCTCGGGCATTTGGTTGCACCGAACCCGTTGTCAGCTTATCTCAATTAAGACACCGCTAGGTTAAAAACCCCCTATTTTTTTGTGAAAATTTCTTAGTGCGCATGGTGTAAGGTTGATTGGGGCACCGCAAGCCGGCTAATTCTTGTGGTTCTTGCCTATATCGCTAGATTTTCAGCACCCCAACGTGCGTTTAGTTGCCTTTAAATTGCGGTTTGCGCTTGCTCAAAAAAGCGTCGATGGCTTCGCCAAAATCTTCGCTTTGCGTGGTTAACAGCCACTGGTCTGAGTCCATGTGCATAATGGCATCCCCCAGGGGGTTAGAGTATCGATTAATGCTGCGCTTGATCATTTGCACGGCAACAGGGGGCAGGGCAGCATACTCTTCTGCCCAAGTCTGTACGGTGCAGTCGAGGTCCTCGGGTGCACATACCTCATCTAAGAAGCCCCAAGCCAACAGCTGCTCGGCCAAGAACAGGTTGCCTGACATAATCATGCGTTTGGCTCGAGCAGGCCCAATTAATTCAACCGCATACGGAATGGCTTGCCACATGAGGTTCATACCCAACTTGACTTCGCCATAGCCAATGCGGGCGCTGCTGGTAGCAATTCGAAAATCGCAGGCAGCAGCAATACAGGCGCCTCCACCCGTGGCTATCCCTTGGATAGCGCAGATAGTGGGTTGGCGAATGTCGGCGATGGCTTTAATGAGTTCGCCGCCCAATTCCGCGGTCTGACGTTGTTCGAGTAAAGATTGAGGTACATCGCCAACGTTCAGTTGCGATAAGTCAGCACCCACCGAAAAATAGTCACCAGCCCCCCGGATAATGACCGCATAAATATCAGTATCTCGACTGACTGTGCGCGCCGCCTCCGCAAGGCCAGACATCATGCCTAGGGTTAGGGCATTTCGGGCCTCTGTGCGATCAAGCGTCAGGGTCGCAATACGGTTCTCGACTCCATATCGGATGTTAGCTGCGTTCATTTTTGCCAGACTCCTTGACGATTCGGTGTTACCTCAGTGTACCGTTACCCGAGTCATTTAAGAACTATCTCAAACGTCCAGAGCGGGCAGCTAATAGGCAATCAAGACAATCCAAGAGACATGTCTTCGTCTAAAAGGCTTATTCGCTTTATGCTCAGTTTATTCATATTCGGCATCTGCTAGTTTACGATTACCGCATAATAAGCAAGGAGTCTGGGTATGTTCGGGACGCACAAGCCCCTAGTTAAGAACGCGATATTGGGTATGGGACTCGTCTTGGCGCAGGCCGTCGGTGCGAGCAATGATTATCCAAGCCAGGTCTACTGGGGCGATACCCACTTGCATTCTTCGTTCTCGGCCGATGCCAACATCATCGGCAATACCGATTTGCCGCCGTCAAAAGCGTATGCTTTCGCGAAAGGGCAAGTCGTCGAGGTCAGTCCGGGAGTCAGTGCACAGCTTGACCGTCCGCTCGACTTTTTGGTGGTGTCCGACCACTCGGCGTATTTAGGCGCGCTGAAAGTCAATCGCGAGCGCGACATGATGAAGGTCGTCGGCCAGCTCGCCCAAGATTTTTTTACCGCCATTATGAATATGGCCAATATGACCGAAGACGCGAAAGACGATACCGCCCTGATTCGAGAAGACGCCTGGCAGCAGAGCATTCAAATGGCCGAGCGAGCCAATGACCCCGGCACGTTCAGCGCCATTGCTGGGTTTGAGTGGACGTCCATGCCCGGTGGCGACAACTTGCACCGCGTCGTGATGTTTCGCGATGGCAAAGCGCGCACAAGCCAAGTTAAGCCCTATTCGATTTTAGAAAGTCACGACCCCCGCGATTTGTGGCAGTACATGGACAGCTACGAGCAAACGACGGGCGGCAAAGCTTTGGCCATTCCGCACAACGGCAACGTCAGTAATGGCCGTATGTTTGCGCTAACGCAGTACGATGGCAGCGCCATGACCAAAGATTACGCCAATGCTCGTGCGCGCTGGGAACCGGTTGTGGAAGTAACCCAAATTAAAGGCGACAGCGAGACACATCCGTGGCTGTCACCCGACGACGAGTTCGCCGATTACGGCACCTGGGATAAGGGTAACCTAGGCGGCAATAAGCAAAAAAGTAACAACATGTTGCAGTACGAATACGCGCGTTCGGCTTTAAAGCTGGGTTTGCAAATCGACGAACAGGTCGGCGCTAACCCTTATCAGTTCGGCATGATTGGCTCGACCGACGCGCACACGAGTTTGGCAACGGCCGACGACAATAATTTCTGGGGTAAGGCGGCCAATTATCACCCGGGTTCACCCAAGCGCAATGCCGGCCCCTTTATGATTATTCGAGCCGAGGGCTCCATTGCGGATCATCAAGACTGGAACGACCAAACGGTTGGTCCCAACGACTTGGTGATTCAAGCTTGGGAGCAAGTCGCCTCGGGCTACGCAGCTGTGTGGGCCACAGAAAACACCCGCGAGGCTATATTCGATGCTGTGCAGCGCAAAGAGGTCTATGCCACCACGGGCCCCAGAATAAGCGTGCGCTTTTTTGGCGGTTGGGACTTAGACTCCGATAAAGTGGCTCAAGCAAACGGTATTGCCTATTTGTACGAGCAGGGCGTACCCATGGGCGGCGAGTTACAAGCCAAAGATGATCAGCGTCCCATGTTTTATGTGGCGGTACAAAAAGACCCCGCAGGCGCCAATCTTGACCGTATTCAGATCGTTAAAGGGTGGTTAGACGCGAGCGGGCAATTGCACGAAAAGGTGTTTGATGTGGTTTGGGGTGGCGATCGACAGATCGTAAACGGCCGTCTGGAGCCTGTGCAAAGCACAGTAAACCTTCAA
Source organism: Halieaceae bacterium (assembly GCA_023253715.1). Classification (GTDB taxonomy): domain Bacteria; phylum Pseudomonadota; class Gammaproteobacteria; order Pseudomonadales; family Halieaceae; genus Aequoribacter. The sequence continues at coordinate 12,120 of JALRFH010000244.1, forward strand.
TCCAGTTCTTATACCAATACGGTGGGTGCTGAGTATTTAAGCACCCTTTGGTCAGACCCTGAGTATCAGTCCAGCGAGCGCGCGTTTTACTACGTGCGGGTTCTTGAGATTCCCACTCCTCGCTGGACGGCTTATGATGAGGCTACGCTGGGTGTTGATCATCCAAAAGAGGCTCAGCGAGTGCATCAAGAGCGTGCGTATACCTCGCCGATTTGGGTGAATCCGTAGGCTTTTCTCGCTTGATTTTTTGGCTCATGACGATTGCATTACAATGTTTGGTGACTACTGCACAGGAGCCACCTAGGGATAAACGCGCGTACTGTGTCATTACCAGTTGCGCGATCTTTCATAAGGGGGGTAGCCCAAGGCCATATGGATAAGTTCTCCATGCTCTATCAGGAACTTCAAGGTAAGTTGGCGCGTGCCGTGCGACGCTTTGTCGACAACCCCGTTGATGTCGAAGACGTCGTACAAGAGGCCTATTTAAAGTCTCTTGAACGTGAAAAAACAGCGTCTATACAAAATCCCGAGGCTTATGTATCTGTTGCGGCCAGAAATTTGGCGCTAAACTACCTGCGCACCGCCGGTGCCCGACAATTCATCGAACTGCCCGAGGATTTGGCGGATGAGTCGGCTTATGGCTCAGGCAACTCAGAGGCCGGATTAGATTCCGACCGAAAATTTAAGCTCTATTGTGAGGCTGTAGAGACACTACCCACACAGTGTCGCAAGGTGTTCACGTTAAAACATGTGTATGGGTATACCCAGAAGGAAATAGCGGCCTACTTAAAGGTGACAGAGAAAACGGTTGAATACCACGTTGCGCAAGGATTGGTGCGTGTGCGTGATTTTATGAATGGAGCAGCGAAGAGCGACGCACAGACAAGCGCTGATGCAAGTTCGGGGGTGCGACGTGCCTGATATTATTCCGTTTCCAAAAGCCAAAGGAGAATCGCTGCGCTCGATTCGTGCAGAGGCAGCTCGCTGGTTTGCGCGACTCGAGGCGGGGCAGTTAAGCCGCACAGAACATACTTCGCTTCAAGTTTGGTTAAATAAAGACCCGCGGCATGCAAAAGCGTTCTACGACGCTGCGAAGCTTACTGACGACTTGGCCGTATTAGGCGTTCTGGCGCCCTTGTTTCCATTGCAGGGAATTAGACCTTCATTTGTTAAACGAGCCTTGGAAAGGGCCAGTGGTTTATGGTCCGAGTCGCGAACAAAGATTGCGACGGGGTGTGCTGCTGCGGTTGTGGCGAGTTTGCTTGTGCTGCCTTTTGTTGATGTTACTGATCAAGTAAAGCCCTCTGAGTCGATAGTTTTGTCAAGCCTGACCACGGAGATGGGTGAGAGCAGAGACTTTCATCTAGAAGACGGCTCAGTGGTTAAGCTCAATAGCAGGAGCCGGGTAGACTTGCGCTACTCTGACGATTCTCGGGCGTTAATCTTGCAGTATGGCGAAGCTCAATTTGATGTGGCTCCCGATGCGTCACGTCCGTTCCTGGTGCGAGCCCGAGAGCATGTTCTGCGCGCTATCGGCACAGCCTTCAATGTGCGACTTAACGACGAATCCGTCGAGTTAACGGTCACCCATGGTATTGTTGGCGTCGATAAGGTAGCAGACACCGCGTCTTCAGTAGAGTCGAGCGATCAGTGGATTATTGCGGCATCTGGTGATCCCAAAGCGTCGGGTAACCGTGTGTCAGCGGGCGAGCAGGCAGAGCTCGGCTTGCAAGACGTCCCCTCAATTGCGCCGGTGTTGCCAGACCAAATGGCGGCAAAATTGGCTTGGCAGCAGGGTGAAATAGTATTCCAAGGGGAGTCGTTGCAAGAGGCTATAGCGGAAGTCAACCGTTACAATGCTCAGCAATTGGTCATTATTGATGATCGTATAAAAGCGATACCCATTGGGGGACGATTCAAAACCGGAGAGCTGGCAACCCTGCTCGACATCCTCGAGCATGGGTTTGGTATTGCCGCAACGTCGGTAACGCCTAGCAAAATTGAGTTGGCGGCTAAAGACATAGAGCAATAACAGAGCGTACAGCGCGTCTTGATATCATTGCTCATGCCTTGCCCCTCAATGTTTAAATCTTTACGCTTAATACTTTATTAACCTAGGGATTTCCGTGTCCAGATTGTCTGATTCAATCAAGAGCGTCTATCACGTCGCAATAAACGCTGGTGTTGTATTAGCGTGCTTATTGGCGTGTGTGTCGCTGGTGCCTGCCGTGGCTGTCGGTTCAGATCTTATGCAAAAGACTCTAGACTTTGATCTGAAACAGCAGCCCGCCGCAAAGGGGCTGGCGGAGTTCGCTAGGGTTAGCGATCAAATATTGCTGTATCAATACGACGCGGTAAGTGGTTTTACCACCGCCGCCGTTCAGGGTCGTTTTACCGTAGACGAAGCGCTCGATAAGTTGCTTGAAGACTCGGGTTTAGTAGCGTCTTTAAGTGACAAAGGCAACGTCATAATAAGAGTCGATAAGACGCACGGGAGATCCACAATGAATAATCAAATACCTGCAAGGCGAACGATAGCCACTGTACTGAGCGCTTTGCTTGGGATTGGCGCTACCGGTGGAGTAAACGCTCAACCGGTGGATACAACCGAGCAAATGGAAGAAGTCGTGGTCACAGGGACGCACATAAGACGCACTGATCAACAGTTCTCTATCTCACCGCTTCAGTCTATAGGCGCGGATGATATCGCGATACAAGGTGCCAAGGATGTCACCGACATCATTCGTAACCTAACCATCAATACGGGCTCAGAGCTCAACGTCAGCGGCTTGAATCAACCGCAGACGGCGGGAACAGCCCAAATTAACTTGCGTGGACTCGGGTTGGGTTCGACGCTGGTTTTAATCAATGGCCGCAGGCAAACATTATCTGCAGTCGCAAAGCAGGATGATGGTGCCTCGTTCGTCGACACCAATTCCCTGGTGCCGATGATAATGATTGACCGAATAGACATCCTTAAAGATGGCGCCTCGGCGACATACGGATCAGATGCGGTCGCGGGTGTTGCAAATTTTATTACCCATAAGAATTACGAAGGCTTGAAGTTTGATGCCGAGTATCAAACAGATGACGGCAATGGCAACTACGATGAGTCGCATATTCAAATGATGTTCGGTAGGGCGTTGGATCGCGGCAACTTGGTGATCGGTGCCTCCTTCTTTGACCGCAGTGCCATGGAGGCGGGCGATCGCAGCTGGGCCGACGGAACTGCCTTATCGTCTTTGGGTAACCCGGGGGCTTTCTCGATCAGCACGGGTTTCGTAGCAGATCCAGCGTGCGGTGCGAATGGCACTTTCGTCCGATTTGGGGGGCTGTTTTGTGGTATGGATATTACCCCCTTCTTCGACCTAATGCCCGAAGAGGAGCGCCTCAATCTAGCCGGTAATTTGACGTATCGTTTATCTGACAGTACCGAGCTGTACGCGGAGTTTGGCTACGCTAACAATGAGGGTGTTACTCGAGCTACTCCCTCGTATCCGATTCTGCGCGCGTTTCCGGTCCTCGCTGCAACTGATCCAAGCAATCCTTTCGGTGAAAACGCCACGTTTTTTGGTCGAGTCTTAGGGCCAGAGGGCTCTCCTACACTGATGCCTTATGAGTATACGACGACCCGTTTTTCGCTAGAGCTAGAACACGATTTAAGCGCGGGTTGGGTGTTAGATACAGCTCTCAGCTACAGTAAAAACGAAGCAGACGTCGGCAATGGCGACACGGTAATTTCTCGGCTGCAGGCAGCCTTGGCTGGTCAAGGTGGTCGGTCGGGCACCGAGACGTTTTCGTTGATTGGGGTATCAAGCGCGGTAAATTCGGTGTCGTTAATCGACTACGTATTGCAAAGCTCTTGGCAATACGGCGAGTCCTCGCTTTTGTCGGTTGAGGCGATCTTAAGTGGTGAGCTCGGTTCGACACAATATGGTGCTATCGGTGTGGCGTTTGGTGCGCAGTATCGAGACGAAGAGTTAAGCGTCGATTTGGATGACTTTTTAAACGCTGACGACTTTTACACGCTGCCCGGTGGCGACGACTTCACGACCTCACGAGATGTTTACTCTCTCTTTGCAGAGGCAAGTATCCCACTTACCGGCAACATGGAGCTGCAGTTGGCGGCCCGCTACGAGGATTACGGCAGTGGGCTCAATAGCATTGACCCCAAAATTGGTCTGCTCTGGATGCCCTCCGAGGCGGTTAGCGTGCGCGCTTCGTACAGCACTGCCTTTAGGGTTGCGACACTGCTACAGTCTTCGGGCCGTTTAGGGGCCAATGCTGTCATTAATGATTCGATTAACGGCTTGAACGGCTTATTCCGAACCATTAATACTTCTGGAAACCCCGATTTAGAGCCTGAGGAAGCCGATGTGTTTAACGTAGGGCTGAGTTTCAGGCCGAGCGAAGCAATGTCTATTGATGTCGATTATTGGCGTTTTGACTACACTGATCTGATCGTCAAGGAGAGTGCTCAGGGCTTAGTTAACCAAGCCTCAGCTGATTTTCTGGCGGGACTCTCGAATACCGAAGCACTGAACAAGGTCGTTAGAGCAGGCTCTGGCCCCGGCACATTCGGTTTTATATCGCAAATTAATAGTGACTTCGTTAATGCGCCGTCACTTGAAACCGATGGTATAGACCTGGCTTTGGCATGGCGTTTAAGCGATACGCTCTCGTTGAGCGCGGATATTTCGAAAGTATTGACCTACGACATTCAACCGAGTGGCGGAGCGACGATCGATGCCCTGGGTAGCCGTAATGCCAATAATTTTGCCAGACCCGTGCCGGAGTTGCGCGGCAATATCTCGCTTGACTGGCAGTTAGACCGCCACAGAGCGACAGTGTTTGCCCGTCATATCGATAGCTATACCGATGACGCCACCGGAAATGGCATTGATGCGTTTGATACGGTCGACGCGCGTTACAGCTATGCGCTTGGCGCGGAGCAAAAAACTGAGTTGACGCTAGGCGCGGTAAATCTGCTAGACGAGGAGCCACCCTCGGTAACAACCTTTATTGGTTTTGATGTACAGACGCACGATCCACGAGGCCGACTTTTGTATCTAAAAGTCAGTCATGAGTTGTGAGCCATGGCGTATGGGGTACCTCGAGTACCCCTTTTTTTTGGAAAAGTGAGTACACCTTCGGTCTGCAACCGTTCAATAAAACAATAAATTAGGAAGTACCCGTGACTGTCGCTACCTACAGCTCGAAACAAGCAAACACAGCCTTGCTGTTGTTGTTGCTCGCCTACATCTTAAGCTTCATCGACCGCAACGTCATGGCGGTGCTGATCGGCCCCATTCGGCAAGATTTCGATATCAGCGACTTCCAGTACAGCTTGCTGCACGGCTTTGCGTTTTCGATGTTTTATATTGCTTTGGGGCTGCCGATCGCACGCTTAGCAGACCGATATCCGAGGCTCAATATCATATCTATCGGCATCGCGGTGTGGTCGGCTATGACGGTTGCCTGTGGCTTAGTCAAAAATTTTGGAACGCTATTTGTAGCCCGCATGGGGGTTGGGGTAGGCGAGGCCGCCTTGTCCCCCGCTGCATTCTCGATTTTCTCAGACATTTACTCCCCCGAAAAGTTGCCCAAAGCAACCGCAGTTTACAGTCTGGGTATTACCTTGGGAGGCGGTTTAGCCTATATACTCGGTGGTGCAATTTACGAATACTTTGTGGCCTTCGAGCCCATTCAGGCTGGCTTTTTGGGTGAAATCAAGGCGTGGCAGCTCACTTTCATCGCCGTTGGCTTGCCGGGGTTCGTGGTCGCCTTAGCGCTTAAACTATTGCCAGAGCCTCCGCGTAAACAGAGCGAGCTAACGCCTGCGAGTACAGGACTTCCGTTGAGTGAGGTCTGGGCTTTCTTTAAATCTAATGCGCGGCTGTACGTAGGCATTATTGGATCGATGTCGCTCATGTCGGTGGTCGGCTACGGCGTTATGGCTTGGTACCCCGAAATGCTCATACGCATTTACGGTGTGGATCGAAGTGTGGCGGGCACCCAGTTTGGAACGGTATTTATTATTTCGGGCAGTATTGGCACCTTGGCTGGAGGCTGGGTGTGCTCGTGGTTGATGCAACGAGGGGTAATTGATGCGCCTTTACGAATTATCCTGTTCGTCTGCGTGTTTTGGGGTATCCCAGTGGCGTATGGGCCTCTATCGGGTCACGCGGATATCGCAATCATGACCTCATGGGCGATAGTCTTGTTTTTAAATTCCTATTTCGGCGTAGGTGTCACTGCCGTAGCACTGGTCACGCCCAATGCTATGCGCGCGCAGGCCTCAGCGGTGCTGCTGTTCTTCACCAATCTGTTTGGCTTGGCCTTTGGGCCTAGTGCGGTCGCTATACTCACAGACTTTGTATTTGCCGATGATGCAGCGCTTAATGCGTCCTTGGCTCTGTTGCCGGCCTTGGTGTTCCCGCCCGCACTAGCGCTAGCCGTTATGAGCCTTAAACCCTACCGGCAGGCCGCAAAAGTATAGTGCCTTGAACGATAAAGGTTCGCGGCGCGTGTGGCACTGGCACCGGATGAGTGGAGGTACTGAACTTAGTCCGCGTGCCTAGTGCAGCAGTCAGGTTCCGGGATTAGAACCGAACCGGATTATATTATTGCTCAGTCGTTGCAAACCCAGTCAGCGGAAGATTTTACCGAACCAACCCATTCGTAAGAGTATCGTCCGCTGGCGTTGTACGTGGTCCACGACTTGGTGCTGTAACCCCGGATACCGCTAGCGCCACAATCGTCTGGGCCGTTGGTCTTTTCGTTGCAGAAGCTAGCATAAATGCGTTCGTTACACTGATTATAGTAGGTAACTTTAAAACGATTTCCATCCGAGCCACCCCAGCTCGTATTCTGAACGACTAGGCAGTCACTGCCGTTATTGGTAAGCCCGTCCCAGCAGCCCCTGCTATCCACACTGGATGAGTAGCTGGCGAGTGCAGTCGGTGAGAGTAATGCGAGGATCATCAAAGCGTATTTGCTCATATCGGTTGCTCCTGTTTTAAGGTCTGGCCACTCAACGAAGTTGAGTCACATGATGCGTCTTAACCATAACAAGCGCTCTCGCTTTGTAAAGTTAACAATTTTTCATTTTGGTTCCCCGTTGTGTTAATAACGTGAAGATTCTATTTCCTTGAAAGCCCTGCGCAAAAACGTAAAGCTATTGAAAATAGCATTTGGAGCAAGCAGTTTATTGGTGAGAGCGAGCCCAATTAGCGAGACGTCTAACTGCTATGTATGTTTTGCCGACAGGCTTTGAAGATTGGTTTCGTTTTGTTGATGAGGTATGGTGAGGCGGGTACGCACGGAGGATTGAAGTAAATGACTACAGCATTAACTCCTATTCGGCTTGTGCTCGCCTGCGTTTGTTCATTATCTGGAAGTTGTCAGGTTGCCGCGGCAAGTCTAAGTGACCCTGTCGTCGAAACCCCAAAGGGATCAGTATTTAAATTAAGATCTGAGCTTGAAATTCCAGCTAACAGAGACTTTATTTTGCTCGGTCGTGATCGTCTGGTCGAGTTTCAAAATGATTTATCGCAAACACTAAACCGAGAAGCGGGCCGGTATAATTACTTGCAATACCGCAGCTACCAGCGAGATTGGATTGAGTCCGTGAGTCAGACGTATGTCTCTTGTCTTGAAAGGCATCGAGTGTATTACAAAAACTATGACGACAACGGTAGCAACACGGTAATTTTAAACCAAGGTCGTAACAACACGAATATTGTTATAAACAATAGCCCTCAGACACCTCAATATGGCAGCTATATTGGCAATAACCCGTGCATAAAGCCGGAGCATACAATGGCTTTTTTGCTTATCGACGCTGATGAGAGTCAGGGCGGGGGCGTGTTTAGATCTGGCTACGAATTTTCGACTAAGGACGTAGATCAGAGAACTTCCGGCCACTTTTACATCGTTACCATCAAATTCGATCACGATATTGTGAAGGGGATACGCATCCTGACGACCCAAACTCCTGAAACAATTACGATTAATGCTTTTCAGTACTCACGCCCGGGAAAAGGATTTTGGGGTGGTTTGGGTAGCGCGTTGGCAGGAATGACGCACCTTGGAGGCAATCTTTTTTCTATCGAATTACCGAGAAAACGATACTATGAATAAATAAAAAAGGTCTGCATCACAAACTACGCCATTTTATAGAGGCTCGCACGCTACAGAGTTTAGGTGTTGGCTATTCGTTCAGGATATCATCGTTCATAATTCAAGCCCCTGTTACAAAATTTTGCAACGTTTTGCCGCGTGCGCGGGTATTAGTTATTGAGTATCACAAATACGCGTTGCGATCGAGGCTATTATGCGCTGCAATTTCGATACACTAGGGCCTATTTTGGCCATTGTTCTGGCTGTAGGTCTGCCTATTGCAATGGTGTGGATGGGCTTGCTGCGGGCGGCACTTTTAAGCACCGGTCAGACGCTTTAACGCTTAAATTTGATTCTGTGAGGAAACGTTATGACGAATTTTTTTGAAGGTATTATCCCCATTTTTGCCATTGTGTTTGTGTTTGGCATGCCCGCAATGATTGTTTGGATTGCGCTGAATTTTAGTAACAAAAAGCGCGAGCAGTTTCATGCCTCGCTGCAAAAGCTGATCGACAGTGGGCAAGAGCTAACCCCTGATTTGTTGCAAAGCATTCCAGGCTATGTGGAAGAGGAAAAACCCATGAATGATATTAAAACCGGCGCCATTTTAACGGGTATCGGGATCGGCATAGCGCTGATCGGTAAAGTGGGGCTTGGAGCCAATATCGTTATGAGTGCAGGGTTTCTGGTGGCTCTTCTGGGCCTCGCCTTTTTGGCCTACGGCATATACGATAAAAAGCAAAACCCTGAATCAGAGTGAACATGGAATCGGATATCGACTTGATAAACAAGGCCCTTAGCGGTGGTAGCCACCACTATGGGGTCTTAATACAGCGATACTCCGATTACTTGTTTGGCCTGGGTATGCGTTTAACGGCCGGTAATCGGGCCTTGGCAGAGGATATTTCACAGCAAAGTTTTTTAAAGTCGTATACGTATTTAGCCAGTTTCGATAGAACCAAAAGCTACAAACATTGGCTTACGGGTATCGCGGTTAACTGCTTTCGCGACGCGGTCAAAAAAGAGCAGGCGTACACAGGCCTTGAAACGATGAACGAGCCCACGTATACCCCAGAGCTTGAAGAAGGAGGTAGCGAGTTTTTTCGTCTGATCAAGCCTTTAGATCCCGAGCATCGCTCCTTGTTCACCCTGCGATATGTGTATGACCACAGTGTCGATGAGATTGCTGAGTTGACCCAGCTAAATGCCGGAACCGTGAAATCCAAACTCAGCCGTGCCATGGAGGTTTTGCGACAATGCCATGCGTAACTTTTTTCGTCAGCGTCTTAGCTGCAAGCAGTCGAGGTGATTACCATGCGATCTATTGAAGATATCATCGCTCAGGAAAAAGACGTGCAGTACACCCAGCGCAATAAAGAGCTGTTTAGCTACTACACCCTTACCTTAATCAACCAAGAGCAAGCAGCGAGACGCTTGCGTAAGCGCCTAAAGCTGGTTCTGTGGTTTATGTTACCTGCTCTGGTGGGACTGCTACTTAGCCCAGCGACCGGCTGGCTCATGAATGCGTTCGAGGGATTCTCGGGCGTCAATTTTGTTAGGGTGCTTGTTATGGCGGCGGCTAGTTATGCGTTGGCGGGTGTTTGTGTGCTTGCGCTCAAACGTTCCCGATTGTTGTCTTAGCTAGACCGCTCCACTCGCTCAGCTAGGCGCTCGATTCTGGGTGGTCTTCACGCAATTGTTGTAGCAAAGAGCTTCCCATTAAATATCCGACCACCAAGAGTGGTAGCGATACGATAATCGTTGCCGATAAAATTACCTTCAATGAACCTTCCACAAACATCAGTGAAATCGGGATAATGCCCAGAGCTGCGGCCCAAAAGACGCGCAAATAGCGGGCAGGATGGTGACCTACCGTGAGGTGTTTGGTCGAGACCGAGGCCAAAGTGTAAGAGGCCGAATCATAGGTTGTGGCCAAAAAGATGACAGCTACCACCAAAAAGACACCCAAGGCCAAGCTGCCCAGTGGCAAGGATAGGAACACTTCCGTGATAGCGCGCGCCTCTTGTCCCGCCGCGATTAATTCTGACAAGGGCACAAGGTTAGATAATTCTAAGTGGAGCGCGTAGTTACCAAAAATAATAAAAAATAACCACGCACCCAAGCTACCAAAGCACAGCATGCCAAATATCACTTGTTTGATCGTTCGGCCGTGGCTGATACGCGTGACAAAGATGCCAACGAAGGGGCCGTAAGCGACCCACCAAGCCCAATAAAAAATGGTCCAGTTCTCGACAAAACCGGTGTTGTCGATCGGGTCAGTCCAGCTCAGCATGTGTAAAAAGTTTTGTAAGACCAAACCGATGCTATTAGTCCCCACTTTTAAAATGAACAAGCTTGGCCCAACGGCAAGCACAAAAAACAATAGAGTAAACGCTAGCCAGGTATTCAGATCGGACAGGCGTTTAAAGCCCTTGTCTAACCCAAGCCATGCGCTGGTACCAAAAATGGCAATACAAAATACGACGCAAAAGACTTCAAGCCAAAATGTATGTGGTAAGCCACTAAGTTCGGCAAAGCTCGCCGCCATCATTGGTGTGCTAAGCCCTAAGGATGTGCCAGAACCGCCAATCAAATTCAGCATATACAAAAAATCGATGAAGCGCCCGCGTTTGCTTTCGACGCCATTGGGTAAGTACTTCAAACACGCGGTACTTAAACGTAAATACGGGATTTGCCGACGATAGTAGGGGTAGGCTATAGCGATAGCCGGTAAGCAATAAAAGGCCCAAGCGCTAATGCCCCAGTGGAATAGGCCGTAGGTTGCGGCCCATTCTGTGGCCTCGGTGGAACGCGGTGTCATACCAAAGGGCGGCGAGTCTAAATAGTAACCCCACTCAATAACAGCCCAGTAGAGCATGCCGGCGCCCACACCACTGCAAAAGATCATGGCCACCCAGCTTAGCGTGCTGTATTCGGGTCTGCTGTCGGGGGCTCCTAAGCGCACTGAGCCAAATGGGCCTAAGCCTAGGTATAACAAAAAGATGAGGGCCGCAATGCCATACCATAAGTACAGTAAACCAAGATTTGTGGTCAAATAATCGTAGATTTGCTCGACAACTCGAGCAGATGCCTCTGGTGCAAACAACAAAGGCGTCGCGACGCCCACAATACAAAACATCGTCGCCGCGAAGGTCCAACGGTCCAGAGACTGCTTTTGCGTGTTTGTCGTCATGGAGGATCCTTATTATTTTGATTTCAGCAGAGCGCACAGTTCTGCTTCTGGATGAGTTTTTGCACTGTACGGTAGATTCAGTAAAGCGGTGCTATGATTGTCATCAAACGCAGGCCAGATCTGCAGCTCCGCGTTATTGGGGTTGCCTGAGCGAATAAAATTTGCCCAATACGACATCATCTGCTCGCTGAGTCTTAAATCTACCTCCGATGTGGGTAGCCAATCGTCATGGGTACCAAACACATAGGGGAGCTCGGCACCGTGATAGGCCCCCATTTCACGCGCCAATTCGCCGTCTCGCACGCGCGTAAAATAATACATCCAAGTACGCGCTCCCGTCTGCTTGATGTAACGTGCAATATCGAGCGAGGGGCACACATAGTTATGGGCTGTGATTAAACTGTCTAGAGCCTCTCGTTCCGTCTTCGTTGCAAGTAAGCTTGCGACGGCATTGCGATTTTGTGTTGGCACTAATTCGGCGACGGTAGCATCTAAAGTCTGGTCTTCTGATAAATACATAAGCCACTCGTCAGCGTTCGAACCCATCAGCAGATCGACCGCGTTAAAATCGCCCGATTGAAATGCTTCGAGCGCAGGCTTTGGCAAGCTGGGCGTGCCCGGAATAGGGTCAAAGTAGTAATCGTGATAAATGGGCTGGGTGGCCTGCAACAAATCAGATACGGGGTAGGTTCGCAAAGACTCTAGATTGTTGGGGTTGTCTGTCACAGCCTTGGTAAGTTTTAAGGCGAGTGTTTTAGAGGCTTGAAGTTCGACTCGGCCATTAATGGCCCAGCCCGCACTTTGGTGGATTGCTTTGTTAAATAAACCGCGTGCTCGTGGTGATGCGACCAAAAAATCGATGTTATTGGCGCCCGCAGATTCGCCCATAATGGTCACGTTATGGATGTCAGCGCCAATCTGAGCGAGGTGTTGCTGAATCCATTTCAGTGCGGCGATTTGGTCGAGCAAGGCAAAATTTGGGTCCGAAATTCTGGGATGCGCAAAGAAGCCTAAAACCCCGAGGCGATAGTTAATGCTGACGACAACGATCTCTTTTTGCGCTAAAGCTTGCCCTATATAGTTGGGTTCATAAGACCAGCCACCTTTATTGCTACCCCCATGGATGTAGACTACGATCGGTAGTTTGTCTTTTGGTTTCGCTGGTGCCCAAATATTTAAATTCAAGCAGTTTTCTGAAAATTCGGGTATGGGGAATGAATTAGGATCGCCACCAAAGTCACTGATAACACCGCGATACCAATTGACAATGTGTGGGGTTTGACTGCAGGCCGGACCATACTCTGTGGCTAAAGCCTTGTGTTCTGAACCTGATATTGGGAGTAAGGACGGCGCTTGCCAGCGACCGGCTTCAGCGTAGGGTATGCCGAGAAACGTGATGATGCCATTGTGCTCAAACCCCTGATAGGTTTTATCCGCAACCAGTGTTGTTGCCTGAGCTCCATTCGCAAGGCCTAGCAGTAAAAGAATGCGGGCGTATGCCCGCCAAGTGGACCACAGTGTTCCACGAATGTGTCGAGGTCGGCTAAAGATCGCCATTGCTCTCGTCGATTTGGATAACAACGCAACCGCCAAAACCACCTTGTTCGATCAATTCGTGGGCCAGGGCCGGTTGGCTCATGGGTACACGGTGCGCAATGCGGTGCTGCATCCACCCTTCATTGAGGGCTTTAAAGGTGTCGGCTACCGCTTGTTCTTTGGCCGTCTCTGGCATGGCGTAAACGATGACCATGCGCACTGTTAAGTCCATGAACATCATGTCTCTGAAGGGCAACTGGGGTGTCGCAACTTGGGTGGAAGAATACGTGGCAATGGTTCCACCGATGCGTATGCATTTAAGCACCTCTGGAAGGTTTGCCCCAAACTCAACATCGATGACTCGGTCGACCTTTTGACCCTGGGTTTGCTCTAATACTTGAGATCCCCAGTCGGCATTGCGATGATTCACGACTGCGTCTGCCCCAAGATCCAAACAAAGGTCTCGATCCACGTCGTTACTGGCCGTCGCAATCACTTTTGCGCCGGCGTTCTTAGCCCATTGAATGGCGTAATAGCCAACGCGACCCGCGCCGCCGGTAATCAACAGCGTCTGATCCTGAACGTCGCCATCGGCGAATACACAGCGATGTGCCGTCATGATGGGAATCCCAATGCAGGCACCGACCGCGGGGTCGATTTGGTCAGGAAGCTTAGGCGCTCGCATCGAGTCGATCGCGATATATTGGGCAGTGGTGCCAAGCTGGCGCCCGTACTGACCTTGATACACGAATACAGTTTCCCCCACGCGCGATTCCGAAACACCTTCACCCACGGCAACGATCTTGCCTGCGCCATCGCTGTTCGGTATCACCAAACCCCCATCAAGCAGGTTTGGGAAGGCACCCGCGCGCTTTTTTACGTCCGACGGATTGACGCCAGCGTAAGCCAGCTTAACTAGGACTTCCCCCGCCCCGGGTGAAGGCGTGGGTTGATCGCCGTAGATAAGCACATCGCTTGCGTTCCCAAATGATTCAAACCAAACCGCTTTCATAATTAACTGTCCTTTCGTAATCCGTAAGAGGGGATGCGAGTGGCTAGGGTTCTAACCAGTTCGACAAGCCTTCAGTGTGCCCATCCACTGCAAGTGCTTGCCCTGAGATGTATCGCGCGCTCTCCGAGCACAAAAACAGAATGGTGTTGGCAATGTCGTCTGCATCGACGAAAACTCGCATCGATGATTGGCGTTGATAGACTTCGCGGATAGCCTGAGCAGTCATGCCTCGCTCTTGCGCATCTCGTTCGATAACACCATCGATTCGTGGGCCGCTGACACTGCCCGGACAGATCGCGTTAACGCGAACTCCCATAGGTCCCATCTCCATCGCCCACGTTTTCGTG